>CAZSGZ010000331.1:2025-3842 GCA_964606455.1 uncultured Spirochaetales bacterium
AGCAATACCGGCAAAGGGTTCAGCAATTTGAGAAAAGCGGATGGCAAGCCGGGAAAAGCCCGCCGAAGCGGCGGCGCCTATACTTCTCGTAACAATACCAGTACGAGGAGGACGAACATGTCTGTAAAAACAATTGAAAACAAGAAAGTGGAAGTGAAAATGTTTCCCGAAACGACGGTGGCATACGTACGTTACGTCGGCCCCTATGCGGGGGACGAGCAGCTCTTTGCGGGACTGTATGAGAAGCTCTTTACCTGGGCGGGTGCCCGAGACCTTATAGGTGATGACCCGCAAACGCTGATCATCTATCACGACAACCCGGAAATTACCGATGACGAAAAACTGAGGGTAAGCGTCTGCTTGAAGGTGCCCGAAGACACCGGGGTAAGCGGCGAGATCGGAAAACTGACGATTCCGGAAGGAAAGTACGTATTTGCCAATTTCGATGTCGATGCAGCTCAGTTCGGCGAAGCGTGGCAGTGGGTCTACGGTGAGTGGCTTCCCGGGAGCGGGTACGAGCCCGATGACCGCCCCTGTTTCGAACTATACGGTTGTGAAAAGGACCAGGGGAAGGGAATATTCAACGTGGATATCTGCGTTCCCGTACGGCCCGTTTAGCTTGAATTGACCGTCCCCCGCCTGAAGGAACTTCAGGCGGGGGACACGCCCCGGACCGGCCGGCATTACTCCGCCGGTTTGATCACCGTCCGGTCGGCACCCCAAAATCCGTCGAGGAAGTAGCGGTCGAAAACCTCATCGTCGAAAATCATATACCCCAGTTTGACCACAATATCGTTATCGTAGAGATTCTTTATATACGTCTGAAATGACCGGCGGTTTTCTTCAGCCTCTTCTTTAGAGGCGCGGCGGTCCGCCCTCTCGAGGGACCGGAGATATGCTTCGAGATAGGTTCTATAGCATTGCTGTGCCGCGGCATAATACTCCCGGCGTTCGGCCTCGTCGGCTGTTTTCGGCTCGAGTATTTCTACCCTGTGAGGACTTTTATAGGATTCCATGTAGGTCGTCAGTTTGCCGAAACCCTCGTTTTTCCGGAATTTCCGAACCGATTCCCGGGCGCTCGTAAGCGTCTCCGCATTTCCGCGAAGGTTCCGAAGTCGGTTTTATAGGGGATGCTCAAGAATACGATGATGCCGATACCGATTATCAGGACTACGGCGCCGACAAAAAATATGGAAGTTTTCAATCTTTTTTTCATGTTTCTTCACTCCTCTTCAGCCGGGCCGTCCAGGTTTTAAAGCCGGTTGTATATGCCAGGGTGTTCACCGGACAGATATCCACGCAGTGCCCGCATCCGACGCACATAGGGTCCCGGACCGGCTTGCCTTCCGCGGCATTCGGGCTGATTTCTATACCCATGGGGCAGATGTCATCGCAGCGCTTACAGCTTATGCAGTCCGTTTTATCCGTATCGATCCGCTGTCCACCGGCTTTACCCAGCCGGCCTAAGACGGTGCCCAGGGGACAGATATGACAGTAGCCCCTGCCGAGGAAAACGACCCAGAAAAACATTGCCAGCATTAATTCCAATAGAAGGTATTTAAAATTTTCAAACCGGTAGAAAATCTTTACAAGGGGAGTATTCACCTGAAACGCGATGAAATAGATCCAGACGGCGGTTAGGCCTAAGCTTACAACCAGCATTATCCATTTCATGACACGGAGCCCGCGGAGCAGTCTTTTCCCTTTCTTCTCTTTTTTGCCTCTTTTGCCTGCTAGGGGGAATGCCGGCCGGAATATCTCGGCGGCAAACCCGTTGAAGAGGCAGATGCCGGAGCACTGAAAGCGCCGGCCGAAGA
>CAZSGZ010000332.1:0-3840 GCA_964606455.1 uncultured Spirochaetales bacterium
GGCCCGGCACGTCCGGCGGAGTGTAAGCGAGCCGGGTTCCTTAATAAATTGCTACTTCTTCAGCTTCTCCACCTCGTCCCGGGAAAGGGAAGTTATCTCGCATATATCATCAATCGGATACCCTTTCGCAACCATTTTCCGAGCATCTTCGAGTTTGGCTTTTTTTGCACCTTCTTCAAGTCCTTCTTGTTTTCCCTCTTGTTTCCCTTGTTTTCTTAATTTTTCCGCGGTTGTCATAATCACCTCCTTCGCGCTATCGGGCAACATCGGTATATTTCGTAGTATCGCAGCATGGTCTATCTTCGTCGCCTTAAAAACATACCGGCAAAAACTCTCGATAAACTGTAAGCCTTCTTCCAGTGTAAAATATACTATATCCGGACTAAAAAAACTATCCAGATTGTTCATGAGCGCTTCCTCTAAATAAATGTATTTTTGAACTAACAGCCACAGCTTTACCGCAGGGTTGTTATTAAAAAGCGCCATGATATGTCTATCCTGTATTTTTGAGAGATCCACCAGGATATATTCGAACCCCGGAATAAACCGGGCGAACAGGTCCGTGTCTCCGCTTAGGTACGCATGAAGCGGTCGGGTTTCCCATTTCCGCTTCCCGTGATACAGAATAATCGGCAGGACAATGGGGATTGGTTTGTTTTGTTTTAAGGCTCTTTTCCATATATTGAGTATGTACTGTAGAAGCTGACTGTATGGAAAAACCGGGACAAAACTCTTATGTTCGAACAGCAGAACGAGTTTTAGCACGCTTCCTTTATAGCCGCACTCGTACACCACATCGGAAAAGTATGCCGACAGGTCTTTATCGGTGTAACTTGTTTTTTCTTCCTGAAGGTTTCCGAAATCAAGCCTTTTTCCCATGTCTTTAGGCAGAATTCCCCGGAAGAAGCATGCGGCATTATCCTTGTACGAAAGCGTTTCCCTCGCGAAAGCATCGTGAATATTTTCAGTCCCCATATATATAGTAACGGGGAAAACTCAATTCGTGATTTTAGTTTTCAGAAAAAAATTGCACTTTTTTATTTTTTGTGCATATTCCGCTGAAAGCTTTTTATGACCTACAGGTCTCGGATCTGAAGCCAGAGCTTCTATCGCTGAAAAGATGCGATTTGTATCCTTTTAATTAAGAGTACTAAGGTATTTGATTACTTTCTTTTTAATTCGAACCTTATAAACCAAGCTCTTTTTTAGCCTCTTTCAATGCTACCCATTCGTCATCTTCCGCCTTAGCTGCTCGAAAATCCTTAATATCCTGAGCTTCTTCTAAAAGATCCATGAGGTGTTCAAATTCTTCAAGGCTCAAAAAAACGCCGGTTTTATGCCCTTTCTAATCAACAAGGTATTGTACATTCATATACGACTCCTGCTTATATATAACTATGTTTCAGCACCTTTGTATAAACTCAGCCAACCGGCCGGCGAAATAGAGGGGGTAGTTGGAAAGCCGGCAGCGCACCTGCTCTCTTCCCCCGCTGCTGCTTACAGTGGTTTCGATCTCCTGAAAAGAGGGGGGAGAGGCATCCAGGCGTATGGCCTGGCCTGCGGGAAAACGGAGCATAAACTGGTGTAGCGAACGCAGGGTGCCTGTGGAACCGGCCTTTATCTCTACCGGAACCGGAGTTTCGGGGCCAGGCAGTACGAAGTCAACCTCGGCATTGGTCGATTTCCCCTCGCGAAGCCAGTAATGGAGTTTCGGCCGGGCGTTTCGGCTACCCTTTGCCCACAGCTGCTGGGAGACAAACTGCTCCGCCAGGTTTCCGGCATTGATAAAAGCGCCTAGAGAAGCGCCTGCGCGAAATCCTTCAAGAATACCGGCCGGATCGCCGTTTGCGGTATTGACCAATCCGATATCCAAGAAATAGACCTTGTATACATCAGGGTTCTCTTCCGCTCCCAGGGGGAGACCGTTTGCCGCAGTGTGGGTTACTGCCGTGAGAATTCCGGCTGCGATAAGCATCTCTATGCAATGACGGATATCTTTGGCGGGCCAATCGGGATGGAACCGCCGGTAGGTGACCTTTTTCCCTATCTCCACAGGGGCCTTTTCAAATATTCGCTGCAGCTTCCGCAGCATGCTGCCCTGGGCATATTTGGAAAAATCATCCCTGTAGGTCTCCAGCAGCGACCGGTGCACCCGCGTCGCCTCGGCGTAGTTACCGGTATCGACAAATGTTTGCGCCGCTTCAGGCATCCCCCCAACAATAAGATACTCCATAAGACGGTCCATAAGGCGCTCATGAGCGGTCCCCGGCCAGGGCCCTCCCGGCACATAAGCAAGCAGTTCATCATGCAGAACCTCCTCACCGGTACCTGCTGCATACTCGGCAAAACTCAAAGGTCCCAGCCAGTAGGATTCAATGCGTCCCACCGGCATGGACAATCCTCCCTCCCCCAAGGCGAACTCCAGTAGAGACCCTGCAGCGATAAGAGGGATATCCTGCCTCTCTTCATAAAAGTAGCGGAGACAGGTAAGTGCATGGGGAGCCTCCTGGATTTCGTCGAGAAACAGGATACCAGGCTCTTTTCCTATTCCTCTGGTATTCAGAATGAGGGACAGCTCTCGAATTACCGCGTTCACATCCAGCGCTTTGAAAAGAGCGTCCAGGGATCTGTGCTTCTCCAGGTTTATCTCCCAAAGAGGAAGTCCCTGTCGTCGGGCTAATTCCCGAACCAGACTGGTTTTCCCCACCTGCCGGGCGCCGCGCAGTAAGATCGGTTTACGCCTAGGCCGTTCCAGCCATTCGCTTAAGTCTGCAAAAGCAGCTCGATCAATCATCGGATCATCTTCCGCCTTTATCAATATTTGACCCCATTTTGGACAGTCAATGGTATTATAATGACCCCATTTTCATTATTTTTCAAGGCAAGAGGCTGCTTTTCTTTGTTTTTCTGACTCACCACAGCCCAATATTGTAAATTCACCCTTCCCGTGATAGAGGAAAATCGTGACGGAGACAGCCGGGCTGAAGCGAGGGATGAGACGCGAGACTCGCAGCGTCTCCAGCTTTCCCCCTACATCATCTCATCCCGGCAAATTCCACAAAAGCAGTCCGTCTACCGCTTCAAAATGACCGTCAAAGCTGAGCAGTACGGCACCCTTTTCCATACACTGAGCGGCAATCCAAATATCATTCAATGGAATCGGGGTGCCCTTTTTCTTTAGTGCATCTTTTATCTGCGCAAAGCGATGGGATGTTTCATACACAATAGGCAGAACAACCGTTTTGCCGCCTTTTTCAATAAAATCGGCCAGCAGTAATTTGTTTTCCCGTTCCTTTTTGCTTCCTTTGAAACCGGCCAATAGTTCCCCGGCAACGATAACGGAAAGATATACCACATCAGCATGGTCGAGAAAGGAAGCGACTTGTTCATTCCCTTTCATCAAGGCGGAATATGCGTTGGTATCGATAAGTGTCGTCATTACTCCCAGTCTCGGTTATCGATTTTTTCAAAATCAGCGGTTGCTTTTTCAAATGCAGCTGCCTCCGCGTCACTCCACTGGCCGAGGAACCGACGGTACCCCTTCTCGTTTGCCCTATCGGCAGATGAATCGGTATCGACGTTGAGGGCCTGAGCGAGAAGCTCTTTAATCGTTGCATTGAGGCTCTGTCCTTTCGCTTTGGCCCTGGCTTCAATACCTTCTACAATAACATCGTCAAGTTTATGGACGGTAATTGATTTCATGGCACCTCCCCGCAATGTGGTTCACACTCAGTATAATGAACCATATTGCAAATTGCAAGGCAAATGCTGCCCGACGGACAGTACGGCTTGCGGCTCTACACCAGTCCGGCGAGAAACCTGTCGGCGGAGAGTATCCGT
>CAZSGZ010000333.1:0-3835 GCA_964606455.1 uncultured Spirochaetales bacterium
TGCAATAATTCTTTATTTTCCTGGAGAGTTTCTAAAAGAGATTCTTTCACGATTTTCTTTATATCATTATACATAAATGTCGAATCGGACATCTTCCCTCCTGCAAAGTATCATACCATTTTCTGAAATATTTTTCTACTAGATTCTCATCTTGTCGTGGTTAGGTTAGTGCCGGGATGAATTTTCTTATTATTTGGATTGGAGTGTAAACTGCCGGTTATGCAACGCCTTTGACCGATACCGGTCGTAGTCAACTCCATTAGAATGCGTATTCAGTCACATTCTCACCTAATTTGATTTTCATGGCGCCGGAGTTATATCGATATACCGGTCCCTCGACATTTCCGCACCGTAAGCAATACAGGCGAGGATATCCTTTGCAGCAGCTCGTCCTTTTCCATACTTTACCCCTAGGGCAATTCTAGTCCCTGAAAATTGAAAATTCAAGTTACTTGGTAAAGGCTTCATCCTTTCGGTCTTCCGCTCTCCCCATTCAGAAACGCAGGCGAAACCGGCAATTGTCGTGTCCTTTTGTGTTCTTTCGTGGTAAATTATATCTCTTCTCCGCTATACCCGGCCTTACAAAATAAACCGTTTAAATTCCGCCTTTATACCCTGAAAATTGACCAGAAACCCGAGGCGGAGCCCGCTGATACGCAGATAATTAAGAAGCTGGGCGTGCATGAAGCGGCTGAACTCCGTTACCGCCTTTACCTCGATAATAACACGGTTCTCCACCACTAAGTCCGCGAAAAACTCCCCCACCACCTGACCACGATAGGATACGCTTAAGGGTTTTTCGTACTCGACTCCGAGTCTCTGCCGCCGCAGCTCGTAAAAGAGCGCGTTGTGGTAACACGCTTCTAAAAGACCGGGCCCTAATTCCCGATGGACCGTAAAGAACCCGTCTACAACTTGTTTTGAAACCTCCGGATACAACATACCATCCTCCCGTTTTTAGTTTCAAAACCGTGAAGTGACGACCTGTCAACAATCGCGCAAGCGACTCGTCTTGTTGTTGACAGGGAGGAGCGAAGGGTACAATGAAAAAACCCGGGAGGATGGGCTTTTCACCTTATAGCCCGCTGTTCCCTCTATCTGTCGTGCCTTTTCCCTCTATGACAGGAAAGATGTCGGGGCTTCTTATATTGAATACTTCAATTTAATTACGATGTCCTAATCCATTTTTCCTTCGTAGCTGATAAAATAATTAGCATATTTTTAACCTTTTCTTCTGAAATTTTATGTAGGAAAGGGAGTAAGACAAAAAGGATATTTTCAGAACTGGTTGGATGCACCTTAAGTCTAATAACACCGGTATGCGTACTGAGTGGCAGCACAACCCAATCTCCGAAATGGGCATCTAATGTAATTAAAATCCTTCCTTGCTCTTTTGCTTTCTCTAAAATTTTATAATCATCCGAACGTTCTTGCCCTATTTCTGAACAACGAACAACGTCAAAACCATTTTCTCTTAAAGTATCGGCAACTTTGACTTGTATCATTTGATCTAGATACAATCGCAAAACTTTAGGCATGAATTTCCGTAATTTCCGATTGTTCTATGTAGTCACGCGCGTAAAATAATGCTGCCTGGATATCTTTTTTATCAATCTCCGGATAATTCTGAATGAGTTCATCCCAGGAAAGACCTTCAGCCAGTTGTTCAATTAATACGGCAACGGGTAACCGGGTTCCGGTTATCACGGGTTTCCCGTTACAGACATTTGGAATAATTTCAATTCTATCGGTGGTTTTCAATTTTAACCTCCATTAGTTGATATTACCATACATCTGTACCGAACGGATACGCCCTTTCATGTTCTGTCGTGGCTACTAATATTTTTTCTACGCTCAACCCCGGCCTTACACAATAAACCGCTTAAATTCGGCCTTGATACCCTGAAAATTGACCAGAAAACCGAGCCGAAGCCCGCTGATACGAAGGTAATTCAGAAGCTGGGCGTGCATGAAGCGGCTGAACTCCGTTACCGCCTTTACCTCGATAATAACACGGTTCTCCACCACTAAGTCCGCGAAAAACTCCCCCACCACCTGACCACGATAGGATACGCTTAAGGGTTTTTCGTACTCGACTCCGAGTCTCTGCCGCCGCAGCTCGTAAAAGAGCGCGTTGTGGTAACACGCTTCTAAAAGACCGGGCCCTAATTCCCGATGGACCGTAAAGAACCCGTCTACAACTTGTTTTGAAACCTCCGGATACAACATACCATCCTCCCGTTTTTAGTTTCAAAACCGTGAAGTGACGACCTGTCAACAATCGCGCAAGCGACTCGTCTTGTTGTTGACAGGGAGGAGCGAAGGGTACAATGAAAAAACCCGGGAGGATGGGCTTTTCACCTTATAGCCCGCTGTTCCACTATATCTGTCGTGTCCTTTCGTGTTCTGTCGTGGTTTATTAAGCTGAATACTCAATCACATCTTTTTTGTTTTGTTTCCCGAGGTGACGATAGCCCGACAGCTTGCTGCTGCAAGCACACGCGCCTGCTAAACTTGCCCTTCCCTCATACTTAAAACGAACGTACGTTAGTTTCTTCGTAATATGTTTAAGCAGGTTCAAATAACCTGCCGCTTGTGTGTGGTGGGGAACATGGGTAGCATGTACAGTACTAATGTAACAGAGGGATCCGTAGTGACTTACAAATCTTGTTACAAAGTTTATTAGGAATTTCCGTGTGCCTTGGAACCATTTCTATTTCTCCGTTTTTACGTAGATGCCGCAAAAAAGCGTCTCCTTTCACACCTCAACCACATCCTTGATTGCTTCCGCGGGTAAACCCCTTAGATAATCTTCCCTTCGGTTTTCCAATATCATGAACGGCCTGCTCAAAAGGTATTTTTTCCGGTTCCGATTCTTTTGCGGAATCATAGGATTGAATATCATCTAATTCCTCAAGCGCTTCTACAATTTGCTTCCATTCATCTAAGGATAAAATAACAGCCTTTTTCCGATGTTTTCCATCTACAACGAACTGCGGATGTACTGTAAGCATTTCGAAACCTCCTTTTTTAAACCAATCCCGGTAGTATTGTCGCAACAAGTATCTCTTAATTTTACTATAGGAAAATCAGGAACGAGCTTCAATAGTCTACCGCAATACCCATAGCATCATAATCAATCGGCGACTTTCTTTTCCGGGTACCAAAGATCCGACAAGGTAAATTCACCTGACAGTTTCAAATGTTCTGCTTCCAGCCACTGCCTGATTTTTTCAGCTATGAGTTCATATGCTTCCTTAAGCGCACCGATTTCCACTATGAAAAATGCTTTCTTTTCTTTAGGATTCCAGCTGCCGGCGCAGTACAGTCCGTTTCCTTCGATAAAATCGAAGACAAAACGCTCCATGGCGGTATCGAACTCATTTTCCGTCATCTTTTCTGTTCCTGAAAGTTCGAATTCAATCCCGTATTCGGCATATTCTTTCAGATGAAGTTTCTTTCGAAGCCTCTTTTTCATTCAATAACTCGTTCTTTTATTCTCTCAAATCCCAAGCGTCTCAGCCCTAGGCAATACAGGCGAGGATATGCTTTGCAACAGCACTTCCGCTCTCCCCATTCAGGAACGCAGCCGAAACCGGCTGATGTCGTGGTAAATTATATTTCTTCTCCGCTATACCCGGCCTTACAAAATAAACCGTTTAAATTCCGCCTTTACCTCGATAATGACACGGTTCTCCACGACCAGGTCCGCGAAGAACTCCCCCACTACCTGACCGCGGTACGATACGCTAAGCGGCTTTTCGTACTCAACTCCGAGCCCCTGCTTTGTTGTTGACAGGGAGGAGCGAAGGGTACAATGAAAAAACCCGGGAGG
>CAZSGZ010000334.1:0-3827 GCA_964606455.1 uncultured Spirochaetales bacterium
CCGCCTGACTGTTATACCTGCGGCAGTTGTATTACGTCTTGTCCGGCGAAGGCAATTACCCTGTCGGGCAGACGGAAGGCAGGCAGCGGCTAACCTTCCGCGAACACGCGGCCTAAGTCGACGGAAAGTCCTTCTATTACGGTACAGGAGATCGTATCGCGTTCCGTGTAGAGCCCAGGGCTTTCCGGAAACTGTCCGCTGTCGTCGAGAACATACACCTGGACGGTTTTGCTGCCAGGATCGACGATCCAGTATTCCTTTACCTTGTGGCGCTGGTAGAGGTCGAACTTTATCGCCGAGTCTTTCCGCAGGGTAAAGGGTGATAAAATCTCGATAATCCAGTCCGGAGCACCGGTACAGCCTTTAAAGGTGAGCTTGTTCCTGTCACAAATAACCGAGATGTCCGGCTGTACCACGGTAGTGACGTTATCTTCCTTCTCTTCCGCGAAATCGGGAAGAAGGACATCGAAAGGCGCTGTGTATAACTTGCACGGATGCTTTTCGAAAAACGGTGCAAGTTGAACGAGTAAATTTGTAAGATATCCTTGATGATACCGGTTCGGTGCCGGACTCATGTTCCAGGCGGTCCCTTCTATCAGTTCCCATCGTTCATCCTCGGGCCAATTTCTGTAATCACCGTATGTATAAATGCGGTCTTTTTTTAAAGCTGGTTCTCCCATCTTTTTCATACCCCCTAGTATAGTACAACAGGCAAAACTCCGCTACTGCTTCAAAATTCCGGAAAAAAAATGAAATTTTTTCGTAACAGGCGCCCGCCGGCCGTTAGGCAAAACAAGTCGATTGCAAAACACGGCCGAACCCTGTAGAATGGCTTCCGGAGTACAACAACATGAAAATCGGAATTATCGGACTGCAGAACTCGGGAAAAACCACCATTTTTAACGCGCTTACGAAGGGTGATGCTGAAGTGACATCCTACGCCAGCAGCAAAGTCGAACCGAACCTTGCCGTCGTCGATGTGAAAGATCCCCGCATTACGAAACTCTCGGAAATGTACAGTCCGAAAAAGACGGTGTACGCGACGGTTGAGTTTATCGACTTTGTCGGTCTCAGCTCGGGGTCCGCGCGGGAAGGGGTGTTTTCCGGCGAGGCGATGGGGCTGATGAAAACGGTCGATGCGCTGTGTGTGGTATTGCGGAATTTTCACGATGAAACGATAGATGCTGTGGAGGGGGAGCCGAAGCCGGTGTCCGACATGGCCGCGCTGGATGAGGAGCTCGTTTTTTCCGATCTGGTAATTGTTGAAAAGCGGCTCGAGCGGATCGATACGGACATTGCCCGGGGCAGGAAAACGCCGGAACTGCTTGCGGAACAAAAGCTATTGAATAAAATGAAGGCGCATTTGGACGATATCAAGCCGCTGCGGCTTCTTGATTTTTCCGGGGAGGAGCTGAAGATAATCGGCGGATTTCAGTTTCTTTCGTTAAAGCCGGTGCTCGTCATTCTCAATTCGGGAGAAGACAATTACGGTCGGAATGATGACACAATCGCGAAACTGTCGAAACAGTACAATACCATAGAGTTCGCGGGCAAGTTCGAGATGGACTTAAGCGGCCTGGACGATGAAGAAGCCCGTGCTTTTATGGAGGATTTCGGGATAAACGAGTCGGCCCGGGACAGGCTGATTGCATTTGCCTACAATATGCTCGGCTATATATCCTTTTTTACCGTCGGCGAGGACGAAGTCCGGGCATGGACCATCAGGAAAGGCCTTCCTGCCGTTGAAGCGGCGGGATCTATCCATTCCGACCTGCAGCGGGGGTTTATCCGGGCGGAATGTTTTACCTACGACGATCTAATCGAGGCCGGCTCTGAAAAAGGGGTAAAGGAAAACGGCAAACTCCGCTTAGAGGGAAAAACATATGCCGTGCAGGACGGTGATATTCTGAACATCCGCTTCAGTGTTTAATATCGCGGGGGGAGGGGTATGACAACAGCGAAACAGGGCTCTTGGCAGTGGCTGCAGAATATAAGCCGGGAAATTTTTAAACAGAAATACATGCTCCACGGAGAACGGGACATTCTTGCAGTGTTCAGACTGATTGCCGAAGAGGCGGCCGCCCCGGAAAGAAAAGGAAAAAAGAAAACGGCCTCGGACGAGTTCTTTTCCGCCATGGCCGAAGGCCGTCTAATACCCGCGGGGCGGATCCTTGCCAATGCCCGTCCCGAAAGCCCGATGAAAAACTACAACAACTGTTTTACCATCGATATCGAGGATTCCCTCGAAGGCATTTACGATTCCTTAAAAGAAGACAGCCTTATCGGGAAGATGGGCGGCGGGGTCGGTTTCGACGCTTCGAAGCTGCGGCCGAAGGGAAGTTCTCTCTCCGGCGGCGGCGAATCATCCGGTGTGGTGTCGTTTCTACGAATTTTCGATCAGTCCGCGAAAACTATCATGACGGGAGGCCACCGCCGGTCGGCCCACATCGCCCTTCTCGATATAAGCCATCCCGACATCGAGGAGTTTATTACCGTTAAACAGGGCGATAAAAACAAGGAACTTACCCAGTTCAATATTTCCGTCAAGGTAACCGATGCTTTCATCAAGGCCGTCGAGGGGGACAAAAAATGGGACCTCACTTTCGGCGGCAAAGTGTATAAAACCCTTCCCGCCCGGGAACTCTACGATCTGCTGACGGAAAACGCATTCTACCACAACGAGCCGGGCATCTTTAACGCCGATCTGGTGGAGAAATACAACAACGGGTACTGGGCGTTCAAGATGGACCGGGTGAACCCCTGCGGCGAGCTTGTCATGCCTCCGTACTCCCTCTGCTGTCTTTCCGCGCTGAATCTGACGGCCTTCGTTCGGGGTCCCTTTACCGATAAGGCCCGATTCGATTGGGACTCATTCGAGAAAACCGCCGCCACCGGAGTGCGTTTCCTCGACAATATCCTGGATGTAACGGCATATCCGCTTAAAAAGATAGAAGCCTTCTCGAAGCAGTGGCGGAGGATCGGCCTGGGCTTTACCGGCTTCGGCGACGCCCTCTGTATGCTGCGGATGACCTACGGAGAGGACAATTCCCTCGCTTTTGCGGAAAAACTCGGAAAGCGGCTCCGGGACTCCTCGTACAGGACATCCGTGGACCTGGCAAAGGAGAAAGGCCCGTTCCCCGCCTGCGATGCGGAAAAGCTTGCTAAGGCGGCGTTTATAAAAACCCTGCCGAAAGATGTCCTAAGCGGCATTCGGGAACACGGTCTGCGGAATATCGGATTGAATACCATCGCCCCGACGGGTACGACCTCGCTAAGCGTGGGGCAGAACTGCTCTTCCGGAATCGAACCGATTTTTTCCCTCGCATACACCCGGACTATCAGAACGGGTAAGGGGGATGAGACAAGGACGGAACAGGTGTTTGACTACGCCTGGCTAAAGTATTTGGATACCGCCGGCGGAGCTGATGCCGACGGTGTACCCCCGCCGCCTTATTTTGTTACCGCTTCCGATATACCTCCGAGGAAATCCATCGACATGCAGGCGGCGCTGCAGCGGTACATTGACCACAGCATTTCGAAAACGCTGAACCTCGCGGCCGGGACCACCCTGAAGGAATATAAAGACCTCTACATGTACGCATACAAAAAGGGACTGAAAGGATTCACGACATTCAATCCCGAAGGATCGATGAAGGGGATCTTGGAAACGACGAAAAAAGCCGGAACAGACGATACCAAGGGAAAGGGTGGTCCGAAAGAAGCAGAGGGAGGGGGAAACCGGGTAATCCGCCGTTACGCGCCGAAGCGGCCGAAAACGCTTCCCTGCGACATCCACTCCTTCAAGGGACAGGACCAGGACTACATTA
>CAZSGZ010000335.1:0-3827 GCA_964606455.1 uncultured Spirochaetales bacterium
CGGGAACGGAACGACGGAAGTGTATATTCAGGAGGGTAAATACGAGGGCTACTATGAAGGTACCGGCAAGATTTACCGGTTTCACGAAGAAGACGGTTCTCTTTCCGTCGTCCATGAATCGATGGGAAACAGGAATGGGACCCCATACTATCCGGCAGTTTTTTTACGGAAGGGAAAACAAATGCTCGCTCTTCCCTACGGGAAACCTAGCTATATAGAATTCGTCGACTCCGATTTTGCCCTCCTGCGGCGCTTTAAGCCGGAGGTCCCCGGCAGGGGCGGAGAATTTTTCCACACCGGTTTTATTACCTTTCACGATATAGACGGCGACAATACTTCCGAACTCTTCGCCCTTCACGCCGGGGGACTGTATATCATGGATATAGACGGCGGCCTTGTCCGCGCGTTTCCGGTCCCCGATCCGGAAGCGGACCCGCTTAGGAGATACGCCGTGGACGACATCGACCTCGACGGAAAAGTAGAAATAATACTCTGTACGGACAAGCGGGTCCGCGTATACGGGTATTGACATGACAAGCACAGCTGTTTCCCGGTGTATTGTTTTGGTTTGCATTTCTGTCATTCTCTTTACGGCCTGCGAAAAAGGCCCCGTCCCGGTTCCGGATACATATTACAGCATCGGGCAAGGACAGCTCGATTTCGAAAAGATTTCAACGCGCCCCCTCCCCGGCGGCGGAAGTCCGCGGCTTTTTATCGGAGACGTGCACGGAACGGAAACACCGGAAATACTCGTTACCGGGCATTCCGGACTGTCGGTATTTGACTTCCGCGGACGGCTGCTAACGGAAAGTACGTTTACGGACAAATCCCTCGATCCCGGTTTTTTATATGATTACGACAGAGACGGGAAACTCGATATTGTTTACGGTTCCACCGCCTCGGACAATCTTGCCGTAACGGTCGTAAACGGCTGCGGCAACATCATTTACCGGTCCCGCCTGCCCGAACAGGTTTACGCTTCGGTCCATCCCCAGTTTATTTCTCACCACACGTTCTTTATTGTCGCGCGGGAAGGCTGGAATACTTCTCCCCGGGGCATTATCGCCGCGGACCTGCCCGATTTGTCAGTGAAGTGGACCTTCGTCCTTCCCTCCGACCCGATAAAATTGAGCCGGCAGCATAGTCCGGAGGGAGAAGAAATATACACGATCTCCCACAGGACCCGGCATACCGGCAAGTATTTGTATCTTGGAACGGAAGGCAGAAGACTGAAACCCGGAGACAATTCGATCAGGCTCTTCCGCACCAATCCGAAAGGGGAGATTATCGATTACCGGGAGCTCCTCTCCGGCCCGGAACATACCTACCATCCTTTCAGGGGCGTTTCGCTGCCCGCCGTCCCCCCGCTTCCCGGAAAGGGGGATTTTTTTCCACTCGGTCCGAATAGCGATGCGCCGCTTCTCCTAATCCAAACGGTACTCGAAGATGAACCGAATGTCCCTTTTTTTTATCTGCACCTTGTCGGACCCGATACAGCCGAAATCTCCCGTTCCATAGGTCCCTTTTTCGGGGCCTTTGAAGACCTCCGACTTGTACCGGCAGCCGGCTCATCCCGGAGGTTCCTTATACTGTGGGAGCAACAGCGTAAGCAGCACCGGATCGATCTCTTTTCATCCAACTTACGGCACCGCGGGGGAAAGACCTTTTCCGGGGACACCGCCTGCCTCGGACCGGTCCTTGTACCGGAGACCGCGGACGGCACAGGCACGCCGCGGTTTATCGCCGCGGACGGAGACAGACTGCTGCTGTTAGACAGCAGCCTTGCGGAGCAAAAGGCGTGGACGGCCGATTCCCCGCGGCGGCTGAAGATGCTGACCACGGATACCGCTTCCTTCCTCGCCGCGGCGGGAAACAGCCTCGAAATATGGCGGCTGGAATAGAAACTTGCAGGCAGTTTTTTTCTCCTTCGATAAATATTTGCAGGACCCGCGCGGTTTCAAGACGCAAGTATTCGAAACTTTTTTTCCCGTTCACTCTTTCCGCCTCTGAAAAAATCGGCTTCCATATCCATTCCAAAAAAATTCCTAGCGAGAAAATAGTTACATTTTTTAAACCGAAGATCATGTACCATTGAACTTTTCCAGATTGCCTGTATATCTTGTTTCCGATAGAGTGTAAATAGCTCCCGTAAATCAGGAAAATCCCCGTATCGAAGGACTGTTTCAATAAGGAGTGTGTCGAGAGCGGGACTATAGTGCACCGAACCATCGTAACTCCAGAGCAGCCCCTTTTTCCGCATCTTTTGAAATAACGCCGCTTTCCGCTCTTCAGCTTTACGCTCCATTAGATTATAGTATAATAATTCTGGTAAAATGTGAAGGAATTCCACCCCGGGCGGTTTCAGGGACCGAGAAAATCGCATTGTAATGACGCCCGTTAGGGCATACAATACAGTAGGTTGCAGCGATGGACGATAAACTGTTAGATACTATTCTGAAAAAAAAGGAAAAACTGGATTCCTTCCGGCCTCTCCCCCCCTCCCTGGCGGAAAAACTTCGGGACCAGTTCATCGTCGAATGGACCTATAACTCGAACGCTATCGAAGGCAATACTCTCTCATTGAAAGAAACTGAAGTTGTTCTCCATCATGGAGTTACCATCGGAGGAAAATCGCTGCGGGAGCATTTTGAAGCAGTAAACCACAAAGAGGGCATCGAGTTTCTCGAAAAAATAATAGCGGAAAAACAGAATATAAGCGAAGAGATAATCCGGAAACTCCACGGTATTATTTTACGAAACATCGACGATAAAGAAGCAGGGGCATACCGGAGATACAATGTAAGAATTATGGGTGCTTCTTTTCTCCCCCCCCGTGCGGAAAAAGTGAAACCGCTGATGAAGGACCTCCTGCAATGGTACAATACAGGTAAACATGACTATACGGTTCCCGTCCTGGCCGCACAAATGCACTACCGGCTTGTACATATCCACCCTTTCATCGATGGAAACGGACGGGTTTCAAGACTTCTGATGAATCTCATCCTCATGTCCGCCGGCTACCCTCCCGCCGTTATTTTAAACTCCGACAGGGCCGAATATTACCGGGTACTGAGCACCGCGGACGCGGGAGACACGGGACCCTTTGAAGACTTTACAGGCAGAGCAATTATACGCTCCCTGGAGTTGTACCTGTACAGTTTTGAAGGTTGAAAAAGGTGTTCTGCCTCAGACGAAATTGGACAAATGCCATGTCCTATTTAAGTTAGGCTGACAGCCGGTGAACATGAAAAGAACTAACAGCAACAATCCACAGCAAATCATTTTCATCACAGTAATAACAACCCTAGCTTATTTGTTTTTCCGGCTAAACCCTCGCCTATTCCTCATATCCCCAAATCTCCACCTCGGAAATACAGGTGCGCCATAAATGCGAGGTTGGATACGTGCTGCCGGTTACATCAATCTTTATTCCCTTTCCCGTTTTTTCCTTTTCAATAACATGCTTATTCATATCACCGGAGCTCGAAGAATAAACGCTCACATCAGAGTTGGAGTCGTCCGCCCAGGCGTTCCCTTCATAGGTGCTCCAGGAACCGGAGGAGTCTTTATACTGAACAGTGTACTGCAACGCTCCTTCATTGCTGGAAGCATAATACCCCGAATAAATTACCACTTTCGTTATCGTATATGTTGATTCAAAGGAATAAGATATCCATCCGGTTCCGCTACCGTTACTCGCAGACCAATGGTTGTACGAAGATTTTTTTATGCCATCCACAGTGTCCTGCGCATCCGGGGTATAGCCCGAATATTCATCGGTTGATATAGAGCTGTAATCAATTGTTGCTAAATGGGTAATATCTTCC
>CAZSGZ010000336.1:0-3818 GCA_964606455.1 uncultured Spirochaetales bacterium
GGCATTACCAGGGGCAGGGGCAGTTTCCGGCGGGCTCCATGGGGCCCAAGATCGCGGCGGCCATTGAATTCCTGCAGGCGGACCCGGAAAACCGTGTCATCATCACCGACGTGGAGAGTCTTCCCGAAGCAGTTCAAGGAAAGGCGGGAACGGTAATGAAGTCCCATTAGGCGCTTTCTAATCGTCGCATAATGAATATAATGGAAAAATGAAAATTCTCATTTTATTCTGCGGCGGGACCCTGGTCATGGAGGAGAACGATACGGGAACGCTGGCGGCCCCGCCGGAAGAGCGGGCCGTTGAAAACCTCCTGGCCATTGAACCGAAGATCCACGACCTTGCGGAAATCGGTGTCGAATATATCGACAACATCGACAGTACGAACATCAGTCCGGTGCACTGGGACAAAATCGCGGCTTCGATTGCCGCGCATCACGATGATTACGACGGGTTCATTATCACCCATGGTACCGATACCATGGCCTACACGTCCAGCGCCCTTTCCTTCGCGCTTCAGGACATCGGAAAGCCGGTGGTACTGACGGGGGCGCAGATTCCCGGGAACCGCATCGAAACCGACGCGCGGAGGAATTTAATCAATGCGGTCCGGGTGGCCGTAGAAGACATTGCGGGTGTGATGATCGTGTTTTACGAGCATATTATCTCCGGCGCCAGGGCGAGCAAGGTGAGCGAGTCGAAGCTGAACGCTTTTCATTCCATGAACTGGGACTTGTTAGGGGAAGTCCGGTTCGATATCCGTCTGCAGGAGGACAGGCGCCGCAGGAGTCCCGCCGGCCTCCATCCGAAACCCGGATATGAACCGAACATCGCCGTGGCGACCCTGGTGCCGGGAACACCGCCGGTCATGCTCTCGAACCTCCTCGATTCGGGCATCCGCGGCCTCGTCCTCCGGGGCTACGGGTCCGGCAACATCGGCTACGAATACCTGGATGTGCTGCGGAAGGCACGAGAGCTCGATGTCCCGATAGTCGTAAACACCCAGTGCATGGAAGGGGCGACGCTGATGCACCTCTACGATGTCGGAAAAAAGGCCCTCGACCTCGGCGCAATACAGGGCTACGACATGAGCCTCGAGACCTGTACGACGAAACTCATGTGGGCACTGAAACGGTCCGGTTCTGCCGAAGATGTCCGAAAGATCATGCATACCAACTATTGTAATGAACTCAATATCGAGGGCAAATTATATTGAGCTATGTAATTGACTAAGTTTATATGTTAGTTTAAAATAGAATAATGGAAGTAAACATTCACGAAGCAAAAACACACCTTTCCCGGCTCCTCGATAAAGTTGTAAGCGGGGAGGAGA
Source organism: uncultured Spirochaetales bacterium (assembly GCA_964606455.1). Taxonomy (GTDB): domain Bacteria; phylum Spirochaetota; class Spirochaetia; order SPDA01; family CAZSGZ01; genus CAZSGZ01. Next base: position 1,331 of record CAZSGZ010000336.1, read on the forward strand.
TTATCATTGCAAAACACGGAAAACCGATTGCCAAACTTACGGCCATACGCGGACCGAAACAGAACCGCGTTCCCGGCCGGAATAAAAACAAAGGATCGCTCCGCGACGATTTTAACGATCCTTTACCTGACGATATCTTGAAGGGATTTCTCGGGTGAAGTATCTTCTCGATACCTGCACGTTTTTATGGTGGACCTTGGAGCCTGAGAACTTGTCGGATAAAGTCTCTGATATCATCGGGGACCAGGCTAATCAGGTTTTTCTCAGTTCAGCCAGCTGCTGGGAAATCGTTATAAAATACAGTATAGGAAGATTGGACATTCCGGGCTCTCCCGACAATTTTATCCTCGATGAAATACAGGCAAACTCCTTTACGGTACTGCCGATATCCCCACCCCACGTATTCGAGGTCCTTAACCTGCCGGATATCCACGGCGACCCGTTCGACCGCATGCTGATTGCGCAATCCATCAATGAACGCATGGGTTTTCTAACGAATGATTCTACGATTAAACGATATAACGTGAATTGTATCTGGTAATATATCGCGGGACGGCTGCATAAATTGCCGAAATCGGCTACAATGGAAGCATGCTGAAGATCGGAGACTACAACACATTGCGGATAATAAAATTTACGAAAGGGGGCGGTGCGTATCTCGACGGCGACGGCAGGGACATCTACCTGCCGAAGGGGGACCTGCCGAAAAAGGTCCGTGCCGGGGATACCCTCCGGGTATTTATCTACAATGACGCGAAAGACAGCCTGAAAGCGACAACGATGGAACCGGCGGCAAAGGTCGGGGAGTTCGCGGCCCTTCCCGTTAAAAGCGTAACCGATTTCGGCGCTTTTTTAAGCTGGGGACTTCCGAAGGACCTGTTCGTTCCGATAAAGTACTGTTCCGATCCGATCCTTCCCGGCGAGACAACGGTGGTGTACCTCATGCTCGATTATGAAAAAACCGGAGTTATCGGCACCTGTAAGCTGAATACGCATTTTAAAAAAGATATAACAGACCTCGAAGAAGGGCAGCAGGTGTCTCTCTTAGTCTTCGATTTTTCCCCCTTAGGGGTAAGCGTCGTTATCGACAACGCATACCGGGGGCTTCTGTATGCCGATGAAATATTCGAAGACCTGAACGTGGGTGATGTAAAAACCGGCTATATCAAGAAGCTCCGCGAGGACGGGCTGATCGATGCGGTCCTGCAGCCGCAGAATTTTCCGGACGCAAACGAACAGGCCAGGGAGACGATCATGGGTGCCTTAAAGGAGGAGGGCGGCTTTCTGCCTCTCCACGACAAAAGCGATCCGGATGAGATCAAGAAACGCCTCGCCATGAGCAAGAAGCTGTTTAAAAAGGCAATCGGCGGACTCTACAAGGACAAAATTATCAGTTTGGAAGAGAAGGGCATCCGGCTTAAACGTTAGATGACACCCAGCTCCCCGCCGGCTTTTACAAATGCCGCGACGGCCGTCTCCAGCTCCTCACGGCTATGTGCGGCGGATAACTGCACGCGAATCCGTGCCTTCCCCTTCGGCACCACCGGATAGGTAAAGCCGATAACATAGATCCCTTCGTCCAGGAGCCGGTCCGCCATGGCAAGCGCCTTTTTCTCATCGTAGAGCATGACGGGGACTATTGCTGTATTCCCCGGTACGATATCGAAGCCCGCTTCCTCCATTTTCCGGCGGAAATAGGCGGCGTTTTCTTTCACTGTTTCAATCCTGTCCCGGGACGTCCCGAGTATACGCAGCGCTTCCCGTGTCGCTCCGGTTACCGCCGGCGGCAGAGTGTTGGAAAACAAATAGGGCCTGGAACGCTGCCGGAGCATTTCGATTATTTCTGCTCTGCCCGCGGTGCAGCCGCCGGAGGCACCGCCTAAGGCTTTTCCGAAGGTTGTGGTAATGATATCGATTTCCCCCGTTACGCCGTGAAACTCGGCTGTCCCCCGGCCGGTATCGCCGATATAGCCGGTGGCGTGGGAATCGTCGACCATCACAAGGGCGTCGCAGCGCTTCGCTAAGTCGACGATTTCGGGCAGCCGTGCAATATCTCCGTCCATGGAAAATACCCCGTCGGTGCAGATCAGCCGGTACCGGCTGTCCCGGGACTCCTCGAGGCAGCGCTTTAAATCATCCATGTCGGAGTGTTTGTACCGGTATCGTTCCGCCTTGCACAGACGGACCCCGTCGATAATCGAGGCGTGGTTCAGCTCGTCGGATATAATGGCGTCTTTTTCATTCAACAGCGGTTCGAAAAGCCCGCCGTTCGCGTCGAAGCAGGCGGCATAGAGGATCGCGTCCTCGCAGCCTAAGAATTCCGCCGCCTCCATTTCGAGGTCTTTGTGGATTTTCTGGGTACCGCAGATAAAGCGCACCGACGAGAGGCCGTATCCCCAGCAGTCCATTGTGTCCTTCGCGGCTTTGATAACGGCAGGATCATTGCAGAGACCTAAGTAGTTGTTGGCGCAGAAGTTGAGCACGTTCC
>CAZSGZ010000337.1:0-3806 GCA_964606455.1 uncultured Spirochaetales bacterium
TTCACCCGTCCGCGGAACGTGAAGGGTAAGCAGTCCGTTTTTGAAATTTGCGTCGATCGAGTCCTGCTTTGCGTCGGCGGGAAGTTCAAATCTGCGCCGGAAAGAAGTGCTCCTTCGTTCTCTCATTAAATAGCCCTCGTCGGATTCTTCTTTCTGTTCATCCTTTGAAGAAGAAATAGTAAGGATATTGTCTTCCACGTTGACATCTATATCCTCGGCATCCATGCCCGGCATGTCGGCCTCCACAAGATATTGGTTGTCCTGCTTCTTTACGTCCACAGCGGGGACATGGGTATACCACGCTGGAAGGTCCGGCACGGCGGACCGAAACCAATTGCTTAAACTTTCGAAAGGATGCGCAATGCTTGTTTTTCTTTTCATTAAATCACTCATCTTGTTCCTCCTGTATTGATTTGTTTTTTACAAATTAATTATGTATGAAGGAATCGCATATAATCTAAATGGTTTAATTTGTATCCTGAAATTATGTGGAACCAAATCAATAAGTAGGATACTTCTGTTAATGCGTGCTGCAGCAACAGCATTTATAATGGTATGTATGAAAAATCTCCAGCCAATACAGGACAAGGCGGTGGATATGACCCTCCTCAATATTGGAAACGAGGCGGAGACGGCCGTTAATTCCATCATGGGGTTTGTCCAGCTCTTTAAAAGCGGCGCATTCCACCAAATGGACCAGAAAGAACATTTTGAGGGTATAGCCCACAGCGCGGAACATTTTTTTGAACTGATCGATACGTTCCGGGATGTAATAAAACTGCAGTATGAACAGCTTGATTTAACGCTGACCCGGATAGACGGATACCCCTTTTTCCGCCATATGTTTACAACAAATACACCCCACGCCGTTAAGCGCGGTATCGATTTTACACTCGACCTTCAGCCTTCCGTCGGGGCGATTGTGGGGGACAAAAAACGCCTGGAGAGAATTTTTAAGTACCTTGTTTATAAAACAATTATGTATACGGAAAAAAACCGCAGTGCCGGTATTACCGCGAAACGGGTAAACGGCAGTATTGCAGTAGAGGTGTGGAATACAGGCGCGCCGCATGCGCAGCAAATTGTTAACCAGCTGTTTCTTCCGATTATTTACAGCGGCAACGCAGTTCATTTAGAAACCGGGATGAAGCTGACGGGCAGCGGCCTCCTCGATTCGGGGAAGGACGGTACCGGCCTCCTTCTCGCTGAAGAGATTATCAAACTCCACGGAGGGACCCTCACTCTCAGGCCTCATGATGGCGGACAAAATGTGGTTGCCGTAACCCTTCCTGTGGAATATATAATTAATTTGTATCCTGAAACTGTTTCCGGTATTCGGTCGGGGTAAGGCCGGTCTGTTTTTTAAACGTACGGACGAAGGATTCGGAATTTTCATACCCGATTTCAAAGGCGATGTTTTTAATCTGGTTGTCGGTATTGAGCAGATAATGCTTGGCCTTTTCCATTTTAATTTTGGTCCTGTATTTGTTGAAATTGATGCCGGTTTTCTGCTTAAACAGCCTGCTCATGTATTTCGGGGAATATCCTAATAAGGAGGCAATATCTTCGAGTTCGACTTTCTTATCGCAGTTTTTTTCAATGTAATATTGAACGTAATCCATGTCCCGTGTAAATACCCCGGCATCCCGCTTTGTTGCCAGCAATTGCTGTATCATTTTTTTTAAGGTGTCCACATCCAACGGTTTTTCGATAAAATCGTCCGCCTTGCCACGCATCGATTCGAGAATGACATCCTTCCCGGCGTAACCCGTCATGATGATGATAAAGATCTCGGGGTAACGGTCTTTTATTATTTTCAGAAGATCGGTGCCTTTCATTTTCGGAAGGCGCACGTCAACGAGCATGAGATCGATGTCGTTCGGAAGTTCGAGGACTTTCAGTGCGTCATTCGGGTTGTAAACGGATGTTATCGTATACTCTTCAAGAGATTCCTCTAGTTCATCGCAAAAAATACTGTCGTCGTCTACAACGAGAATTGAATACGGCACGGCTCGAGGATACACGATAATTGTCCCGCTGCATAGCCGACAAGAGGCGACTCGCCAATATCGGTCATTAAATAGTGGAAAAATGACAATAAAATGTCGAAGGGTTTCCTGGCAAGGTTCTCTGAAAAATGCTAAATTTATTTAGCAGGGGAAAAAATAATGAGCAGTGAACATGATAACCAAGACGCGAAGGACCTTATACATGAGCTGCAGGTTGCCTATACGGAGGTGGAGATGCAGTGTGAAGAACTAAAACAGACACGAAACAGCCTGGAGGAACTGAATGCGAAGTATAAGGCTCTTTTTTATTCCGCCCCCGCTGGCTATTTAGTGCTCGACCGAAACAAAAAAATAATGGAAATAAACTCCGCCGGAGTTTCTATAATTGGAAATGAAAGAAATACTGTTGTAGGGAGGGATTTTTCCGGCTACGTCTCCGGCGGCTCGCTTCGCGCTTTCCGTGAGCTTTTTGACGGAATTTCCGAGAACAGTCCCCGGCAGCAGGGTGAAATTCAGCTGCACAACCGCGGCAGCGAACTATGGGTGAATTTGCATATCTCCATCCTCGAAAAGAGCGAAAATTTCCCTCTTACGTATGTAGCGGTTATAACGGACCTTCGTGAACAGAAAGAACGGGAGAAACTGCTCGCGGATACCCGGAAAGAATACAGCGATATTCTAGAGACGGCCCAAAGCATTATCGCGAAGATGGACAGCCGCGGGCGGCTTTCCTATATAAACCGCTACGGGCTGGATTTCTTCGGTTATGCCCGGGATGAATTAATCGGAAAACATGTTGTGGGCACAATTATGGCCGAAACCGATTCCACCGGCCGGGCTAATACGCTTTTTTTACAGGAACTGCTGCGCCGTCCGGATGAATATTGGGAAACCGAGACTGAAAACACCCGTTCCGACGGCAGCACGGTGTGGCTGCATTGGCGGAACAAGGCCCTTACCGATGACGAGGGAAAAATTACCGGAATTTTAGGTATCGGGCACGACGTTACGGAGCAGAGAGAAGCGAGACGGGTATTGGAGCGGGACAAAGAGGTCCTCGAGGAGCTTGTAGAGGAAAGGACCGAGCAGCTCATTCAGGCACGAAAGGAGGCGATGCGCAGAAAACGGCTCCAGGAGCTCGGCCGGCTTTCAGCATCTGTCGCTCATGAACTGCGCCGTCCCCTTGCTTCGCTGCAGCTCTCCCTCTACAACATCAGGAAGAAAAATAAAAACCAGTCGCTGGAAAAACAACTGAATAACTGTGAGGAGAAAATTTTTGAAGGGGAACAGATTATCAACAATCTGCTGAAATCTTCAAGCTTAAACAGCCCTGTTTTTCAGGAAGTTAATTTATTTCAGCTTATTACCGACTGCATTGGTGATCTCCGGGAATCTTTTGCAAAAAGCAACATTCAACTGCAGCAGGACCTGACAGCCCTGCAAAAATTGAAACTAGAAGCGGACCCGGTACAAATAAAGGAAGTAATGTACAACATACTGCAAAACGCATACGAGGCCGCCCCCGAGGAAAACGGCAGGATTTTGGTACAGGGGATTTATACTGACGAATATATTGGTTTTACCGTAACGGACAATGACAATGGTATTCCGGAGGACGAGCTGGACAAAATCACCGAACCCTTTTACACAACCAAACACCGGGGAATCGGGCTCGGCCTTACCGTTGCCCGGGAAATAATCACCATGCACGAGGGGAAGCTGAAAATTGAAAGCGCAAAGGGGGTGGGGACGACTGTTACCGTTACCTTTCCCCGGAACACAAAACTGTAATCAGGT
>CAZSGZ010000338.1:0-3802 GCA_964606455.1 uncultured Spirochaetales bacterium
CCATGACCGGGACAGTATAGGAAGTTTTCCGCAATATATCAATCAAAATTATTGTTTTGGCACGATTTTTGATATGAACACTTCTGTTGAAAAATTGTGGATAACTTTTTTATTTTTCCGCGTGTATGCACTTCATTGTTAAATTTCGATGAGGGAGGAGACCGCCGACGGGTTATTCGCCGGTGTTTTTTTGTTCCCCGCAGGGGGTATTTTAATTTTCTATTAACGTAATTGGAGAAATTTCTAACCCGCACCCCCAGCGTTCCCCTTTTCTGGTGTGATAATAATGTGGATAACTCGTGGATATATATGCATTATTCTGCAAACCGGTATATACTTATACGGGAAGGGGTTTTCATGAAACGATTCCTTGTCCTTGTATTTGCCGCCGCAGCCTTCTCTGCCTTTCCGCAGGATGTTCCGCCGATTATGGTAAACATGACTGACCAATCACTTCAGCCTAACATTCCGGAGCGCCTTGCCCTGACAACCCTCGATGTGGATGTACGTATTTCGGGGCTAACGGCTGAAACAGAACTGACAATGACGTTTTTCAATCCGGGACAGATCGATATTGCGGGCGATTTGTACGTACCGCTCCCGGAAAATGCGGTCGTTTCCGGATATGCCCTCGATATAGACGGCGTTCTCGTCGACGGTGTGCCTGTAGAGAAACAAAAAGGGCGGGAAGTGTTCGAGAAAATTGTCCGGCAGGGGATTGATCCCGGGCTAGCGGAGTGGACAACCGGCAATACCTTTAAAACAAGAGTGTTTCCCATACCCGCGGCCGGCAGCAGGACGGTAAAAATCAGCTATCTTTCGGACTTAGAGATGCCCGGCGGAGTTCCTGTTTATCATCTGCCGATGAATTATTCAGACCCTGTTTCCAGTTTTTCCATCCGCGTAGAGGTTGTTTCTTCAGCTTTGCCGCCGGCGGTCCGGGAAAGCGCGTTCAGTAATTTCAGGTTCCTCAGGTGGCAGTCGGGGTTTGCGGCGGAGTCAACCATGCGGAATGCGGTGTTGGATAAAGACCTCTACATAAGCCTCCCTCCGGCTGATTTTCTGCCCGTTTCCGTTGAAAAGAGCGTCGACGGCACCTATTATTTTGCCGTTACCGATATGGGTGTACAGCTCCGCCGGGGAACTGCTTCTCGAGGCGGCGGAACTCCGCCTTCGAAAATTACCCTGTACTGGGACGCTTCCGGTTCCCGTTCAGCTTCCTCGCTGGAAAGCTCCTACGACCTTTTAACTTCCTATTTCCATGCAGCCCATGCAGGCGTGGTAACGGTGGAATGTATTGTGTTTAGAAACGAGGCGGAAGAACCGGTCAGTTTCCGGATCCGGGACGGCCGCGCGGATGAACTTATTTCATTTTTGCGCGGTCAGCCCCGCGACGGCGGAACGCAAATCGGTTCCCTGCCGAAACCCGGTTACGGAAGCGGGTTTGCTCTGCTCTTTTCCGACGGTATTTCGAATTTCGGTTCCAGCGAACTGCCGGAACTATCCATACCGCTGTATGTTTTTTCCGACGATACCAGTGCAAACTATCCTCTTCTGAAATACCTCGCCATGAAAAACAACGGAGATTTTTTCAACCTCCGCACCGTAGATTCCGGGGAAGCGGCCGGGCGTATCGGCAGAGCTTCATTTAATTTTATCGGGGTCCGTGTCGATACAGGTGCCGCGGATGAAATTTATCCCCAACTGCCCCGGCCCGTGATGGGCGCTTTCAGGGTATCGGGGAAACTGCGCTCTTCATCGGCCCGGCTGACCCTCCTCTACGGCCGGAACGGGCAGGCGGAGGTTGAGCACACCTTCACCGTCGACCGGAGCAGTGCCGTCGACGGTGAGCTGCTGCGTCTGGTGTGGGCGCAGGACAAACTGAACGATTTGCTCATTTTCCCGGACCGGAACGCGGCGCTCATTTCGGACCTGGGAAAGGAATACGGCATTGTGACCCCCGGTACCTCTCTTATCGTCTTAGACAGTCTCGACCAGTATGTGGAGTACCGGATTCCGCCGCCGAGGATGCTTGCCGACATGAGGAAACAGTACTTCGATATTATCGCGCGGGAGCGGAAAGAGGAAGAAGACCGGCAGGACCGGAAGATAGACTCGATACTCGCCCTCTGGGATGAGCGGGTTGACTGGTGGAAAACCGAGTTCACATATCCTCCGGATTTCCGCTACGGAGAGGATTCTCAGAAATCCGCGGAATCGGAGGAGGATCTCGGGTTCAGCGGGGCGGAAGCTCCCGCAGCCGAGCCGGATATGCTGATAGAGGAAGAAGCGATGTCCGTTACGGCACGGGAAGCTGCCGCGGATGAGGGCGGCTTCGAGGCGGAGAAAAAGGCGGAAGAACCGGAAACGGAAGGCGGGCCGGTGGTCGAGATACAACCCTGGGACCCCTCGACACCGTACTTGGAAGCCTTAAAGGCAGAGGTCCCGAGCACCTACTATACCGAATATCTGCGGCAGAAAACCGAATACGGTTCCTCTCCCGCCTTTTACCTGGATTGTGCCGACTTCTTTTTTGCCCGGGGGCTTCGGGACCTTGCCCTGCGTATCCTTTCGAACCTGGCGGAACTGGAACTGGAAAACCCCGCCCTGCTCCGGGTCCTTGCCCACCGGCTGGAACAGCAGGACTATCTCTCTTTAAGCAGGGCCGTGTTCGAAGACGTTTTACGCATGCGGCCCGAAGAGCCCCAGTCGTACCGTGATTTGGCCTTAGTCTGCGGACGGCTGATGGAATATGAACGGGGGGTTGAGCTGCTGTACCGGGTTATTCTCGGTCATTGGGACCGGTTTGACCGGATCGAGATGGTTGCGCTTATGGAAATGAACAATATGATCAGGAAGGCCGGACAGACAGGAAAGCGGGCGGTTGATTTTAACGTGGACCCGCGGCTTGTAAAAATGCTCGACGTGGACCTGCGGGTGGTCCTTACCTGGGACGCCGATCTCACCGACATGGACCTGTGGGTTATCGAACCGAGCGGGGAAAAATGCTACTACGGCAACAACCGCACCACCATCGGCGGGCATCTGTCCCGGGACTTTACCGACGGCTACGGCCCGGAGGAGTACATGCTCCGCCGCGCCATGGACGGGACCTACGACATCAAGGTGGATTACTTCTCCTCCAGCGCGCCGGCACTGACGGGCTCGGTTACCCTGCAGGCGGTGGTCTTTACCGATTACGGCCGCCCGAACGAAAAACGGCAGGCAATAACGGTGCGCCTCCGGGAGTCCGACGACGTCATCGACATCGGAAAGGCGGAGTTTTAGAGATGAAGCCGGCGCAAGGGAGTTACGGGCGTTGATATTTTATTATGGGTTGATTAGGATATAATCATGGGAAGAATCGTTAGTCCGGTTAAAATCGAAAATGCTATAGATCCCGAAAAAAGTATCTTGTGCGATGCCCTTGTTGATACCGGTGCCGCGTACATGGTCCTGCCTGCAGCATGGAAAGAGCGCTTGGGCAATCTCGAAGAAATAAAAACCCTCGATTTTGAAACGGCTAATCAACAAACGGTAGAAGGTACTGTCTGCGGTCCGGTCAGGATAACGGTGGAAGGGTTTCGAACCGTATTCAATGAAGTCTGTTTTATCGACATGTCACCCGGTGAAGGGGAATATGAACCTCTCATCGGGTATATCATTCTGGAACAATGCCAGGCCGCCGTTGATATGCTCGGGCATCGGCTGGTTCCTGTAAAGCGGATCGATTTAAAATAACGATGAAACCGGAAGACCGAAGAAAGCGGGTCCTCGAACTCCTGCAGGCCATGCAGAAGGA
>CAZSGZ010000339.1:0-3799 GCA_964606455.1 uncultured Spirochaetales bacterium
CGGGCATGTCGGCAAAGTAAAGGATTCGGACCGGTTTGTTACCGTACGTCTTCATTTTTCGGTACGACGGCAGCCGGGGTTCGTTCAGGTCCTTCGCCACGGTGATGAGGCAGGGGAGGGGAATGCGGCAGGTCTGCATGCAGCTGTCCCGTTCCTCTTCTATTGATATTTCGCCGGCGCCCTTGCCCCCGCCCAGATCCAGCACGGCGGTCACGTTTGCCGCGTGGGGAATGTCTAAGAATTCGGCAAGTTCGGGGCCTACCTGGGCGGTATCGCCGTCGGTGGTCTGTTTGCCGCAGATAATGAGGTCGTAATTACCTAGTGTAAGGATTCCCTGGCTCAAGGTATATGCTGTGGCCCATACGTCGGCGCCGGCAAACTTTTTATCCGTAAGAATGACCCCGTCGTCGGCACCCATGTAGTAGCATTCGCGAATGACCTCTTCCGCCTGGGGCGGCCCCATGGTCAGGGCGATCACCGTTCCGCCGAACCGTTCCCGAAGCCTTAAGGCTTCTTCAACTGCGAACAAGTCGTAGGGGTTCATCTTCGACTCGATCCCCACCCGCTGCAGCACCCCCGTATCCGGGTCGATCTGCACCTCCGTGGAGATAGGCACTTGTTTCACGCATGCGATGATGCTCATGGGTCGACATTCTATTCCAACCTATATAACTAGTCAACTGGTAAGACCAAAAAATTGGAAGTTATAGATTATTATATATGAATAAAACAACGCGTTGAAATAGCAATGTTATTGACAAAACAACGCGTTGTTTTGTATTATTACACCGAGGGGGAGCGGCCTGTATCGGAAAGCGTCGTACTATCTTGATAAGTGGCTGAAGTCGAAGGGGAGAAAACCTCTGGTTGTTCGGGGAGCGCGGCAGGTTGGGAAGACCTGGCTTATTCGGGATATAGCGCAAAGGAACAACCTGCAGTTAATTGAATTGAATTTCGAGCGTTCTCCGGAATACGCCGATCTTTTCACATCGAACAATCCTGATTCGATACTAAGGAATATCGAGGCCGATGTAGGAATCAAGTGTGATAGTAAACATTCACTTCTTTTCCTTGATGAAATTCAAGCAAAACCTGAATTGCTTGCGGTGCTGAGATGGTTCGGTGAAGACATGCCGGAACTTCCGGTAATCGCCGCCGGATCACTCCTTGATTTTGCATTAGAGGAACACGCCTTCAGCATGCCTGTCGGGAGAATTTCTTATTTTTATCTCGAGCCGATGTCTTATCTTGAATTTGTACGGGCCTCGGGAAATGACAGGCTCTGTGAATTGCTTGAATCGTTTAACATTCGTGCTCATATAAATCCGAAAATACATTCAAAATGTCTCGACTATTATTTTGAATATATACTGATCGGCGGGATGCCCGAGGCGGTGTCCCGATGGTACGAGACGAAGGACTTAGGTGCGTGTGTTAAGGTCCAGCAGGATTTGATAGCGACAATCCGTGATGATTTCAACAAATACCGCGGAAGGGTCGATACGGACCTCCTATCAGCCGTCCTTTTATCCGTGCCGGAACAGCTCGGAGGGAAATATATTTCCGAGCGGGTACATGCCTCTTCACGGTCCGCGGGTGTCAAGAAAGCCCTGCATCTTTTGGAGGCCGCCAGAATCTGTCATCGGGTCAGGTATACCTCGGGAAACGGGCTTCCATTAGGCGCCGAATCAAAGAACGGCTTCTTTAAAGTAATTATGGTTGATGTGGGTCTGGTGTCGGTACAGCTCGGTTTATCGCGGTTGAAGATAGACGATGCCAGAAAGCTTGTGCTTTCCAACAAAGGTCCCGTTTCCGAGCAGCACGCGGGGCAGCAAATTCGGATATTTCAGTCTTATCATGAAGACCCCGCGCTCTTTTATTGGCAGCGGGCCGGAGGCAGGCAGGGTGAGATCGATTATATCATCCAGCACGGTACTGATGTTGTACCGGTGGAAATCAAGGCGGGAGCGAAAGGCGCCATGAAATCACTCCACCAATTCATGTTCGATAAAAGTTTACGTTTGGCAGTCCGATGCGATACTAACCCTCCGTCAATCGGACAGATGCAGGTAAAAACAACCCTAGGTGATGAGGTCTCGTACACCTTGCTGTCGGTCCCCTTATATATGGTTGAGTTTTTGCCGCACCTCTTGGATGGGGCGAATTAGATCGGTTAACGAATAATTTCCCCGATACATACCGTAACATTTTACTTTTTCCGGTACCCCGGGGTGGGTGTCCGTGAGGTTTTTCATGCGTACGTATTTACAAATAACTGTGTACGTATTTTTATACAGTATGGAGGGAGAAAATGAAATATTCGGCAACGAAACTTCGGCAGAACCTGTACAATATCCTCGATCGGGTAATCGAAGACGGTATTCCCGTGGAGATTGAGCGGAAAGGGCATGTTTTGAAGATCGTCCCGGAGGAGCCTGTTTCGAAATGGGACCGGCTCGAACCGCACAGGGTCATTGCCGGGGACCCCGAATCGATCGTCTCGATAGACTGGTCCTCCGAATGGAGCGGCGGAGAAGACCTGTAATGTTCCTGGATACCCATACGGTCATCTGGCTGTATCAAAAAGAGAGGCATCTGTTTACCCCCCGGGGACAGAGCATGATCGATATCGAAGATCTATTCATTTCCCCTGTTGTGGAACTGGAAATCGAGTATCTCTTTGAAATCGATAAAATTTCGGTCAGGAGCACGGACATTGTACAGTACCTCCAAAATAAGATCGGCTTGAAAATTTCCGGTTCTCCCTTCGAGGAGATAATTAAAAAAGCCGTTACGATGAAATGGACACGCGACCCCTTCGACCGGCTCATCACGGCCCATGCGGCGGCGGAGGACGCCGTGCTGCTCACGAAAGACCGGCTTATACAAAAGCATTATCCGAAGGCTGTGTGGTGATCTAAAATGGCAGAATTCAGCCCGACTTTTTCAGCCAGTGCGGACTGTCTTGAATCAAAAGTTATGAACCGGTCTGCTTTAAATAAGGACGCCGCGGCAACATGCATAATGTCCAAAGATCGACACCCGAGTTCCGCGGAGAAATCGGTAAACTCAAGACATAATTCGGTATGATCTTTCCTGTCCAATTCAGGTGTATAATATATCCCCGTTTTTTTTCTTTCCGTAAAAAGAATTGATAGATGCGAGGCCTCCTGTTCCGTCAGCTCGTTACGGATAATTTTCAGTTTCAACGCATTGTGGAATTCAATTAAATGCAGGTCCCAAACCGGCAGGGGTGCCGCGTTGTCGGTTATTATCTTGTTAACTGATTCGGACCCTTCTTCGAAAATATACAGTTTTATCAGCGCGCTGGTGTCGAGGTAGATTTTCAACGATCGCCTCTATCTTCTATTACCGTTTCGGCGGCACATCTCCCATTGTTGGGAACAGCCGTCGATAAATGGTCGGGCCAGTTGAGTATCTTTTTCGGTTCCGCCGGCAGAATTCTTGCCGTAGGCTTTCCCCGGTTTTGGACCTGGAATGTTTCCCCATGTTCCAGTTTTTTTTCAATATCGGACCAATGTGCTTTCAATTCGCGTACGCTGATTGTAATCATGAAATCCTCCGCTTTTAAGGTACTTTATGTTTTACAATATGTCAATTTTCAAGTTTACATTATGTAAAACATATGTGAGTAGAGTATCGTCAGCGTATACGCCTGTTAGGTTACCGAATAATTTCCTCGTTCCAAAGCCGTTGTAAGAGTTGAAAGAAGAGTTCGACAGGGAGAACAATGATACCATCTGCCATCGCGGGGGGCCGTGAGGTTTTCGATACGTAC
>CAZSGZ010000340.1:0-3796 GCA_964606455.1 uncultured Spirochaetales bacterium
AGGAAATTTCGAGGAATATTCTATAAATGCCTGATTGTCGGCTCTCTATTAAGGAGGATTGTCACAGATTATTGCTTAGATTTTGAGTCGAATACTTATTTAAGCAGAAATTCGTACTCAAATCTTTCTGGTATTGAGGTTTTCGGGAGCCCGGAAGCAGGAAGTTTCAGGAAGGGACCGGTAATATTCGGCAAAACCCGATTGTATCCGTCTAACTGTTCACCAGCCTGACAAATTTATCGATATTCTTCCATGGAATAATCTTGTTTTTTCCTATCTGGCTGTCATCGTCTCCACCACAAATAAGAAATGCTTCTATCGTTTCATCACCGGAAATTTTCTTCCAGTAATCCAGATTGGAAAGAAAATTCGCTGTCTCAACATCAAGTAATGAGCAAGCCAGGCCGGTATCAAAGAATCATTCCATATATTCTTAAACTGCATCCTGGCTTTTTGGTTGTAAATTAAATTTCAGAATGAGTATGGAGAGGTAATAAACAAAGCCCAAAGTTGGACTAAGCTTTCAGTTTTACAAGAAACAATACGGGGTTATCATTCTCATGTATTCCATCAATAATTCCTTCAAGGCCGTAAGCATCTTTGGTGAAATAAAATAAGTCCAACTTCTCTTCCAGGGGACGCAAAACAACATTTCCTGAGTTGTAAATATCGTCTATAATTCCTTCTCTCATATTCCAGGTACCTCCTGATTCCTTGTCATGTAAGTTAAAATAAGAGTTATGATTATATAAAAACTCAAGAAAAGTATAACGGTTCGACATATAGATATTTTTTATCAGGATTGATCGTTTTGGATCCTTCAATTCCTTTTCGCTTCCAAAATCATATTTAGTGTGTGGCACAAGTTCATTATCTATAACTTTATAAATGGTGTCTCTGAGAAAGGGTTCATATAAAAGTTCCGGAGAATAAATATAAAAGCCATCTTCCACATCTGATAACAGGAAAGGCATAGGGTGGTCTGATCCCATTAAACTTTTAAAGTAAACCCTGGATATTAACAAACTATCAGTGATAACAAGATTTGTGTCTACATTGTATAAACGCTTTGTATTAACAAAATCTCCGTTTGCAACTTTTTCACCGAATTCAGTGGCAAGAATCTTTAATTCATTATCAAGACAGGCCATATCTTCAACCAGCATATTGGATTCAATTTCTCTAATAAAAGTACCAGAAAAATCATAACACATCAGTTTTTTTGAAGTCGCAAAATATATTAGTTTATTCTGTCCGTCAATCGTAAAAGTCCTCAAATTAGGATATTCCCCCGGCCCTCTCCCCTTGCTGCCTATTTTTTTTATAAACTTTCCTGTAGAGCTAAACTGCAGGACTTTCGGCCCTCTGAAGTCAAAGATAAATATTGAGTTCTCTGAATATTCTATCTTCATTATATGTGAAAGCAAACAAGAATCGTCTGTTTCCAGTATAATTGTCTCTACTTCATTTGAGATATCAGACAGATATAAATCAACTGGATCATCCTTTTCAACTAATATTTGTTTCATGTCATTCTTGCTCTCAGACCAACAGGAAGGCAAACCGAGTATAATTAGTAATAGGATTAGATTTCTCCAGCTCATAAAACTTATTGTTTTGGTACTACTAAAAATAATGAAATATTTGAATTTAGCGGTGATATAATATTTTGCTCCTTTAGTTCTTCAGTGTTTTTTGTAAAAAAAAGTTCTGAATTGAATCCTTTTTCTAAATGGATAAATCCTGTATTGTAAATATCATCTTGAATCCCTGAAATTAGTTTTCTTGATGAGTTTCTTCTCAGAATAACATTGAATCCTTCCTTTTTGCTTATATCATAAACATAGTAATATCTTATGCTTTTAATATTATATCCATAGAAGATAAATCTCTCAAGTATGAACCTGTCCGGATATGTGATTCTATTAATACTTTCTTCTGAAATGTTTTTGTGAATAAATTTGTAAACAATATTAACTCTGTCATATTTATCAACTTCAAGAATAACATCTTCTATGGCCATGCTTACAAAAAGCTTGTCATTAGAAGTAAACCATTGTGTTGGCATTTCCATTGATGGAAGGGGTGCATTATATCTTTTGTAACCTTTCTCTACTTCATTTAGTGAAGCAGTTGCATGATAAAGTGTATCTGTATTAGACCCTTTTTTGTCTTTTTTGATAAGGTAAATATTCTTAATCTCTTTTTCAATATCAATAAACTGACTAAGAGTCCAAAAGTATTTATTAAAAATAGGGCTGAGTATTACATTTGTCTCTTTACATTCATCTCTACTCTTAGGTCTGCCATCAAAATCAAGTATTGCATAATACTTAGAATATTTTAAAAGGAATTCTTGTTTTTCATAATCTGGTAGCACATAATGAAGACGCAAGAATTCCTTTGTTTGTGAATTTTTTAGGCCTATTTCTTCAATAAATGTACCATCCAGATTGTACTTCAAGAACCTTGTAGTTTTCGGAGATCCTATGTACCTACTTTTAACAAAAATATTCCTGTCGGTCAGTATAACCTCTGAAACAGACAATAAAGTATTCCCTGTAGGATTTTCAAGAGAAACAGAAAGGACGTCTTCGGCAAAATATGAGAGATATAACTTATCTGTATGGTTGACATCAACTATGATTGTACATGGTTTCTCCTGAGCAGTTATATTTAAACTAAATAAGGGGAGGATCAAAATAATTATTAATTTCATAATAAGTTTAGGCTTATGAAACAATGGATGTGGATTAAAACCGGACATTTATTATTAAAGATAATGATAGTTATATAATATTTAAGAAAATAGCCTGATTTAGCCTACTTAAAAATATATCTGCATAGATTTGATCTTTAAATAAAATTTCTAATTGTAATGCAATACATTCTTATTCTGTTCATTACGTGGCGGACATTCCTTTTCGGTCTGAACCCGTAACTGTCGTATCAAGGTACTATAGCTGACTTCTCACGATGAACCTTATTTCGACCATTATTCATACTCTGTTTCCTCATGTGTGTGAAACCTCCCCTGGTAAGAACAATAACTATCATCCCATGTATCTGCTGCATTTACCTTGGTTGTCCAGGACAGTATCGGACTTCGTTTTGTTCGGCAAACTCATCCGGCAACCTTAGGCCATATATGCAGTTTATTCGCAAATTGTTTATACTTAATGCTACTCATGAGCTCGCTATTCCTCGGTTCTGTTCGTCAGACCGGGATTTTGCCTCCAGCTTCCTTCAGATTAGCTTCACTGAGCCCTTCGGGGTTCCTCCTCGCGATGAACACACTTGTCTTAGCTAACGCTTCCCACTGTCAAGGTAAGCTCGGGACTTCCACCCTATAGTTATCGCCCATGCCGGGCACAGTCACAACAGCAGTGACAATACAAATCAGGTCTCTGCTGATAAAATATTTAATCAGGACATCCATCTCCATTACAAGTATTTCCCGGCTCACCACAGAAGCTATCTGCTACAGATAATGCTTCGACTACATCATCAGCCATAACAGGAAAACATTCACCGGTATAACTGCCTACATGCCCACACCGGCAGTAAAAATATCCAAGTTCAACACCTCCGCTAAAATTAACCAGATCCTCATTCTTCATAACCTTTTCAGGATTAATTATTGTTTTACTAAGTTTTTCCATTGTTGTAAGATTTAATTGACGCACATATTATCAAGGCCCTATTTATCATTTCAAAGGCAGAGATTATTATCCCTGAAAATTAAGTTTAGTAGTTATTTTTGTCACATCACCTCCTTTCTTTTTTGGGAGAAGGA
>CAZSGZ010000341.1:0-3780 GCA_964606455.1 uncultured Spirochaetales bacterium
ACTTTAATGGCCTCGGCCGTATGCGGTAATCAGTGTCTGCAGCTGTTCCGCCTTCTCATCCAGGATTTCTTTGTACGGCTTTCCGCTCCGGTCGACATAGCGGTTTCGGCGGACCTTTTCAATCCGGTATCTCTTTACCCATTCGTCGATGCCTAAGTACGAAAACAGGTCCCGCTCCATTTGATACCCGAGGTTGTAGGGTTCGATTTTTTTCACGACAAGATATTTCTGCGTTTCATCTAAATTGGAAAACCATTTCGAAAAGACCTTTCCCGCCTCCCCGCGGTCACCCGTTCCGAGCAGCGACACTCCGTGGAGCAGCCGGACGCTCGCGCTCTTCGGCCGTTTTTTTGAACAAATTTGAAAGTGCTTCGCCGCGGGGGGATACCGCTTTCCGTACAGGTTGTATTTCCCGGCACGGTAATTCAGCTCGAAATCTTCGGGGTGCCGCTTCAGCGCTTTGTAGATATGGGGAAGAATTGCCTTATACTGGCTCAGGGGCAGGTCCCGGTAGGGTGAGTGTTTCCGCAGGTACGTAAAAAGAACAACCCCGGCAATGCCGGTTACAACATCGACGAGGGTCGAGACAAAAAACAAGTCAATTTCTAAAAAGAAGTTCCCCAGGCCGTGGAGCAGGGCCGCGGGTACCAGACTCGATGCGATATACTTAAGCCGTGTCTTAAGCGGTTCATTCCAGTACTCGATAAACACAACTGCGAACACCGCGCCCCAGATAACAGCCAGGAGCACATGCCCCACCGTTGCGCGGTAAAAACGCGCGATAAGGACATCCAGGCCGTAATACCAGCCGTACTTGAAGTTTTCCACCGCGGCGAACCCGAGGGCGGTAGAACATGCCTGAAGTATTCCGTCTTTCAGCTCCTTTATCGACTGCAGCTTTACCGCCAAAAATGCAAAGGCGCTAAATTTAATAAGCTCTTCGCTCGTACCGACAACCAAAAGATGGTAAAAGAAATAATTCACGTCCCACCGCCCCCCGTAGAGAGGCAGGGTAATCCATGCGAAAGGATAATAGGTAACGGCGGAAATGAAACAGGAAACCATCCCGACAAGGTAAAAATACACGAGCAGCCTGGTCTGGTTCTTTACTTTCCGGTTTTTATCGAACCTCGAAATAAGAAAGATCCAGGCGCAAACCGCCGCGGCGTCTATCAATACGGCAACAATAACCCATAGTAAAGCGTCCACGTCTTCCTCCCTGAAAGGTGTCAGACACAAAATGCAATTTCCGTGCCAGGGCCAAAATACGGGTTCTGCCGGCTGTTTATCGGCTAAAAACATAACCCCGGTTACGGGATGTAACTGAAGTTACACTTTACGGGTTTTAGTTTATCCTTGACGGAAACAGATCGTAACGTTATGATGTTTCTTAGACACACGGAGGAACACGTATGAAATTCGGATTCAACCTTCTGTTATGGGCATCATACATAACGGAAAAAGAGTATCACCTCTTTCAGAAAATTAAAGACGCGGGCTACGACGGTGCGGAAATACCGGTAACCCACGGTACTGTTGATGAATACCGCCGTATGGCACGGGTAGTCGGCGATAGCGGCCTCGAAGCGACCGTCGCCATCAATATATTAGACGAAAAGCACAACCCCATCAGCCCCGACCCGGCCCACCGCCAGGGGGGCGCCGACTACATGAAGTGGTCCGTCGACTGTGCCGAGGCCTTAGGGGCAAAGGTAATCTGCGGGCCCTTTTACCAGGTGGTCGGCGTGTTCAGCGGCACGGGCCCGACGGAAGAGGAAAAACAGCGGGCGGCCGAGGTACATCGGGAAGCGGCGGACTACGCGGCCGAAGCGGGCATCATCTTTACCGTGGAGCCCTTGAACCGCTTCGAGTGCTACTTCCTGAATACCATAGACGATACCGCGGCCTACGCCCGGATGGTGGACCACCCGAACTTCTTTGCAATGTACGATGCGTTTCACGCGAACATCGAAGAGAAGGACCCCGTCGGCTGCATTCCCCCAAATTTAGATATGATTAAACATGTCCACACGTCGGAAAACGACCGGGGGACCCCCGGGAAAGGGCACAACGATTGGCCGGGCATCTTCTCGGCCTTAAAAAAAGGCGGCTATAACGGCTGGCTTACCATCGAAGCCTTCGGACGCCTCCTGCCCGACTTCGCCGTGGCCACCCGCACCTGGAGGGACCACTTTGCAAGCCCCGACGAAGTACTTTTAGAAGGCGGCCGCTTTTTGCGTGAGCAGTGGGAAGCCGCCGAAGGACAATAACCACAAGGAGAAACAGTATGGGTGTAAAAGTAGCAATGATCGGCGCCGGAAGCGTCGTGTTCTGTAAACTGCTGATGGCGGACATCATGGCCACCCCGGCCTTAGAGGGAAGCGAATTCGCGCTGATGAGCCGGACCTGGCCGAAACTCGAAAACATGGCGAATTTCGGCAAAAAAATGCTTGCCGAAAACGGCATTGAAGGGAAAGTCTGGGCAACCCTCGACCGGCGGGAGGCAATAAAAGACGCCGATTTCGTCGTCGTTATGATACAAGTCGGCGGAGTCGAGGCCTTCGAGATGGACGTTAACATACCTTTGAAGTACGGGGTCGACCAGTGCATCGGCGATACCCTAGGCCCCGGCGGTATCTTCCGCGGCCTTCGGACCATCCCGGTCTTAGTCGATATCGCAAAGGACATGGAGGAGCTGGCGAAACCCGGCGCAATTATGCTGCAGTATTCCAACCCCATGGCCATCAACTGCCTCGCCTTAGGTAAAGCGGCGAACATCGCTTTTACCGGTCTCTGCCACGGCATCCAGACCACCCTGCAGGAAATTGCCGCCTGGCTCGAGATCCCGAAGGAGGAGATCAGCTACACCTGCGGCGGGACCAACCACCTCGACTGGTTCCTTACCCTGACTCACAACGGCAGGGACCTCTACCCGGAACTCCGGAAAGTCCTCGAACAGCCGGCTTACTACAAGGCAGACAAGGTGCGGGCGGAAATGCTCCGGCAGTTCGGCTATTTCGCAACCGAAACCACCGGCCACACAAGCGAGTACGTTCCCTACTTCCGGAAAAACCAAAAGGCCTTGGACCTCTACTGCGACGAACCCGGCTTCGGCGGCGAGACCGGCGCGTACTACAACTGGTGCAAAACCGTGGCCGACAAGTTCGCCGGAAAGAACATGCTCGACCACGAATCGGCAAAAATAGAGGGACGGAGCATCGAATACTGTTCCTACATAATAGAAGCGGCGGCAACGGGCAAGCCCTTCCGCTTTATGGGCAACGTTCGAAACGACGGCTACATCACCAACCTGCCCGATGGCTGCTGCGTCGAGGTCCCCACCTTTGCCGACGATACGGGCCTGCATCCGTCGACCATCGGCAAGCTGCCCCCGCAGTGCGCGGCCTTAAACCGGACCCAAATCAATGTTCATATTCTTACCGCCGAGGCCGCCCTCACCGGCGATCCCGAGCTTGCCGTCCAGGCAGTCGCCCTCGACCCCCTTGCCTCGGCGGTCTGCACCTTGAAGGAAATCCGCGACATGACAACCGAGCTCCTCGAGGCCCAGCGCCGGTGGCTGCCCCAGTTCGAGGGAAAGAGCATCAGACCCACGCCGGACATCGTCATTCCCGAGGGGACCGAAGCCATGCACGCGCCCCCCGACCCGGCCCAGGCCATTTTAAAACGCTTTATGAAACTCGCGGAAGAGTAAAAGAGTTTTTTAACGTTCCCCTACTTCGGCCTTGCCCGCTTGCAGTACCTCATAAAAGTACTTCTCCA
>CAZSGZ010000342.1:0-3769 GCA_964606455.1 uncultured Spirochaetales bacterium
AGGAAAGGGTACCGAGGAGGACCTGGTCCTCTTGGAGGAATTGGCGGACCATATCCGGAAAACATCCCTCTGCGGCCTGGGACAGCTTGCGCCGAATCCGGTGCTGACGACGCTGAAATATTTCCGGCAGGAATATGAAGCACATATTCGAGAAAGAAGATGTCCCGCCGGTGTCTGCAAAGCACTGATAACGATCAGGATTAAAGCGGAAAAATGTACCGGCTGTACCGCATGCGCCCGGGTCTGTCCCGTCGGGGCCATATCCGGCGAGCGGAAGGAAGTGCATGTTATCGATCCGGACCTATGTACACGCTGCGGAATGTGTCTGGAAACCTGTAAATTTGATGCAATAGAGGTAGTGTAATGGCTGATGTATCAGTAAAAATCAACAAACAAGCAGTAACCGTACCGGAAGGATCAACTATTCTCGACGCGGCCCGGAAAGCGGGATATGACATACCGACACTCTGCCATTCGGAAAGTTTACAACCCTTTACCAGTTGTTTTGTCTGTGCCGTGAGAGTGGAAGGAGGGAAGGGAAACCTGGTCCCCTCCTGCGCGACACTGGTGCGTGAAGGGATGGAAGTTACGGTGGAATCGGATGAACTGAATGCGTCACGGAAGATGTGCCTTTCTCTCCTCGTTTCGGACCACTGCGGAGACTGTCTCCCCCCCTGCCAGGACGCCTGTCCTTCATCTATCGATATACGCGGCTTTTTGGCCCTGGTCCGGGAGGGGAAAGAGGCTGAAGCGGCGAAACTAATTCGGGAACAGGCCCCCTTTCCGGGCATTTTAGGCCGTGTCTGTCCCCGCCCCTGTGAGGATGCCTGTAGACGGACCAGGGTGGATGAGCCCATTTCTATCTGCTACATGAAGCGCCACATTTCCGATACCGAATTGGCTGAAACCGGAAAACCGCGGTTTCCAATACCCGCACCGGATACGGGGAAAAAGGTCGCCGTAATCGGTGCCGGTCCCGCGGGAATGTCCGCTGCCTATTTTTTGCGGCTGCAGGGGCACGGTGTAACGGTTTTTGAAGCCCGCGAAAAATCAGGGGGCATGCTCAGGTACGGTATTCCTTACTACAGGCTCCCCGACGCCGTTATTCATACCGAAATGGACCCGATAGAGCAGTTAGGCGTGGAGGTCCGGTATAATACCGAAATCGGCAAAGACATTCAGGTAAAAGAATTGGAAAAGAATTTCGACGCGTTGATTATCGCCATCGGGGCCCAGGGAGCTTCCACCATGCGGGTCGAAGGTGAAGATTCCGAAGGAGTCTTCCCGGGAATAGCTTATTTAGGCGCGTTAGCGGAAAACAGGGAACCCAATGTGGGGGATGAGGTTGTTGTTGTCGGCGGCGGAAATACTGCCATCGACTGCGCGCGTTCCGCCCTGCGGAAAGGAGCGGCGGTCACTATTCTCTACCGCCGGACACGGAAAGAGATGCCCGCCCACGAATACGAAATTGAAGAAGCACTGCATGAGGGAGTGAACATTGAATATCTTGCCGCTCCGGTTACAATTGAACGGCACAACGGCCGGCTGTCCGTAACCTGTATCCGGATGGAATTAGGCGAAGCAGATGCCAGCGGCCGGCGCCGGCCTGTACCCGTAGAGGGTTCGGAATATACCGTAACCCCCAGCAGCGTTATCAGCGCCATCGGACAGAATGTACTGCCGGAGTGCGTAAGCAGTCTTGGAATAGAGCTTACCCGGCGCGGTACAATTGTCGTGGACGAGCGGAGTTTTATGACCACCCGTGAAGGGATCTTCGCCTGCGGGGATTGTCAGACCGGCGCGGATATTGCCGTCCGAGCAGTGGGTAACGGAAGAAAAGCCGCGTACAGCGCGAATCAGTTCCTGCAGGGAATAGAGGTATCGGGAGAACCGGTTTATTTCAATTCCACGATGGGCCCGCTGGAAGATGTTGATGCATCGTACTTCGAAGGATATGAACAGCAGCAGCGGATATCCATGCCGGTTATACCGGACACGCGGCGTAACACGACCTTTGACGAAATTGAAACCGGATTCAGCCAAGAAGCGGCCCGAAAGGAGGCCGAACGGTGCATGGAATGCGGGTGTGACGGAATCGAAGACTGCAAACTGCGGGAATACGCGACCCGCTATGAAGTGGACCAGTCTCTTTTCTCCGGCGGCCGGCGGCAGTTTACGCAAGACAGCAGCCACGAGCTGGTAAAGCTCGAAACCGGGAAATGCATCAGCTGCGGTTCCTGTGTCCGGGCGTGTGCCGAAATAAAGGGACTGCATGTGCTGAGTTTTGTCGGCAGAGGTTTTGCCACCCGCATGACCGCGCCTTTCGGCCGGTCCTTAGTCGACACGGAATGCGACGGCTGCGGCGAGTGCGTTAAAGTTTGTCCGACTGCCGCGTTTATGTCCTATGATTCAGAGCAGTAAGCAGTTTACAGAGGTCCTCGAATCGGTACGGAAAAAATCTAATTTTCTTCTAAGAATCCGTCTCCTCGCTGCAGGACAGCCCGATAGAGGGACCACGGCAAGGCCTTTGACGGCCCGGGAAATAGAAATTCTTGAGAAGCAGGGAAACAGGGCGGAGGACTGGGACCTTCTCTCCGTTTCTCCCGAGTTTGTACCGGAGCGGGTACTGAACTCCTATTTTTCCGGTCCCTGTTATCTCGGACGTTTCGAAGGCGGCGGCAAACAAAAAAGGGGTCGTGAAGAACTGCCGCTTCCGTCCCGGATGCTTTCTTCCGGAATTTTCGGCAGTATTCTTTGTCATTCCGCGGTTTTCGATAATGCCCTTGTGTACGGGGACACCCGTCTCGAATACGCGATTGTCTGCAAGCACGCGGCGGTATACCGTTCGACGGTACTCGGCAGAGGCAAGGCGGCGGAGGAACAGGAAAACCCGTTTGGTATCGGCGCACTCTGCAGGCCGGGACTTGAAACCGGCGGCAGAAATGTTCGGCTATATCCCGACTTAGACCGGGAAACGGCAATGTTTCTCTGCGAACACCCCGCGGATGCGGGAATACGGCAAATCTATAACGGCCATGTAGAGATGTACCGTCAGGACGCGATGAAGCTGCCGTATTCCGTAATTGATGAAGCTGCGTCCGTTGAGTCCTGTATTTCGATTCGAGACGCGTATATCGGTCCGTACGCGGGGCTGACGGGTACCCTCGAGGTCCGCTCATCGATCGTTTTATCGGAACAGGACCGGCAGGCCGTGCTCGGCCCCGGTGTTATCTGCAGGCATTCGGTCGTGAATCCGGGGGCTGTAATCGATTCGGGGGCTGTAGTCGAGACCTGCGGTGTTTTCTCCTCCTCCCGTATCGACAGGCATGCTAATGCGGCGGACAGTCTTTTGGGGCCTCAAATTGAGTTTTCCGAAGGTGAGATTACCGCTTCTTTTGCCGGCCCCTTTATCGGGTTTCATCATCAGGCCCTGCTGATATCCGCGTACTGGCCCGAGGGCAAAGGCAATATCGGATACGGCGCAAATGTCGGTTCGAACCATACGTCCCGGCTTCCGGATCAGGAAATTCAACCGGGAGAAGGTATGTTTTTCGGTCTAGGCTGCTGTGTAAAATTTCCCGCGCATTTTCGAAACGCGCCCTATACCGTTATAGCAACCGGTACGGTAACGATGCCGCAGAAAATGGAGTTTCCCTTTTCCTGTATTGTTCCGCGTGACGGAGGGACGGGGAGGGGCACACCTCCGGGGTATAACCGCCTGCTTCCCGGCTGGTGTCTCTACCGTAATATGTATATGTGCGTACGGGGG
>CAZSGZ010000343.1:0-3743 GCA_964606455.1 uncultured Spirochaetales bacterium
GGGATCGTCGCATTCAACTATCGGCGGCTCTTCTCCGTTGTTTTCCGGAAGATAGCTTAACAGCAGCCGGACGAAATCGATACAGTCCGCCTCCGTTGCGAAGCGGAAGTGTACGTTGCCGCTTTTCGCGGCGTGGGCGGAAGCTCCGCCTAAGCGCTCCTGGTCGATGTCTTCGCCGGTAACGGCCTTGATGACCCCCGGGCCGGTAATGTACATGGAACTGACCTGGTCTACCATGCAGATAAAATCGGTAATAGCCGGTGAATATGCCGCTCCGCCCGCGCAGGGCCCGAGGATAACGGAAATCTGCGGAATGACCCCCGAAGCGTGGGTATTGTTCTTGAATATTTTCGCGTACCCGTGGAGGGAAAGGATCCCTTCCTGAATTCTGGCACCGCCGGAATCGTTAATTTGGACAAAGGGTACCCTGTTCTGCAGGGCCAATCGCTGGGCTTCCGCGATCCGTTCGGCATGCATTTCCCCTAAGGAACCGCCTAACACGGTAAAATCCTGGGCGAAGAGAAAGATCTGCCGTCCGTACACATCTCCGCTGCCGCTTACCACCCCGTCGCCTAAAAAGCGTTTCTTGTCCATCCCCATCTCGGTGCTTCTGCCGGTAATGTAGGGCTGGGTTTCAATAAACGTTCCTTCATCGGTGAGAGCTTCAATCCGCTCCCGGGCTGTCATTTTTCCTTTTTCATGCTGGGCTTCGATCCGTTTTTCGCCGCCGCCTAACAGCATTTTTTCCCGGTTTTCCCGGAACCTTTCAAGTGCTTCCTGATTTGTCACAACGTCCCCCTATTGAAAAAATGCCGCCAGCATCCAACCGCAAAGATTAGTGCTGACGGCTTTAAACAATTTTTACATATATCGGTTTAACCGCTAAACCTCTTCATACATGATGTTCCCGAAAAGCTCTTCGTCGCTCGGCTGTGTACTGGGTATTTCGTAGGAAACCCAGGTGTAGTTGAGCAGATGCTTCCAGGTAACATTTTCCGATACCGAATTGCCTCCCCAGGAACCGCAGCCTAAGGTCATGGACATAGGCATACCGTTTGTCCAGGCACCGCTGTTGGCAAGACACTGGGGCTGACGGATCATGATCCGCGAAACCCGGGCCTTCAGGCCGAGTTCCTTGATTTTCGCCTCGTTAAAGGTATGGATGCCGCAGGAATGTCCCGGGCCGTTGTTCTCGGTAATTTCGTTGACCATTTGGATGGCCTTGGCAAAGTCCTTCCATTTATACAGGGTCGTGGTTACGGAAAGTTTTTCCTGGGAGAAAAGATATCCCGCGCCCCATCCCGTTTCGGGGACCATCATAAATTTTTTCCCCTTTGGCAGATCGATGCCTGCCAGGGAGGCGATTTTTTCCGGCGGCTGGGCAACGATGTCTTTATTTAAAACGCCTTTTTCGTCCCATATGGTGGATTCCAGTTTTTTCTTTTCTTCTTCGTTAACGTAGTATCCGCCGACGGCTTCCAGTTCTTTCACCATGTCGTCGTATACATCTTCATGGATAAGGACGGAGTTTTCCGTGGAACAGCTTGTGGCGAAATCGAATACCTTCGACCGCATAATTTTGTCCGCCGCGTCCTTCAGGTCCGCGTCTTCGGCAACAATACAGACCGCGTTTCCGGCGCCCACACCCTGGCTGGGTGTTCCGCTGGAGTAGGCTGCTTTCACCATTGCTCCGCCGCCGGTGGCAAGAACGATATCGCACTGCTTCATCAGCTCTTTGCTGATATCCACGCTGATTTCATCGACATTGACAATAAGGTCTTCCGGCCAGCCCCGTTTTTTCAAGACACCCCGCATTCTGTCCACGGCCATTTTATTGGTCGCCTTCGCCCGGGGGTGCGCCGCCATGATGACGGCGTTCCTGGTTTTGATAGCGCTGATGGCTTTTACAAACGGTGTCGCTTCGCAGTTAGTTACCGGTATTAAAGCGCCGATAACGCCCATCGGTTTCGCGACTTTTACAATACCTTTTTCTTTATCTTCTTCGACGATGCCGACGGATTGTTTGCCCTTCATGTCTCTGAGGACCCCTTTGGTTTTTACCATCAGCTTCCCGTACTTGCTCGGTTCATTCCCCATTCCCGTTTCTTCAACGGCAAGCTTCGAAAGTTTTTTCGCGAACTCCGGTTCAACTCCGGACCATGCGATCCGCAGCGTCATTTCATCCACTTCTTCCTGCGAAGCGAATTCGATTTTTTTAAACGCGGCCCGCGCCCGTTCCACCAGCCCGGCCACATATTTTGCAGCTTCAGTGTCCGCTACTTTTTTCTCTGCCATACGTTACCTCCAAAAGTGTTCGTATTCTCTCAAAATGTCATTTATAGTAACGTGAAATAGCGGCATTGTCAACCGCATGCTGTTTGTGTTTTAATTCTACCATATTTTAGTTTATTTTGTTGCATTACAACCATTTTTCGGCTATAATTGTGACCGTGGGCAAAAAAAACTCCCGTCACTATACAATTATCTCGCTGCTTCAGGAACGAAACGGAATTGCCGTAAAAGAGCTGTCGGAAATTCTCGATGTTTCGGAAATGACGGTGCGCAGGGACCTGCATGAGCTGGAACAGCGGCAGGAGGTCCGGCTTTTTCACGGCGGGGTAATTTTAGATCCGGTACATGGAAAGCCCGCTGGAATTATCGACAAGACAAACCCCCGCTATCAGCTGACCGCGGAGGACGTAAAAAACACGGAACGGAAAAAGCGGATCGGGAAAAAAGCCGCGGAACTGGTTGAGGTGGACGATATCATCATCATCGACAGCGGCTCGACTACAATTCATTTGGCGGAAGAAATTCCGGAGGACCATCCCTTTACCGCGATTTTCTGGGCGCTGAATATTTTGGACGCACTGAAGGAAAAAGAAAACTGTTCCATGATATTTGCCGGGGGCTATTACCACGAAAACAGCATGATGTTCGAAAGCCCCGAGGGGGTCGCGCTTATCGGCAGAAACCGCGCGAACAAAGGGTTTTTCGCGGCGGGAGGAGTAAGCGACCGCTTAGGGGTCACGAACTCCAACCCCTATGCCGTGGAAATTAAACAGGCCTCCCTGGCCTCTTCCCTTGTAAAAATTCTCTTAGTGGATTCTTCGAAATTCGGAGATATAAAACCGGCACACTACGCGGAACTGACCGGCTTCGATACGGTCATTACCGACGACGGCGTGCCGGAAGAATACATCGAACTGATAGAAAAACTTGGAATTACCCTGTTAGTGGTCTAGTCCGCCGGCCGCAGCGACCGCATCCGCTTTGCCCAGTAGATAAAGGGAGTATCCAAAGCGGCAACAATCCACTTCATAATGTAGGTGGTGACGAATATCTGCAAAACAACGGGAAAGGGGAATACACCGAGGAAGGCGGCGAAGGTGAAAACACTCGTATCGATAAGCTGGCTTACCATGGTGGAAGCGTTGTTCCGAAGCCAGATGGCCCTGTCCGCGGGAAATTTCTTTTTCCAGAACTGGTAGGCCCAGACATCGTGGAGCTGCGAAAGCAAATACGCCGCCAGGCTCGCTCCGGCAATCCGCGGCATCATGCCGAATATTGAAAGGAGCGCCGTATGGGCGAAATCTTCCGGGGCGGGGCGGAACAGCAGCGCGGCGTTCATAAAAAGTGTCATGGTGATGAGGGAAAAAAATCCGACAAATACGCCTTGCCGCGCGGATTTTTTCCCGTACTTTTCCGACAAGATATCGGTGGCCAGAAAGGATGAAGCATAG
>CAZSGZ010000344.1:0-3717 GCA_964606455.1 uncultured Spirochaetales bacterium
CCGCCCTCGTCAGCGTCTGGCGGGGCTCCCCGATTTTATAGAACTCCATGTAATTCGGATTTTCCTGGGCCCATACCAAAGCCCCCTTCGAACCGTAAATCCGTATCTTGAAACCGTTTTCCTCCCCCGGCGCAACCTGGCTGATGGTGAATACTCCCTTTCCCCCGCTTTCAAACCGCAGCAGGGCATTCACGTCTTCATCCAGCTGCCTATCGGGCAGGAAGGTGCTCTTGTCGGCACATAATTCGGTAACCGGGTCCTGGGTCATGTATTCCAGCAGATTGAGGGCATGGGTGCCCACGTCCCCCATGGTGCCGGCAATTCCCGACTGGGCCGGATCGGTCCGCCAGACCGCCTGCTTCATCCCCAGCTTTTCGTGAGGCACCGATAAAAATTCCTGCAGGTACTCGACAATCACTTTCCGGACCGTTCCGATCTCTCCGTCCCCAATCAGCTTCCGGGCATGCCGGACAAGGGGGTGGCCGGTATAGTTGTGGGTAAGGCAGAACACTTTGCCGGTCTTTTCGACAATCCCGACCAGCTCCTTCGCTTCGTCCAAGGTATACGTCATCGGCTTATCACAGACAACATGAAAGCCGGATTCTAAAAATTGCTTTGCAATCGGGAAATGTGATTTGTTCGGAGTTACCACCGATACAAAATCGATCCGTTTATCTTCCGGCAGTGCCGCTTCTCTTTCGGCCATTTCCACGTATGACTTGTAGCAGCGGGACGAATCAAGATAGAGCTCCTCCCCGGTTTTTTTTGTGTTTTCATAATCACGGGAAAAGCATCCCGCCGTCAGTTCGATCTGCCCGTCCATGGCCGCGGCAATCCGGTGAACGCCGCCGATAAAGGCACCCTGTCCGCCGCCGACCATCCCCATTCTCAATTTCCGTTTCCACGAGTCCATAGCAGTCCTCCTATTTTCTTGATTGTCTTGTATAGTACACAATTGATGAGGTACGTGAAAGGCCTAATCGAGGCCCATTTCGATATCGATGTTTTCTAATCGAAGCGTGTAAAACCGTCCTTGCACAGTATGCCGGGAAATGGCCCGAGGGGCAGCGCTGCTGTGATCTGTCTGCTCGATACACCGCGTTATCCGCGGCAATACGGTACGAAGAGGCTATAATTTCATTTTTGACGGCGCGCCGACCGGATCATCGTGCAGTTCGGGCAATTTCCGAATAGGAGAACCGATTCAATGTGCTGAGTGCGGAGGAAATATCCGAAGCATTCAAAGTAAGTCTTTCGGACAGCTCCTTCGTCATGGTGTCATGCGGCACACAGTAAAATTATGATGATGTAATTGGAAAGAATCTAAAGCTTTTTTCGGTGGAATATGCATTTCGGCAAAAATCGCGCTTACCGCATGCTTTAAAAACGAACGTTCGTTAGTTTTCACGAAGCACATTCTGATCGCTTCCATGGACGTTTTTACATAAACTTCACCCTCCTGCGGTAAAGCCTCAAGGGAAAATATACTTGTTGAAGCGTATATGTGACAATTTATTCAATTTAATTTGCGAGACTACACCGCTGCCGGGCGTTTTCCATTCCATTTTTAAAGGGTCTTATTCCCCTCGATATCCACCACCTGCGTCACGAAATACTCCGGCTCATCGTTCTCGTTCCGGATGAGCGTTGTCGCCACCGACGCGTGCAGCACTGAGCCGTTTTTCCTGATGTACCTTTTATCGAAGATTGCCTTGTCCATTTTCCCCTGAAGCAGCAGATCGAAATGCAGATCGCTGATATCCAGATCGTCGGGATGTGTAATATCCTGAAACGTAAGGGAATAAAGCTCTTCCTCGGTATACCCGAACAGTTCGGAGAGACTGGCATTGACTTTTATAAACCTGCGGTCCAGCCCTATGAAACAGAATCCCGGTACGGCGGACTCGAAAGCCTGACGGAACCACTGCATGGACACCTTCTGATATTCCATATTTCTGCGCCGGTCGGTAATGTCCCTTACAATAGCCAGGGCCTTATCATTCCCGCAGGGGACAAGGCGGGTCTCATAAAACCGGAGTTCAGCCTCATGTTCAGCCTGATATTCATATGTTAGCGGTTCACCCGTCGCGAGCAGCACCTCAAGTTTTTCCAGTGTAAGCCGGGCAAGATAATCAGGGAGCACCTCCGATACATGCTTCCCTAAAAACAAACCGGGAGGAAAAAAATATTTTCCATCCGAGGAAGCGTGGCAGTCAATAAAGACACCGGCGCTGTCAAAGAGAAACATAATGTCAGGGTTCGCTTCGAGTAACGCCTGCATCCTTTCTTTGTTTTCCCGAAAAGACCGCTCGGCCTCTTTTCTCTCGGCAATTTCCGTTGCAATACTTAAAACCGCATTCCTTCCCTGCCACTCCACGATCTTCGCCGACACCTCCAGAGGGAAGGCGGAACCGTCCTTCCGGTAATGCGCGGTCTCGAAGACGGCCTGACCCTCCGAAAATATTCGATCCATCCGTTCTTGGATAAGGGCCTCGCTTTCGGGGATATCCAGCTCGTGCAGATTGATCTTCACAAACTCTTCTTCGGTATAACCGTGGAGTTCAAAGGTCTTCCCGTTGGCGTAGAGAAAGTTTCCCTCGGTATCATGCACCGTAATCGAATCGGGCGCCACGTCAAGCATCTGGGCCAGGGTCCTGTTCAATTCATCCGTTTTCTTACGCTCCGTAATATCCCTGTGGCTTATGAATATCCCGTCATCGATAGGAGTGACCAGATGATGGTGCCAGGCAGCCGGTACGTGGGTTTCGGGAAGGTAGAACTCTTCTTCCAGGGGTATACCGGTATCGACGACCTTTTTATATTTTTCAAAAAATCCGGCCTCCCTGTTGATGGGCAGAACATCGCACATACACCTGCCGATAAGGTCGTCTCTTTTCATCTGCAGCATTTTTTCCGCTTCGTTATTCAGGTCCTGAAACACAAAATCAATAATGTCTCCTCGTGAATCTCGTTTTGATCTGAAAATCAGCTGAGGATCAAGGTTAGAATCGAAAGCCGCTTTCAGCAGCATCCTGGTCGTCGCCAGGAATTCTTCCTTTCTCCTCTCGCTAAGCCTGGCTTCGAACAACTTAAGGGCCATTTTGATTGAGGCATCCATAACGATTATGCCGGAGTTTTTTACAACGTAGCCGTAGGAGGTTATTTTTTCCGTTTTCTCGACTGTTCCCGGATCGGTGTGGGACGAAAGAAAAACAATGGGAATGTCTTTTTTCGCGAGGACCATCTTCGCGGCCTCCGTTCCGTCCATTCTGCCGGGACCAAGATCGATGTCCATGAGGATTAGATCGATACGTCCGTCTCCCATCGCTGCGCGTTCTATGGCTGCCTCGCCGGATATGACCGTTTCCACTACATATCCATACTTTTCAAGCTCTGCTTTTTCAACCATTGCAATAAGGACTTCGTCTTCCACGAGGAGGATCTTTTTCTTATTGCATTCCATTGTCAATGTACTACCCCGTTACCATTAGTCGGATAAAGCTACCTTGTCAAATATGTTCAAATTATATTAGAGATAACGAAGAATTTCAATTTATTAAAAATTTTTTTATTATTTCTGACAATCTTCTTTTGAGGCGATTCACTCCACATGCTTTTCAGCATGCTGCGTCTTCGGGGTGTTCCTCGCTTCGCTGCGGTACACCCCTGGCACGGTCATCGCCAGTCTCTCGATATATATTTCCATCCCAGGCCGTT
>CAZSGZ010000345.1:0-3661 GCA_964606455.1 uncultured Spirochaetales bacterium
CGCCGCGTTGGCTCAGACCCAAGCACAGGCGTCCGCGTTGCCGCCGGCACAGACCAGCACGCTCAAGCAGCAACTCAAAGACGCCACCGAGGCCCTAGCCGAGATCGAGCGCAAGGCCGCACAGCGCGAACAGCTGCCGGCATTGAGAGAGCATCTGGCCTCTCTCGAAGAGCAGCTGAGCGCCAAGCTCGCCGAGCAGCAGCAGGAGCAGGTGCAGTACGACGAGGGTATGGCCCTGCACCGCGGTGACCTCGCGCACATCAAGACCCAAGCCGAGCAGACGCTGGCCCGCTTCGACCAACAGATCGAGCAGATCAAGACCGAGCTAGCGTCCTTGCCGGCCGACACCCAGTCCGCTCGCGTCGAACAGGCCACGGCACAATGCGCCGAGGCTGAGGCTCGCCTCACTGCTGTAGAGGCCGCCAAGGCCGAGGCCCAGACCACCCTTGCCAACGCCCAGGCCGAGCGCAAGCGGCTCGAGACCCTGCTGGCCGACATGGAAGGCTATGCGAGCAAGATCGCGATGATCGAGAACGAGATCGCCCACTGGGGCAACCTACGCCGCGGCCTCGGCCGTGATGGCATCGTCGCGCTCTGTATCGATGATGCCGGCCCGGCCTTGGCTGAGATCGCCAACGACCTGCTCGACACCTGCTTTGGTGGTGAGTACCGCATCGAGCTGACCACGCAGTCGGTCAAATGCGATGGCGCGCTCAAGGAAGACTTCGACATCCTTGTGCATGGTCGCGATGGCATGCGGCCGCTGCGGGTCATGTCCGGCGGTCAGCGGGTTTACTTAAATGAGGTTTTGAGTACCGCGATCGGTCTGTATGAGGCCCGCCATTCGCGCGGTCGCTTCCACACTCGACTGGCTGATGAGGTCGACGGTGCCCTGGACAGCGCCCGCAAGCTCGAGTTTGCCCGGCTGAAACGGCGAGCGCTGGAACTGGCCGGGTTCGAGCGCGAGGTGTTCATCTCGCACGCGCCTGAGATACAGGATGCCGCGGACGAGACGATTGACCTTTTGGCTTTACGCGTTTAGCGCATTGCGCTATCGTAGCGAAACTTTGCAATATTTGGAGACGCCGATGTCCTTTGCACAAGCACAAGCCCGCTGGGAACAATCATGGATCTATGGACCGCCCGATGACCCCGCCGACGACCCGCAAGCGATGGAGTACATGGACAGCCTCGCGCGGATGACCGACGACGAATTGCACCTGGAACTGGCCAACGTCCGCGCGGCCCTTCGCTCGCCTTCCAAATGTTGCAAGGTGGAAAACTTGCGCGCAAGCGAGGTGTGGATCGAGGAAGAAATCCGGGTGCGCGATGAGGAAACCGTCAATGCCTAACCCCCAATCCAGCCTGCACCACCCATTGACCACAATGCCGTACACCCCGGTCGACCCGGTTGACCAGGCGCTGATGGCCCATGTGGCTGAGCGCGATACCGATACCGTCGAGTCACTGATCCAGGAAGACCTGCCGCTTGAGCTGATGGATTTGTGCGCACTGCAGATCCCGACCAAGCGCCTGCACCCGGACGCCGAGCTGCCGACCTACGCCACGGATGGCTCGGGAGCTTTTGATTTCTATGCCGCTGCAACCGGCGCCCCTCGAACCGCGACACCAGCTGTCATCGGCACTGGGATTGCGGTCGAGATCCCCTATGGCTACGTCATGCTGCTATTCAGTCGCAGCGGACATGCGTTCAAGCATGACACGCGGCTCTCAAACTGCGTCGGAGTCATTGACGCGGACTATCGCGGAGAGATTAAAGTCAAGCTCGCTGCGGATCAGCCCAACAACCTCTTAATCAAACCTGGAGACAGGATCGCGCAAGGCATCGTCATTCCTGTGCCGCAAATTGAGTTTGTCGAGACCGATACGCTCAGTGAGACCAGTCGTGGCGATGGTGGCTTTGGGAGTACAGGCGCATGAAGCGTGAATACCAGGTTGGTGGTGACCATTACACCATGATGCGGATTCAGCCGTTTGATGTGATCGAGACATGGCCGATTGAGCAGCAGATCGGTGCTTTCCGAATGAACGCGCTGAAGTACATCATGCGGATGGGCAGTAAAGGCTCGGACCTCGAAGACGCTCAGAAAGCAGAACACTATGCGCACATGCTCGTGAACGTGCTTAGCGAGGGCGAGCAATGACCCCTGTCACGATCACCATCACCGAAAACGGCGACCAGCTTGTGATCGATGTCAATTACGGTGGCGGAACCGATGGTATGGAGCGCGACGCTGGCGCCGCTGATGAAGCTGCAGCGGTAATGATTGCGCTATTCAACCAGGCGATGGAGACCGATCCACACCTAGTCACTATCGGCAACCAAGCGGAATTCAAAGCATGAACCCGCTCGCCTTCATTGCCGATGCGCAAGCCGCTGCTGGTAAGTCGAAAGACCCTCGCACAAAAGTTGGGTGCGTGATCCTTGACGACGACTTTGCGTTAATTTCGACAGGTTTCAATGGCTTCCCGCGCGGTGTCAGAGACCTCCCCGAGCGCTATGCCGACCGATACATCAAGCTGCGCCTGATCGTCCACGCCGAAGCCAATGCGATCGCGCAAGCCGCTCGGGTCGGCGCTCGGCTCAAAGGCGGAACAATGATCGTCACCGCACTTCACCCCTGCAGCGACTGCGCAAAACTGATCGTTCAGGCCGGCATACGGCGCGTCTACAGCCCGCTTATGCCAGCCGAAAGCCACTGGGCAGAGGAAGCCGCCATTGCTGCGCTGATCTTTGAGGAAGCCGGCATCAAGGTCATCGAATACGAATAACGCCGGGGTGGCGTGCTGACCGCCCAGTCGAGGGTGGCGGAAATAACCCTCGACAGCTTGATGCTCTGAGTCATGTCGGCCGGGCGCGCATTTCCGTCCCCTGGCAAGCGGCAGGAGCGATCAAGCACCAGTTTCAATGGCGCCCGGTGCATCTTTCCCTTACGGGTCTGGATGGGATACCACCGAGGGCGCCGCCAATCACCGAGGACAGAATGAAGCGCTGGACGAAAAAAGAGACCGACGATCTGCGCGTCTACTTCGAGAACGGCTATCGGGATACCGAGATCGCAGACATCACGGGACGTGACCCTGACTCGATCCGCACCAGGCGTTATCGGCTCGGCCTGAAGCGCACAACCAACAGCGTCTGGACAGCGTCGCGCATTGCCGTCTTGACCGCGCCAGAGAATCAGCAGCGGACGAACGCAGACATCGCCGACGAGCTAGGCATCGATCCATCGACGGTGCACACAAAGCGCAAACAGCTCGGCCTAAAAACTTGCGTCTATCGGCGCTGGTCGGAAGACGACGTGCAGTTCCTGCGCGACCACTGGAACAAAGGCGCGGTCTATGTCGCGCGCCAGCTCGATCGCAAGCCTGGTTCAATCTGGGTGAAAGCCCTACAACTGGAACTGCCACATTGATATGAATGCAACCCTCATCCCTTCGCTTTGCGCTGGCACCGAGCTGGACATCGTCAATGCGGCCCGCCGCAGCTTTGATGTTCAGCATGAAGAATGGAAGCCGGAAGACGGAAAGCTGCTGAGCTTTCTGTTTGGCGAAAAGCACCTGCTGCCGTTTCGCCATCCGCAGTTGTCATTCAGTTGTGAAGCACCTGTGTTTGTCGCTCGTCAGCTCGGCAAGTCGC
>CAZSGZ010000346.1:0-3637 GCA_964606455.1 uncultured Spirochaetales bacterium
CTCCGGGAATTATTCCCTGGGAAACACCGAGGGAAAATTGGGCCCGTATGAAGTAATAGAACAGGTCGGTTTCCGGGTCGACCCCGGGGTCCGCCCCCGAATACACCGAACCGTCCGGCTTTTGGTAGTACCCCGCCGAATCCAGGTCCCCGCCGAAGGTATACCACAGGACCGTATCAACTCCCGGGAAGAGTGAAAGCCCCGAATATCCTAAACCGATATTTAGGAACGCCCAGGGTTCGAATCGTATTTTTCCGTTTTCCATGCTTTCCGCCGCTTCGACTGCATTCCGAAGGGGCCCGGCGGACACCCCGGCGGCGGTACCGCACAGAATAATCAGCAGAATGGGAAATAACCGGCGGGGAATCATGTTACCAAGGAGAGACGGGGTCTTCAATTTCGGTTGCGTCCATCATCGATGCGACCCGCTGCAGGGAGGAAAGGATAGCGCTCTGCTCCCAGTCCGGGAGTTTTCGGAACCGTTGGATAAAGTGTTCCTGCAGGAGGGAGGGATCGTTTTTTATCATCTCCATCCCCGCATCTTCAATTTTGACAATGACCCGCCGTTTGTCCGTATCACTCCTTCGCCGAGTAATAAGGCCCCGTTTTTCGAGGCGGTCGAGGATGTTCGTCACCGTCGATTGGCTCAAATTGATGTTTGCCGCGATTTCACTGACGGTAATTCCCTCTTTAGCGTATATTTCTTTGAGTATAATAATTTGCGGCCCCGTCAGGCCGTATTCCTTTACCAGCTGCTTTGACTGCAAATCGACCGCCCGGATTATTTTTCTGAGAATTTTAAGAACATCGTTACTTACATCATGGGGCTGCACACTAACCTTCAGGTTTATAAATTATCAAAAATATCGATAAAAGTATATCAGTTTTTCTTTTTACATACAACTGAATGTATTTATAAGAAAATTAGTAATAAAGTACATACATCAGTATGGGATATAATGGACGTATTTTGAATATAAAATGAGATAAATTGTTATTTTACAACTATATATTTGCCCAAGGGATTAATATGAGCTTGACGAATCGTATATAGTTGAATACAATATAATTGAAAGTATTTTATGTAAAGGTATATAAAGGAGAGAAACATGACAAAAAAATTATTCATTGTATTAGTTCTTCTGCTCGCCTGCGGACTTCT
This sequence comes from uncultured Spirochaetales bacterium, assembly GCA_964606455.1. Taxonomy (GTDB): domain Bacteria; phylum Spirochaetota; class Spirochaetia; order SPDA01; family CAZSGZ01; genus CAZSGZ01. The sequence continues at coordinate 1,163 of CAZSGZ010000346.1, forward strand.
GCTTTTCGCGGGAGGCAAGCAGGAAGCGGAACCTGAAGCGGCCCCGGCGGCGGAAGAAGAATCCTCATCCTCTTCGGAAGAAGCGGCCCCCGCGGGTCCTCCGAAGTCGGGAATCGCCTACAAGAAACCCATCGACATCGGCACGAAAAACTTCACCGAACAGTTTGTTGTCGGAAACCTGATGGCAATCTATCTCGAAGATCAGGGGTTCGATATAAGTTTGAAAACAGGTATGTCCAGTACGGTCATGCGTGAAGCCATGGAAAACGGGGACATCGACCTCTGCATGGACTATACGGGGACCCTGTGGCTGAGCTATGCCGGACACGAGTTCAACGGCGAATCGCCGAAAGAAATGTATCAAAAAGCGAAAGAATACGACGCGGAAAACGGTCTGGTATGGATGGATCCGATCTGGTGCAACAATACCTACGCAATTGCAATCACGAGAGAATTTTCCGAGGAACACGGCATTACCACCATGTCTGATTTCGCGGAATATGTACAGGAACAGGAAGGAGAAGTACCCTTCGCAAGCGATTTCGAGTTTTATTCCCGCCCCGACGGTATCCTCGGTCTGCAGCTGCATTACGATTTTGCGTTCAAACCCGATTCCGTAACCACGGTCCTTCCAGGTTTGACTTTTGAATATCTGGAAAAAGGAAGAAGCGTTGCCGCCATGATGTTCGGTACCGATCCCGCGGCGGTAAAATACGACTGGGTTGTCCTCGAGGACGACAAGAACTTCTGGCCGCCTTACGACCTTTCCCCCTATACACGGGTGGAGGTGCTTGAAGCAAACGACGGCCTGAAAGAAGCGCTGAACAGGCTTGTCGGCGCCTTCCCCGACGATCCCGCCGGTGCTCGGCAGGAGATGACGGAATTGAACGCCATGGTCGATATCGACCTGATGGAGCCGGAAGAAGCGGCCGAAGCGTGGCTGAAGGAAAAAGGACTGATCGACTGAGAACTTAGTGCACTTTGTATTGTTTCGGCGGGCAGACCGATTCTGCCTGCCGGAATCGTTTCATAACAGCGGATAAGCAGGAATTATGTGGAAACAGGCGTGGGAATATTTTATAAAGCATTACGATAAAATTATCGAGTGGACGCTGCAGCATCTTTACATCATCAGCATAGCAAACGCCATCGCCGTCGTCATCGGTGTTTTTATCGGAATACTTATTTCTAAAAAGGGAAGAGAACGGGCCGCCGAGACGGTAATTTATTTTGCAAGTATCTTCATGACCATACCTTCTCTCGCGCTCTACGGTATTCTCATGGGTATTTTATCGGCACTGACGCTTCCCTCCATCGGGTTAGTTCCCGTGGTTGTCGCATTGACCCTGTACGGGCTGCTGCCGATTATCCGAAACACCTACACCGCAATTACCGAAGTAGACCCGGCAATTATCGAAGCCGGCCGGGGCATGGGAATGACGGAACGGCAGCTCTTACTAAAAGTGAAAATACCCTTAGCGATACCCGTTATCATGGCGGGTCTGCGCCAGGCGGTGGTCATGAATATTGGAATCGCGGCAATCGGTTCCTACATCGGGGCCGGAGGATTAGGCCAGCCAATTTTCCGGGGAATTGCCAACTACAGAGTGGATCTTATAATTGTCGGCGCCGTATGTGTTTCGGTCCTTGCGATTATTTTCGATCTCATCCTCGGACGGGTTGAATGGCTGGCAACGCCGAAAGGAATACGAATAGGGAGGAAAGGGCGTTGATAAAACTAGAAAATGTAACAAAAAAATATCCTGACGGTACCGTGGCTGTGAAAAATTTCAGCCTCGAAATCGAAGAAGGGGAATTTTGTGTCTTCTTAGGACCTTCCGGGTGCGGGAAAACGACATGTATGAAAATGATCAACCGTATCATTCCTCTTACCGAAGGCGACATCTATGTTCAGGGTGAAAATATCATGGATGTAAACCAGAATGAACTCCGCAGGGGAATCGGATACGCTATTCAGAATATCGGCCTCTTCCCGCATCTCACGGTAGCACAAAATATTGCGACCGTTCCGATATTAAAAAAATGGACAAAAACGCGCCAGCGGGAACGGGCGGAGGAGCTGCTGGCCCTCGTCGGGATGGACCCGAAAATTTTCATGGACCGGTATCCCAGTGAACTCTCCGGCGGACAGCAGCAGCGCGTGGGGGTAGCACGGTGCCTTGGTGCCGATCCTCCGATTCTTCTCATGGACGAGCCTTTCGGGGCCATCGATCCCATTACACGCGTAAAGCTGCAGGACGAATTCTTGAAAATTCAGGCAAAAATTAAAAAAACAATTGCATTCGTTACCCACGATATTCATGAAGCAATAAAGATGGGAGACAGAATAGCCCTCCTGAAGGCCGGTGAACTGGTGCAGTTCGCGGACCCGACAACCCTGCTCTACGCCCCGGAAAACCAATTTGTCCGAGATTTTGTAGGGACCGACAGGGTGCTGAAGGGGCTGCGCCTTCA
>CAZSGZ010000347.1:0-3613 GCA_964606455.1 uncultured Spirochaetales bacterium
AACCTCTTCCGCAAGGGAAAGAAGCGGTACCGGCACCTTCCGTATTTCCTTTTCGTGGACAAGGTTGTTGAGGTTCCTGACCACCGTGGAAATTTCCTCCACCTTCGTTTCCATATAGTCCAAGTGCTTCGTAACCGTCCCGTTCTCCGCCGTACCGGAAGCGCTGAGTTCTTTCCTAAGCACGCTTAACGGACCGCTGATACCGCTTAAGGGGTTGAAAATTTCGTGAGATATTCCTCCCGCCAGCGTCCCTAAGGCAGCCAGTTTTTCCCGCTCGAACAGCTGTTCCCGCGCGTTCTGCAGCTCCGCCGTCCGCCGCGCTACATTTTGCTCCAGCGTATTTGCGACATTATCCAGCTCATCGTAGGCCCGGGAGAACCGCTTCGCGAGAATAAAAGACTGAAACAGAATAAAGATAAAAAGCCCCGCGGGAAGAAAGGGGCTTAAAGCGTTTCCTATGATGATCTTTCTATTCGCGGCAATATCGTACAGTACGGTCAGAAAGAAAACCAAACACCCGAGAAGGGAGAGGACGGCCCCGGGCCTTTTCCGCAGTGCCGCCCTCAGCGCGAGGGTCAGCAAGATACCGAAACTGATTATAACCAGGGCGTAAAACGGAACGAGGGTGTGGGCGCTGAAAAACTTGACCGGCGTTACCAGGCTCAGCAGCATAAAACAGGACCCCGCCGCCGCCGGAACAAAAATGAACACCCGGCGTATGCTTCCGGAATAAACCTGCCATATAAATAAAAGGAAAAACGGCAGGATACCGAAGAGGCTGAAATACTCGAGCCGTATCCCGACACCCAAGGGAAAAGCGGGAAACAGGCGGAAAAATAAATAGTCTCCTCGAAACAGATACCAGATAAACGCATACAGGCAGAAAAAGAAGAAAAAGAGAGAAGCAGAGTCCTTTCTCCGGTTCATAAACAGGAAGAGGTGATACAGCGCCATTATGAGGATCGCGCCGGAGAGAAAGGTTATGGTACCGAAACGTCCGTTTAGAAAAGCCTGCAGCTGCCCGGGAAGGCCCATATAGATGTTGTTCGAAAGGCCGCCCCACTTGTGGGTAAAGTTCGCAATTTGGATGATAATTTCCAGTTCCCGGCCGTGCGCGTAATGGTGGAATTGCCGCGGGAGCCGTCGGGGAACATACGCCGCTTTGCTTTCCGCTGCCGCGCCGTTTTCCGCGCGCGGTTCTCCGTTTATCCAGAGTTTGTATGCAGAATCAAAGTTCTTAATATAAAAGCTGTAGATCCGTCCCGCTTCGGGAAGAAGCATAACGGTGCGGTAGGTAGCAAAGCCGTCTGCCGGCAGGGTCTCCCCGTTTATTACCATCCCGTTCCACGCGCTCCCGCCTTTAGCGAGGACCGGCGGTGTCCGAACACCGCCGTTTCGAAAGTCTTCCGGCGTATACAGTTTCTTCCAGTAAAACTCCCAGGTGTTGCCGATAAGGCGTGCCGGCCCGTCATCCCCAAAGGACCAATTAGACAAGTCGATACGCGCTTCCTCCCGGGAAGACCTTACCACCTTCGGCACCACTTTTTCGCCGCAGGAAACCAGCAGGAACAAACATACGGCAGCGGCAAGTACCGCAAACGCCTTCATTTGTCGGTTTTCTCTTTCTGCCGGTAAAACCGGTCCTTCGGGATTCCTGTTTTGCGGGAGGCTTCCATAATCTTTCCGCCGCACAGTTCTACGAGATACCCGAGAAGGGTCTGTTCCACCTCCTGCAGCGACGTACCGCCGGCAAGCATTTCCCGGGCCGTCTGCATCAGGGCCGCCTCAAAAGTGTCCTTGTTCCCGACTTCCCCGACGAGAAATTGGCGGAAATCCGCCGGAAACAGCTCCGCCTCTTCCGTGTCTTTCATCATGATGACCCGCTTCAACACATTGTCCAGCTCCCGTATATTTCCCGGCCAGGAGTGGGAACAGAGCAGGTCCATCGCTTCCGGACTTATTTCCGTCGATTTTTTCCCGAACAATTTCGCGTTCTTCCCGATAATCGAAACAATATGGAGGGGAAGGTCCGCGTTTCTGCTCGCAAGCTCCGGCAGATGCAGGTGCACCGTCGATATCCGGTAAAACAGGTCTCGCCGGAAATCATCTGCCGAAAAATTTGCAAGGTCTTTGTTCGTGGCCGATATCAGTCTGAAATCGACGCGTATTTTTTCCGTCCCGCCGACACGCTCGAGGGCCTTGTCTTCCACCACATGGAGAAGCTTCGACTGCAGCTCCACCGGCAGCTCTCCGATTTCGTCGAGAAAGAGCGTCCCTCCGTCGGCCAGCTCTATTTTCCCGAATTTCCGCCGGTCGGCGCCTGAAAACGAACCCTTCTCATGCCCGAAGAGTTCGCTCTCGAGAAGAGAGGCGGGTATCGCCCCGCAGTTGATTTTAACAAACGGCCCGCCCCGCCGGCCGCTTAAGGCGTGGACCTGTTTCGCCAGCACGTCTTTTCCGGTGCCCGTTTCCCCGGTAATGAGGATGTTTTCATCCGTCGGCGCCGCGGCTTCAACCTGTTTCCATAACCCGGCCAGGTCGCCCTCTTTTCCGATAAAGCGGAAGCCGTTTTCATCATCAGCCGCGAGGAGTTTGTAAATTTCTTTCAGTTTTTCCCGGTATTCCCGCCGGCGGCGTATCTTCCCGGCAAGGGTCTCCAGCCTTATTTTCAACAGTTCGAGGTCCAGCGGTTTTTCCAGGGCGATCTCTACCAGACCGTTATTCAGCACGCTTTTCAGCAGGTCTTTATCGGCATATGCCGTTAACAGGACCCCCGTTTCATAGGCATTAAGCGTTCGGGCCTCTTTCAGCAGATCCAGACCGCTTATGCCGGGCATCCGCTGGTCGGTAATAAGGACATCAACCGCGTTCTCCCGCAAATGCTCGAGGGCTTTCGACGGATCGTCGAAGGCAATGCATTCATATTCGGATGACAGATAGTCCCGAATACTGTCGCCGATAACTTTTTCATCATCAACACACAGGATGCTAATATCCGACACGCCGCATGTTCCTTTCTTTTTACTTTATCTTAAACATAGCATAGCACATTTTTCGCAAAATGCGACACATTTTTCTCAATTTAAGAAAATTCTAACAAACCTCTTCGCCGAGCATAATAGACCGTACGTATTTTATTATCCTGTAACGATTTAACAGCCCCAAACGGGGCCTCTCTTGGCACGATAATTGCTTATCTTTATTAATGAATTATCTGACCTTTATCGCGACAGTTGTTTTTACCGTCTCCTTAGGCGAAGGTGTGTATATCTTCGTGAAAAACCCGAAGTCGCCGATAAATCGCCTGTTTTTCTTCATGACCCTCTGTTTGTGTTTCTGGCTCTTCGGCGGCGCTCTTGCCTATTCGGGGAGAACGAAGGAAGAAGTTATCCTCTTTTTCCGAATATCCTCCTTCGGGTTCATCTTTCTGCATGCCTTTACCCTGCACTTCAGCATAAAAATTACCTCCCGGCGGCGGAGTTCGAGACTGCGATACCTTGTATTGCTCATTTATCTCCCGTCATTCTATTTTGTGTACAAGAGCTGGATCGGCCTTCCCGATTTCGGTTCTCCGACGCTGCTGCTTTTGATGATCAACTATCTGTCCTATTAC
>CAZSGZ010000348.1:0-3605 GCA_964606455.1 uncultured Spirochaetales bacterium
CCCTGCCTCATCACCGTGGCGAAGGACCTGAACGAACCCCGGCTGCCGTCGTACAGAAAAATGAAGGCATACGGTAACAAACCGGTCCGGATCCTTTCCTTTGCCGACATGCCCGATCCGGACCCGATGCACTACGGTCTCGACGGTTCCCCCACCCGGGTGGTGCGGATCTTCCCGCCGGAACACCACACCGAACATATCAGGTACGAAGGCTCGCCGGAAGAACTGACGGAGCGGCTTTACCGGGTGCTGGAAAATGAGAAGTTTTTATAAAACAGGATAAGAACCATGGCTGAAATAAAAATACATCATGAAAAAATTTCGGACCCGGCCGCTCTCGATGCCCTCGCCGCCCTCTGCCCCTTCGGATCGATTCATGTGCGCGAAGGTAAAATAGAGATCGACGAAGGCTGCAGAATGTGCCGCCTCTGCGTCAAAAAAGGGCCCGAGGGTGTCTTTGAATTTATAGAAGATGAAGCCGCTGAAATCGACAAGCCGGCATGGAGGGGCGTGGCGGTATTCGCCGAGTACGAAAACCGCCGGCTCCATCCTGTTTCCCTCGAGCTCATCGGGAAGGCCCGGGAGCTCGCCGACGAGATAGGCCATCCGGTGTACGCACTGCTCATCGGAAACGGAATTACCGCCGGCCATAAAAGTCCGGCCCGGGAGCTGATAGCCTCCGGCGCCGACAAGGTCTTCGTCTACGACGACCCTGCATTGGAGCACATCCTCATCGAACCCTGTACGAACATTATCGAAGATTTCAGCCGGACCGTGAAACCTTCGGTTATCCTTGTGGGGGGGACGACCATCGGCAGGAGCCTCGCCCCCCGGGCGGCGGCGCGGCTTACAACCGGCCTTACGGCGGACTGCACCTCCCTTGCAATAGAGGACAGCAGCGACCTCCACCAGGTCCGCCCGGCATTCGGCGGGAACATCATGGCCCACATCAAGACGACCCGGCACCGGCCCCAGTTCGCGACGGTGCGGTACAAAATCTTCGGTATTCCCGAACCGGACCAGGGGCGACGAGGCGAGATCGTCCGGTGTGAAATCGGGAAAGACAAACTCCATTCCCGGGTGATTGTCGAGTCGGTGCATGAAAAACCTGCCGTGATCGGCATCGAAGAGGCGGACGCCATCGTGGCCGTCGGGAAGGCCTTTAAAAAGAAGGAGGACCTTTCGATGGCGGAAGAATTGGCAGAGCTTTTAGGGGCCCAGATAGCCGGGACCCGGCCGACCATCGAAGCGGGATGGATCGATCCCCGGCGGCAGATCGGCCTGTCGGGACGGACGGTGAGCCCGAAACTGCTGATTGCCTGTGGCATTTCCGGTTCGGTGCAGTGGATTGCCGGGATGAAGGGGTCCGAGCGGATCATCGCCGTCAACACCGACCCGGAAGCGCCGGTCTTCAAAGCGGCCCACTACGGGATCGTCGGCGATATCTACCGGGTGCTGCCGGGACTGATCGAGAAGATCCGTACAACAAAGGGGAGCATTGCCCATGCAGTATAACAGAGTAACCCCGGAGGACATCAAACATCTGCAGAGCATCTGCGGTGCCGACCGGGTGCATACCGGTGACGCCATCCACGAAGACTACAGTCACGACGAGCTTCACGGCCTAAGGCAGTACCCCGAGGTGCTGGCGGAAGCCCTCTCAACCGGCGAAGTATCCGCCGTTATGAAACACGCCCATGAACGGAACATCCCCGTTACCCCCCGGGGACAGGGGACGGGGCTTGTCGGCGGGGCGGTCTGCACGAAGGGGGGGATCATGCTCTCCCTGGCGAAGATGAACAAAATCCTGGAACTGGACGAAGCAAACCTGACCCTTGCCCTGGAGCCGGGAGTGCTCCTGATGGAGATCATCGACTATGTGACTCCCCGGGGGCTCCTCTATCCTCCCGACCCGGGAGAGAAAAGCGCCACCATCGGCGGGAATATCTGTACCAACGCCGGCGGGATGCGGGCGGTGAAATACGGCACCACCCGGGATTACGTTCTGGCCCTGGAAGTCGTTTTGGCCGACGGAGAGGTGCTGGAAATCGGGTCGAAGGTTGTGAAGACTTCATCGGGGTACAGCCTGCGGGACCTGATCATCGGCTCCGAAGGGACTCTCTGTGTAGTTACGAAGGCGACGGTGAAACTCATTCCCCTGCCGGAGCGGGTGGTAAGCCTTTTAATTCCCTTTCCCGACCTGCAGAAAGCGATCCGGACGGTGCCGAAGCTTATCGCCTCGAAACAGGTCCCCACGGCGGTGGAGTTCCTGGAGAGGGAGGTGATCCTGGCCGCGGAGGATTTTCTAGGAAAGAAGTTTCCCGACAAGTCGGCGGACGCCTATCTTCTTATATCATTCGACGGCCATTCGAAAGAGTATGTCGATTCGGTGTACCGGCAGGTCGCCGACCTCTGTCTCGAAGAGGGGGCGGATGATGTTCTTATATCGGCAACACCGGAACGTCACGAGGCGATCTGGTCGGCACGGGGCGCCTTCCTGGAAGGGATCAAGGCGTCTACCACCGAACTGGACGAATGCGACGTGGTGGTCCCCCGGGACAAAGTGGCGGACTTCCTTCTTTTCATACAAGACCTGAAAAAGAAATACGGCATCCGGATGCCCTGTTTCGGCCACGCCGGAGACGGTAACGTCCACGTCTATGCCCTCCGGGACGATCTTCCCGACGGGAAATGGAAAACCGTTCTCGATTCGGTATTCGAGGATATGTACGCCGAGTCCCGGAGACTAGGCGGCGAGGTTTCGGGGGAGCACGGCATCGGCATCGCCAAACGGTCGTATCTTATACAAGCGTTAAGCGGCGGCGAAAAAGCCCTGATGCGGGGCATCAAGGATGTATTCGATCCGAAGCATATCCTCAACCCCGAAAAGGTAGTGCCGTGACATGAAAAGCACCTATCTTTTATACGGCGATGAAAAGATCGAAATAAACGTTCCCGAAACAGCCGATATTCTCGAAACAGCCGACGCTCCGGCCCTCGGCAATATCGAAGCGGCGGTGCAGCAAGCCCTGGCGGACCCCGTCGGCACTCCTCCACTCGAAAAACTTCTGGAACAAAAAAAACCCCGCACCGCCGCGGTCACCATCTCCGATATCACCCGGGCGGTGCCGAACCGGACCTTTCTGCCGGCCATTCTGGCACAGCTGGAAAATGCAGGCGTCCCGCGGAAAAACATCAGCATCATCGTCGGCACCGGCATGCACCGGCCGAGCACGAAGGAGGAGCATATCCGCCTCGTCGGCCGGGACATCTACGATAGCTGCCGGGTGGTCGACCATGACGCCCGGGATACGGGGGGGCTTGTCCGGGTGTCCGACAATCCGCCGGTCAGCGTGAACGGCTTGTTCTCACGGACCGATTTTAAAATCGTAACCGGCTTTATCGAACCCCACTTTATGGCAGGCTTTTCCGGCGGCAGGAAGGGGTGTGCCCGGCTTTAGTGGACCTGGAGACTGTGCGGCAGTTTCACGGGTACGAGACCCTCTCATCGCCGAAAGCCTCCGCGGGCATCCTCGAGGGGAACCCCTGTCACGAAATCGCACTGGATGTAGCCCGGAAAGTGGGCGTGGATTTTCTGTTTAACG
>CAZSGZ010000349.1:0-3578 GCA_964606455.1 uncultured Spirochaetales bacterium
GCGATTCAGTTTGTCCACTGCTTGGGCCGCTTTGAATTCAGCAAAAGCCGCGTCTTCGTTTCTTTCGAAGGTTTCTTTCGCGTCATCGATGAAATCGGATTTCTTGTATATTACCCGTACCCATACGCCGTTGTCGTCCATAACGGCCATTTTGTCCGGGGTAAGGCCGCTTAACACATTGTCGGTAAGCTGTTTCGATACGGATTCGACAAAATTGATTACCTGGGTATTGTCATCCACACCGGCTTCCTGCTGATAATCGGTCATCATGGCCTGAATGGTCGACTTGATCTGAAAAGAGATGTCGGTCCGCGCCCGGGCAAGGGCCGTTGTCCGAGAAGTATTCAGATTAGACATCTTCGCATATCCGATACCATACATTACGTCTTCCGACATTTCCATATTCATTACCCAATCGGGAAGATTGGAAGTGTCTTCCTTCTGCATTTCGCCGCCGGATTCGGTTGTACCGGGACTGCCGCAGGCAACAAGTCCGATAGCAATTACCACTGCTATTCCTAAAAGTAAAATTTTCTTCATTCCCTTACTCCTTTCGAATTTATGTATATAAGTAAAACTACCCCGAATTGCAGGGATTTTCAAGTTAAATTTACTCTTTTTTCTCTTTTTTCACCCTTTTCCCATTCTGGTATATTCCCCGATTTTTCACTACAATCCAACAATGAGCGAGGAAAAACGAACCTGTTTTGCCACCACGTCCCGCGGAATAGAACACATTCTGCGGGAGGAACTCCTGGATTTAGGGGCGGAAACAGCGGTGACCTCTCATTCCGGGGTCGATTTTACATGCGGCCTCCTCCGCTTATATGAAATATGCCTCCGGTCCCGGACCGCGAACAGGGTCCTCCTGCAAATCGGCGCCGGCCGGTACGCCGGGGAAGCGGACCTGTACCGGATTTCCGCGGGGTTCCCCTGGGAAGAGCATATGGAAACCGGCTCGACCTTTTCCATAACCGCTTCGAGCAGAGATAAAGCATTCTCCCACACTTCTTTCCTCGGTTTGAAGGTAAAAGACGGTCTTGTCGACCGGTTTCGCGAAAAAACCGGACTCCGCCCCTCGGTTGATTCCGAAAAGCCCGATATTACCTTCCACGTCCACGCGGAAGGCGGAGAGGTGCTTCTGTATCTAGATGCTTCCGGCGGCAGCCTCCATCAGCGGGGGTACCGGAAACAGACGGTAGAGGCGGGTCTGAAAGAACACGCGGCCGCGGCGATGCTTCTTAAATCGGGATGGGCGGAGGCAGCAGGGAAAGGACTGCCCCTCGTCGATTTCATGTGCGGGGCGGGAACAATCCCCATCGAGGCCGCGTTGATTGCCCGCGGCATTGCCCCGGGAATTTACCGAAGGTATTTCGGGTTCTACCACTGGAAACAGCACCGCCGGGAAGAGTGGAGTGCCGTCCGGAAGGCAGCCCGAGAGAAACTGGAGGAACTGAAAACCGGCGGCGGGACCGCGGGAGGGCCGGTCATCCTGGGCTTCGACAGGGACCCGCTGGCAATTACAGCCGCCCGGGCAAACGCCCGGTCCGCCGGGGTCGACGGCATAGTCCGATTTTCCCGGACCGCTCTCCATGAACACCCCGCCGCCGCGGGCCCGCCGGGCCTGGTCTGCATCAACCCTCCCTACGGAATCCGCTTGGAAGAAAGCGAAATGATCCCGGCCTTATATCAGGAAATCGGCCGGCAATTGAAGCGGCGTTTTAACGGATGGCGGGCGGCGGTACTGGTCCCGGACGCGGAGGCGGGCCGATATCTGGGGCTGCAGGCCGATTCGGTATCGGCCCTGTCGAACGGTGAAATACACAGTAAACTCGTGCAGCTTTCCGTTACGCCGGAAAACGCTTTCCGGGTCCATTTCCCCTTTTACGCCGCCCTCCGCGGGAAAGGAAACGTAGAGAGCCACCTCGAAGACTTTCAAAACCGGCTTATGAAAAATAAAAAACAGCTTGCGGCATGCAGAAAGAAACAGGACATCTCCTGTTACCGAATTTACGATGCCGACATACCCGAATACGCCGCCGCAATTGACATATACGAACATTCCTACGCGTATATTCAGGAATACGAACCGCCGCCGGAAATTCCAAAAGAGAAGGCCCGCTTCCGGTTAATTGAAATGGTTGGAGGTGTTTCCGAAGCAATGGGTATACCGAAAGAAAACATTTACGTTACCCAGCGGCGGCGGCAGCGGGGGGACGGGCAGTACGGGAAAACGGGAACCACCGAAAGCTTTGTCCCCGTCCGCGAGGGAGGATTGACCTTTCTTGTCAATTTTACGGACTACCTCGATACGGGACTGTTTTTAGAACACCGGGAACTCCGTTCCCGGATACGGGCGGAAGCGGCGGGGAAAAAATTTTTAAACCTTTACGCTTATACCGGTACTGCCTCGGTCTACGCCGCGGCGGGCGGGGCTTCGGAGGTGGTGTCCGTCGATACCAGCGGCAGATATCTTGCATGGGGAAAACAAAACCTGCTGATCAATAACATCCCTTTAGCCGGCTACCGCGGAATACGAAGCGACTGTGTTTCCTGGCTGGAAAAATGCAGCGAGCGCTTCGACTGCATATTCGTCGATCCCCCCAGTTTTTCCAATTCAAAAGACAGGCCCGGGGATTTTGTTTTAGACAGGGACTATCAAACACTCATCGGGAACGCGGCCGGACTCCTAGCGTCTGGAGGTGTCATCTATTTTACCACCCATCTAAAAGGATTTACACCGGAACTGGATACAATTGCGGGGACCGTATACAGGGACATAACGGAATGCATTACACCTCCCGATTTTAAAACCGGGAAGGGCTCCTACAACTGTTATGAAATAAAAAAAGCGGTATGACCCCGGAAGGCCAACCGCTTTCGCATTGCTACGCTTCTGAAAAATCGTCCTTCGAAGCTCCGCAAACCGGACAAACCCAGTCGTCGGGGATCTTGTCAAAAGAGGTCCCCGGTTCTACACCGTTGTCCGGGTCCCCTTCGGCGGGATCATAAACATAACCGCAAACATCGCAAACGTATTTCTTCATTTTATTCTCCTTTCCAAAGGTTGTGTTTATTGCAGTATTCCCGGGCAAATACGCTCGAAGCAGCGCTTATACAAAATTCCGCCGAGGGACTGTCCCCCGGTTTCAGAAACTGCCGGTATGCACTGCCGTCGGCAACGAGTTCAATCCATTCGATGTAGTGATCATCTTCCATCGGATGCAGGGTAGTGCCGACGGTAACTTTATATCCTTCCGAAGTCTTCTCCACCACCGGCACGTGCTTTTCCGTGGCCTTGTCGGCGGTTTTTTCTTCCTGCAGTATCATTGGTTCGCCGCAGCAGACAAGTTCCCCCGCACCGGCGTGGACCATCTCAACAATGTTTCCGCAAAGCTCGCATTTATAAACCTGTAATTTTTCTGTCATATTCCTCTCCTTATCGTGTTACAATATACTATACCGCATGGGAGCAGTCAAATTTAATCATCCCCCCTGCCGGTCAAAAATTACCCGCAGTGTCTCCAGGACCCGGGAAACGGCGCCTTCATCGAAACTCTCGGCGGCTTCTTTCAGTT
>CAZSGZ010000350.1:0-3577 GCA_964606455.1 uncultured Spirochaetales bacterium
TTGGACGAGTTTAGAACTTTTTGCTACGAGAATGTGATTGAGGAAATTCCCACCGTTTTCAATTTCTGAACCTATAACCCACAGGAGAGAACATCCATGTTCTCTCCTGCTTTGCCTTTTACCGGACCTGCCTTGCCAGGGACGGCAAGGGCAGGAGCTACACCCCTGGGGAAACGGTCATTTTTCTTCGATCTCCCGGGGAAGGAATATCATTGTAAATTTCCAGCACGTCCAGAACCGCTTATCTTAGCAGCATTTACTTGACATCTCAATGTCCTTACATTAGGTTGTTGTTAATATTTTTGAAAATCTATGAAGAAATTTAAAGGCTCACATGGAACTTCTAAAACACGTGCAATTGCTATAGGAACAAAGGGTTTTGAATATGGGAGTGGACGAGTTGGAAAAGGAATCTATTTCTGGAAAGAAAGTGAATTATTCATAGATTTAGCTCGTCATTGGTGGGAGTGCCAACGTAAGCGTGGTAAATATGATAAGGATCATGATACTCGTTGTGCAATAATCCTTGTGAAAGTTAAGGCTAGGGACAGTGAAGTTTTAGATTTAGAGACTGAATACTTTAAGAATATGCTCATTAGATTACAGTCTGAAAAGAAAATAGACATCAATGAGCCTTATATGGAAGAGAAAATTCATAGCTTGTTTATAGAGAAATTGGAGAAAAAATTTGGTGTAGAGTATAAAACCATTCTCTGTAGAGTTTCGCCACCTGCTGATTATAAAAAATGGTATCCCATAGGTATTGCAGGGGCACCGATAGCAATTATTGTTAGAAATAATGATTGTTTATCGATAGAAAAGACGATAAATTAGTATAGAGGACATCAATGAAAAACAGAAAAATGGAAAAAGCTCTTGAGAAGATCACTCAAGAATTAATAGAAATGGATATCACGGATTTAAAAAAAGAACTCAATCGACAGACCGATTCAGATGTATTTCATTTACTTAAAGAATCTGGATTTTCTTCAGCAAAGGAGTTGGAGATAGAAGCCTTAGCTGAGGCTGCATCTTATAAAGGTATACTCGATATTCATGAAGCGTACGAACCGTTCGAAATACCAGTTGCAGGTAATTATATCACCTTTGAATATTCTAAAGTTTTTATTGACTCTGTTATCGATTATAATTTGCAAGCTTACGATATTATAGAAAATCCATATGTTGATTTGAAATATTTATTCGATTTTGAAGATGTTGAAAATAATTCTTTTTATTGTATTGAGGATAATTCAGCAGAAATTTTAGTAGAGCAAAATTCAAATAAAAAATCGGATAATATAATAAAAATGGAGCACGAGTCTGAATGGATGACAATGGCGGCATAAAATCGAATTTTCAATTCATTTCATACAAAATAGATAGAATTGAATTCAAAGGTAACCAAAATATAAAATTCTTACTCAAATCAGGTGGCGATCAGCGTGAAACATTTGATATGGCAATAAATATACGACAACCAGCATATGTAAAATCAAAAAAATACTATATTGGTGGAATAGACGCAAAAATCTCCCAAGACATTAATCCAGAGAAAAAACGGGAAGGAATAATTGAGGAACTGGATGATAATACGTATTTTATTTTGAAAATGGGTATAGCGGGTGTATTTAGCGTGGAAGAAGGGAGATTCGATCAAAAACTTGAGGAAAACCTGGTAAAACTTCAGATACCTTCTTTATTGTTTCCATATCTAAGAGTTGGGATTACCTCAGTATTATCTTCTGCGGGGCTAGGCGTGCCTATAATGCCACTTATAAATGTTCATAATATTGCAAAAAAGATGTTGGGGGAAACTCCAATCACAATATTAGAATAGATTTTTTACAATACAGTTTATCGACCGCCGATATTTTCGAGACTAAATGTATTACTCGAAAAGAACGGTTAGCAAAAATATGGCTGAAGGTTTCTGGTCACAGATAAAAAACTAAAGGATTTTTTCCTATCCTGGCCGAAGCGGGGCTTACGGATCGGTAGTGTAAAGTTCTTTCTTCCCTCTCCTTCCTGCGTCTAAAAGACGATATCATCCTCATGTGTCCTGATTCCATAGGCATTTTTCTATAATTTTTCGTGAAGCGAGCCGATCAAGCTCTATCGTTACAGATTTTATCTCCATTTGTCATTGTTCAGATGTCTCAATAAAATACGCTGCTACTAAACTTTCAGCACGTGCATTGTATGGAACTTCAGTTACTTAAAGTCAATATTTTGCCTAAAAACGACCCATATCTTACTGGCACAGTAATTGCTTACAGAAAGTATGGGAACCGTATCAAATTCTTTTTCTACTCAAAAACCGACTTTCCCGTCAGGTAGAGTGGAAATAGGATATTGCAATGGGTATGGAAATTCTTCAATAAGGACGATACAGATTAGGAATGTGTATCGTAGCAGCTACGGTCAGACTTACATACGTGCGTACTGTGAACTTCGACAGGAGCTACGAACATTTAGACTTGATAGAATATTATGGTGGGAATCTGCCGGGAAATATGCTTCCAATAATGTTAAACCAGAAACAGAAATTTCACCCACACCAAACGCAATACCTAAATCGCAACAATTTTCAAGGCAGCAGAAAACAGAGATTAAATCTTCGCTAACACAACCTACAAATACATCCATTCCAAATAAGCATCAGAATATAAAAAAGAAAAAAAGTAGAGGGATCCCTGGTTTTTGGATAATTTGTACATTAGTAGCGTGTTTATTTATCTTTTTAAAACGAGAGGACATCGGCGATATAGCAGTCGAATTATTTGATATCGAGTTTTATGATTGGGACCACGAAGATTATGCAGTTGCTGATTTTGATTTTACACCTGATCCGGTAGAACCTACTCCTTCGCCCAAACCGAAACCGAATCCTAAACCAGCGCCTCAAAAAGATCCAGCACCTCAACCGAAACAAGAAATACAGCCGGAACCGCAACCTAAACCTGCTCCAGTAGAAGAGGCCTACGCAATGAAGATACAACAACGAATTAAACGGTTTAAAGAAATTACAGGCATCGAACACCAAGGATTAATCGATTGGTATGTTGCAGCGGACAGCAACCGGAATTTAGAGCTTTCCTGGGACGAAATACAGAACTTTCAGAATGAATTGGTAAAATGCTACACTTATAAACCAAATTTGACTGCACTTAATCCGGTAGTATTTGTAGCTGAAGGAGGTGGTGATTGTGAGGATTTTGCTCTTGTTACTGCCGGACTGATACGATTCTGGGACGGATTGCCTTATATTGCAGGGTTTGCACCCGGTCCGCATGCTGAAGGGCATGCCGTTTGTCTCGTATATTCCGAGGTGGAGCCGGATTCCGGTACTTACTACGTTATAGATGAACCTGCATTTGTTTGGTCGGGGGAAAATGCTCCGGCGGGATATTATATTCCCATCGATTACGAATATGTTAGAAGTACTTCAAATGCAATGGGTTCTGGTTGGTATCTACAGACCCTATATGGGCCAGAGAAGATGTACGGGATATGGTTGTAGAAGATGTTTTTTTAATTTTGTAGGAAAAATTACTTATGATATATTGCTAAAAAG
>CAZSGZ010000351.1:0-3541 GCA_964606455.1 uncultured Spirochaetales bacterium
ATTGGAAGTATAGGAAAGAATAAAGCATGTTTTTTGCCGGCGGTGCCTGGTCGGAAACTTCCCCATTTTCTAATGCCCGGAAGAGGACTTGAACCTCCACGACCTTGCGATCACTAGACCCTGAACCTAGCGTGTCTACCAATTTCACCATCCGGGCGCTTATAGATGTCTTTCGGGGAAAATATAGTACGGTTTGGGGGGTGCTGTCAATATATTACTTCTTTTTGCCGGGGAAGGAGATGCTGGACAGAATGCCGCCGCGGTCGCTGTGTTTGTACCATTTGCCGTGGCTTTTTCCTGCTTTTTCGTCGATTGTCTGTTTAATAAAAGCGGCGAATTCGTCGGTTCTGCCCGATTGGGATTCGAAGCCGTTGATGGTGACCGGCTCGTTCCGATAGTAGGTGAACAGACTGTCCGCGAGGGCGCGGAAACTGCCGTAGGCGGCCGCGTCAAGGGGGGTAAGGACCTCCGGACCGTAGGTGTAGAGGACTAAGGAGAGTACACCCCGTTTCTGTTTCCAAAAGTAGCCGATGACCTCTTTCAGCATGAAAAAAGCCGCCTTAATGGAACTGTCGACAAGTTCCTCGATTTCAGCCGCCGGCAGTTCATGGAGGGGGCGGTTTTCACCTTCCGAGGAAAATACGGCAACTGCTTCGTCAATTTTTTCAAATTGTGAAAGGGTATCGATAATGCAGCTCCGGTTAGACAGGAGAGAGCGGCGGTTTAGGGTCATGCGGAGCAGGTCCGGCGTTTCGGCCTCTTCATCCGCGGAACCGGATGTAACGGCGGCGTTCCAGCCCGCGCCGAGATAGAGACGGGTGAGATGTTCCAATAATTTTGAAGGTTTTCCCGTTATTAAAACCGTTTTTTTCACGTCTGCCTATACTACTGCCTATTATGGTGGTGGTCAACACTTGGTTTTTTTTGTATTCTTCCGTCAGGAGGCTTACATGAAAGCTGCTATTGGGCAAATCAACACAACAATAGGCGACTTTGAAGGAAATTTGGCGAGAATATTCGATTTTATACAACGTGCGCGGGCGAAGTCGGCAGATATTGTCGTATTTCCGGAAATGAGTCTCTGCGGCTATCCTCCGATGGATTTGCTCGAACACAGGACATTTATTCGTGAAAACAAGAAGGCACTGCGGAAGCTGCAGCAGAATGTTCCCGACGATATTGCCGTTGTCGTTGGCTATGTTACCGAAAATCCCGCTTTGACGGGGAAGCCGCTTCTCAATGCGGCTTCACTTATTGTAAACGGGAGTATCGAGCTTACCCAGGCGAAAACGCTGCTCCCCACCTTCGACGTATTCGACGAGGCGCGGTATTTTGAACCCGCGGGCAGTCAGGCACTTTTTGCCTGGAAGGGCCACCGCATCGGCATTGCCATTTGTGAAGACCTGTGGTGGGAAACCGAGCCGGTACCCGGCGCGAGATATCCCGTGGACCCGGTAAACGGCCTCCTGAACATGGGGATGACCTTGTTGGCCGCCCCCTCTGCATCACCCTTCCACTACGGAAAGCTGTCGGCCCGGAAAAAACTTCTTGCTAAAATAAGCGGCACCGCGGGCATCCCCGCACTGTACGCGAATATGGTGGGGGGGAATGATAACCTTGTGTTCGACGGCAACTCGATTATTACCGTCGGTAACGGTGCATGTGCCGCGTGGGCAAAAGCTTTTGCGGAGGACCTTATCGTTGTCGATACTGATGCCGGCTGTGCCGATATCGAGGTGAAAGCTGACAAATACGAAGAAATCCGGCAGGCCCTGGTACTGGGAATCCGGGATTATCTGGGAAAAACCGGTTTTGCCGACGTGCATTTAGGTCTGTCCGGAGGTATCGACAGCGCCCTTGTCGCGGTTTTGGCCGTTCAGGCCCTCGGCCCGGAACATGTAACATGCTTTGCCCTGCCGTCGCCATTCTCCTCGGAAGGAAGCCTTACCGATTCGGAAGAGCTTGCGAATATTTTGGGCTGCAGGTACGAGGTGCTGCCTATTGAACATATTTTCTCCAGTTTCAATGACAGCCTCGGCCCGGTATTTTCCGGAAAAGAGATAGATAGTACCGAAGAAAATTTACAAGCCCGTATCAGGGGAACGGTACTGATGGCTTACTCGAATAAGTGGAATTCCCTCCTGCTGGCTACGGGGAATAAATCGGAACTGGCCACGGGTTATTGCACCCTTTACGGAGACATGTGCGGCAGCCTGGCCGTTATCGGAGACCTCTTTAAAACCGAGGTGTACGAACTCTGCCGGCATATCAACCGCGGGGAGAAAATTATACCGGAATCGGTCATGACGAAACCACCGTCGGCGGAGCTGCGGCCGGACCAGACCGACCAGGATTTTCTCCCTCCCTATGAGGTCTTAGATGAAATACTTGGATATTATGTTTTGGAAAACAAGACGAAAGAAGACATTGTTGAAAAGGGACATGATCCTGCCCTTGTCGGCAGAGTGCTTGGAATGGTCGCTCGGGCGGAATACAAGCGGCGGCAGGCACCGCCGGTATTAAAAATATCTCCTCGGGCCTTTGGAACGGGCAGACGGGTGCCGATTGCCAGGAACATCTACGAAATGTAAATAAATTGTTTAAAACTGTTTACCAATTTTTAATTGAAAACTGAAAAGACCTCTTCTATACTATAACTGAACGGTTATTCATTTATAATTTGTAAAATTGAATTAACTGATTGGTTATTCAATTATTAGGGGGAACATGATGGCACGGCAGCTGGATGAGGAAAAACGGCAGGGCATTCTCGACGCGGCCTTTGAGGCTTTCGGGGAAAACGGTTACAGAAACACGACAATTAAAGACATTGCCGATATTGCCGGAATTGCACCCGGATCGGTGTATACCTATTTTGAGGACAAAGAGGACCTGTTCCGCAATACGGTAGACGAGGGGCTCAATACCTTTTACATGGAGCTTCAGCGTATTATTTCTCTTCCCGAAACGTTTGAAGTGAAGTTCAACAGGGTCATCGATTTCGGGTTCGATTTGTTCAAGCGGGTCCATCCGATTTTCCGGGGAATGTTTTCCGAAGCAAACCGGCTGGATCTGTTCCGGTCGAATATCGAGAACCTCTGTGATGCCTTTGAAGAGCTGTTTTTAGAGGGCAAGCGGCTAGGTGTCATCGAAATGTTCAATGAAAGTGAGATGACGAAAACGGCCATTAAAATTTTTATTTCCGGAATCCTTTTTCATACGTCCCTGATACCCCGGGACGATCTCGATATTGAAATCGATACGCTGAAAGAGCAGACGAAACAAGGCCTGCAGGAAACGTTTCGGATGGGAATCGCGGGATGAAAAAAAAACTGAAGCGGATTATTGCAATTTTTGTAACAATTCCGGTTCTTATCATTGCATTTCAGGTCGGTCGAAAACTGCTGGCTAACCGGGAGTCTGATGTTGTTCGGGCCGCGGTCCCGGTGGTAACGGAAATGCCGAAGGTGGGCTCTCTGGAAAACAGTATTTTGTATTCCGGGACCCTGGTGCCGGAAAAAATGGTTACCGTTTTGCCGAA
>CAZSGZ010000352.1:0-3525 GCA_964606455.1 uncultured Spirochaetales bacterium
AGAGCAGTTTTATTTTTCCCCGGTAGAGCCCGGAATAGATGGCGGAGACTTCTTCGCTTTCGAGGCTGCTGTTCAGAAAGGCCGCGGGAATCCCTTTGGATGCTGCATCGTCCACCTGGTCCTTCATCAGGGCGATCAGCGGACTGATTACGACGGTAAGCCCTTCGAACATCAGCCCCGGTATCTGGTAGCAGAGGCTTTTCCCGCCCCCGGTAGGCATCGCCGTGAATACGTCCCTGCCCGAGAGGACGGCCTGTATTATTTCTTCCTGATTGTCCTTAAAGGAGTTGAATCCAAAGACCGACTCGAGGATTTTATGTGCGTGCTTCTTAGTATCCGTTAAAATATAGGTGACTCCGTTTTTTTTTCAGCTATGCTTCAGTATATAAGGAACGACATAATTGTCAAACTTTAACGGGTCAGTCCTCTCGATACAGGGTCCTGTCTTCTTTAAAACGGGCTAAGGTGCCGGCCGGTACGGGGTAGTCGGCATCCTTGCCTGCAACGCCGTACAGAACACGGGCCTGTTCCGTTGAAGCGCCCCGGCCCGCATGCTATACTTTGCCAATGACCCCCGGACAGATTTTGCGGCGGAACGGCGATTTTAAAGAATCCCCATTAATCAAAACCGTGCGGAGAATACACCGTCTATTTTCTTTCCGCCATATGTCATATGCCATCGTCGGCGGTATGGCGGTTGTCCGCAATGGTACCGTCCGGACTACCGTAGATGTCGATATACTTACCGGTAGAGATGATTGGGAGTTTATCCGCCGGGATGTGCCTGAAGGATTCCGGGTACACGTAGACCATGCTTTCGATACGGAAACAGGCGTTGAAATTGATGTATTGTTTCCCGGGGATGACTGGGAGATGGTCATTCCCGTACCGGAGCCGGATTCCATTCGGGTCTTTGATGATGAGATCGGAGCGTTTTATATCGATTTGCACCCCCTGATCGAATGGAAAACCGCAGTGTACATTAAAAAGCGGGAAAAAGACGGTATTGAAATTGCCGCGAAAGATTTAGCAGACATCGTCGCATTAACTGAACCCAATATCGATATTGTAGACGAGCAGTTTATCGAGTCCATACATCCTGCCGTACGGGAAGAAGTCCGCACTATTGCCGAGGCCGTCCGAAAAAAAAATCGCCGGACTTGACACCCTTCTCCATAACCGATTATTTTTAAGTATTATTCAATAATCGCCAAACCATGGAGGAACAACGATGAACAGTCTCGTTACGACCCTTATCATCTTAGCTGCCGCGATTCTGTATTCCTTTGTGTCCGGACTCATTACCCGTAATTATTCCCACGTCGACCGGCTCTGGTCGATTTTGCCCGGAGTCTATGTCCTCGTCTGGCTGCCCGAATATATTCATAATCCCCGCTTCATCATTCCGGCCATTATCGTCATCCTCTGGTGCATCCGTCTTACCACCAATTTCGCCCTCAAAGGCGGGTACAAATTCAGCTGGAACAAGGGGGGGTTCTACGAAGAGGACTACCGCTGGGCGGTGCTTCGAAAGCGGATTCCGGGCCGCTTCGCGTTTGAAGTGTTCAATCTGTTTTTTATCTCCTTTTACCAGCTTGCTCTCGTCTTTGCCATCACCCTGCCGCTTTACTTTTACGGCCAAATTACCGGGCCGATTGTGCGGACCGAAATTATCCTCTACTGTGTCCACTTCCTGCTGCTTTTCGGAGAGACAATTGCCGATATCCAGCAGTGGAGATACTACAAAATGCGTTCCGGCGAAGAATTCAAAGACCACCCTCGGGTGTCCCTCGGATTCAATACCTTTGGTCTGTGGAAATATGTACGCCATCCCAACTATGTATGCGAGTTCGGTCAGTGGATCGTCGTCTACTTTTACCTGCATACCGCCATAGGCGGCTGGCACATATCCGGACTGGCGGCGCTTCTGCTGGTAATTCTTTTTGCCGGCAGTACGGCGATGGCGGAGGGCATTACCCTGTCCAAGTATTCCGCTTACCGGGACTGGAAAAAAGCAACTCCCGCGTGGCTCATTTTTATGATGCCCTTCCGGATGAGAGCTAGAAAGGAGTTTTTAGAGAAGTATGATTTCTGGGGCTCACCTCGGGAAGAAACCGCCCGGCAGACTATGCGGAACTAGGGAATCCTTTGTCGGGAACAGCATTGTCAAAATAGATAGAGCATGATATATCATTTCCATCATGGGTAAATTTAATACAGAATTATGCGTCATCCACGGCAGTCCGAACACAAAGGGAAATACCGTTCAAGTATACAAACGCTTCGAGGCTTTTCTTACGCAGAAGGACCCCGGCGTTACCGTGAAGGAGTTTCACCTGCAGGCGGACTTCAACGAATTCTGCCGGGGCTGTTATACCTGCTTTTTAAAGTCCGAAGAAAAGTGCCCCCACCGTAAGAAGCTCGAACCTATTGTACAGGCCATGCTCGATGCGGACGGTTTGGTGTTTACCTCTCCCGCCTATGTGCTTGCCGAGTCGGCGCAGATGAAGGCCTTCCTCGACCACTTGGGATGGCTGTTTCTGCCTCACCGGGCTGATCCGCGGATGTTTAGGAAAAGCGCAATGCTGATCGCGACCGCGGCGGGGGCCGGTACAAAGCCTGCGAACAAATGTGTCCGGCGGTCCGTCCGCTTTTGGGGCGTTCCGGTCATTTTGCAGCGGGGCTTCAATTTATTTGAAATCGACATGGCAAAGGTAAAAGGCAAGCGCCTGAAAAAACTCGACAAGCATCTGCGCCGGGACGCCTTCCGCTTCGTACAATCCCTTAAGAAAAAACGGTATATCAACATATTCAGGTGGGTGCTGTTACAAGCGCTCCGGCCGATGATAAAGTCCTACCCGGAGGACAATATCGACAAGATCTACTGGAAAAAGATGGGCTGGGTCCGATAGGCCCGGCCTGGATTCATATCATCCCCCGCTGATCTCCCGATGAAGCCATTCGATTGCGTCGATAATCGACGGTCCTTCGTGGATCAGGCTTCTGCCGCGTTTCATTTCAGAGACAATCACTCGGGGGGGAGAAGGGGAGTCCCAGCCTCGCTCCCGTATCAGGCCGGGGAAATCCACGGGGTATCCGGGCTCCGAATAACCGAGAAAAATGTCGGGTTTTCCATCCGCCGCCGCATGGAGGATTTCCTCCGACAACGGCAGGTATCCCTCCCGGCGATTTTCGAAAAGAGGATTGCCGCCGGCCATAAAAACAACATCATGTACGTAACTTCTTCCGCCGATTGTACGTACGTCTTCGCCGATCCATAGCTCGACATACGTCTTCGGTCGTTCTGTCGGGATGCGTCTGCGCAGGGCCGCAATGCGGTGAAGCATATCATTACAGAGTTTTCGCCCCTTTGCCGTGACGTTGACCAGGCCGGCAAGGGTAATAATGTTTTCGAGAATTCCGTACAAACTGGAGGGGAGGGGGAGAGCGTACACCGGCAGCCCGCGGCGGATAAGCTGCTGCCCAAGGCTGCGCTGGATGCCGGAGGAGATAAGGATGAGGTCC
>CAZSGZ010000353.1:0-3504 GCA_964606455.1 uncultured Spirochaetales bacterium
AGAAACTCTTCACCGCCGTACCGGGCCACCGAATCGACCCCCCGGATGGAACCGCGGAAAATAACGGCAATTTCCCGAAGCACTTCATCCCCGATATTGTGTCCGTATGAATCGTTCACTTTTTTGAAAAAATCCAAATCGGCAAAGGCGATTGACAAGTCCCTGTCGTAGCGCACCGCCCGGTCCCATTCCTCCATGAGCTTTGTATCGATATACCGCCGGTTTCTAAGACCCGTCAAACTGTCCTCTAAACTCATCCGCTCCAGCCGTTCCTGCTGCTGCCGGATAATTTTCTGGGAAAAAAAGTTCTTTCTGAAATTTTGATACATAATCTGAGACAGGGTACCGGCTATAAAAAAAACGAGGGTGCTGTTTATGTAATTGCCCAGAAGAATGTCCTTGTCCGTTTGAAACAGTGAAATTCCTGCCAGCAGGAGAATATGCGCCGGTACAAAAAGCAGAAACCGCGGCAGAAGCGGAAGATACGCCGCCGCGGACAACGCGAGCAGGCCGATTACATAAACGGTAATTTCCCCGTGAATAAGCTGATCGATTGAAGAAACCGCCGCGGCAATAAGCAGAAGAAAGACCAAAAAAGCAATGGTAAGAACTTTGTGAAGCGTTTTTATCTCTTCCGGAACGGTTGCCTTGAACACGTAGAAGAGGAGTAAAAAAAGGACCAGTCCCGCCGTTAAGACGAGATGCAGATAATAGAGGTAGCGGTAGCCGGCATGTGCCGCTAATTGGCCCGCAAGCAGACGTCTGATGTCGAGGACCAGCAGCACGAGATGTATTACAATCAGACCGATAGTGTAAATTTTCGCCCTGTTGATGTTTGTATAGTACAGTTCCTGCTGCAGTGTTTTCTTATCTTCCCGGGCCATTCCATTGGTACGCATATACCATCAAATACTATCACAAAAGGCCTTAAAAATACAGCCATTTAACAGCTTGACTATTCCCGCGTACTTTACTATGCTTATGTCATTCCCGCCTCAAGGAAACCACTATTTTTAAGGAAATTCAATATTGACATTTAACGATTTTCATCTCGATACTACGATTTTACGAGCAATAGGCGAAATGGGCTTCGAGGTCCCGACGCCGGTGCAGGCAGAAATAATCCCGGAAATTATGACAGGCACGGAAGATATCGTCGGCCTTGCCCAGACAGGGACCGGAAAAACCGCGGCGTTCGGCCTCCCCTTAGCAGAACTTCTCAAGGACAGGGAGAACAGGACCCTCGCTCTCGTTCTCTGCCCGACCCGGGAACTGTGTATGCAGATTTCCGGAGATATAAAAGATTTCTCTAAATATCTGCCGGGAATGACGGTAACTCCCGTTTACGGCGGGGCGGGAATAGAACAGCAGATACGGGCACTAAAAAAAGGCAGCCGGATTGTCGTAGCGACTCCCGGCAGGATACTCGACTTAATACGGAGAAAGGCCTGCGACATCAGCGGGATCGAATATCTTATTCTCGATGAAGCGGATATCATGCTGAACATGGGTTTTAAAGAAGAGCTGGATGCAATTCTCGAAACCGCTCCGAAAGAACGCCGGACCTTGCTGCTGTCCGCGACCATGCCGAAGGAAATCCGTACCATTGCCGAAGAATATATGAACGCCCCGAAGGAAATTGTTCTAGGCAAAAAGAACGCCGGCATCGAGTCGGTTTCCCACTCGTATCTTTTGGCAAATCCGCGGGACAAATATGCCGCGCTGAAGCGCCTTGTCGATTACTATCCCGATGTGTACGGAATTATTTTCTGCCGGACCAAACGGCAGACCCAGGAGATAGCAGACGCCATGATTAAAGACGGCTATAACGCGGAAGCACTCCACGGGGACCTTTCTCAGGCGCAGCGGGAATTCGTTATGAGGAAATTCAGGGACCGGAGACTTCAGCTGTTAGTGGCTACCGACATTGCCGCCCGGGGCCTCGATGTCGACGATTTAAGCCACATAATACATTACGAACTCCCCGATCAGCCCGCGGTATACACCCACCGGAGCGGCAGGACCGGGCGGGCGGGCAAATCCGGAGAATCCGTTTCCATCATCAGCACCAGAGAAATACAGAAAATTAAACGGATAGAAGGTGTTGTGAAAAGAAAAATTGAAAAAGTACCCGTCCCGACGGGGAAACAGATCTGCGCGAAACAGCTTATCCGCCTTACCGAAAAAATACGAGACGCCGAAGTGGAAGAAGAACAAATCGCTCCGTACATGGAAATTATCGAGACGATGCTGTCCGGATTGAATCGCACGGAGCTGCTGAAGCATATCGCCTCCATGGAGTTCAACCGTTTTCTCCGATATTATAATGAGAATCCCGAACTGAAAGCGTCGGAGAGTTCCGTAAGGCCCCTGAGAGGCGGCGCGGGCAAAAAAAAGCACCATCAATTTACCTATATGAGCGTTAACCTCGGGAAGAAACACCGAGTGCTGCCGCCTGAACTGATCGGCCTGGTGAACCAGAGTACAAAAAACCGCAATATTCAGATAGGGCGGATCGATATCGGTCCGCAGAGCACCCGCATGGAAGTGGAAAACCGTTTCGCCGGTGAAGTACATGCCGCGCTGAACAATTTCTCCTATCAGGGCAGAAAACTGAAAACAGACCTTATCGGACCGGCAAAACCGGAGTACGGAGGAAAACATTCAGGCAGTTACGGCATAAAAGGGAAGAAAAAAAAGAAATATTCTTGACGCATGAAAGTACTTGCCCTACCATAAGACAATACATCTATAACTGAAGGGGCATGAACATGATTAAAAAAACCACTCTTGTTCTGTTGATTGGCGTGCTGCTGCTCTGTACCGGTCAATTTGTTTTCTCACAATCCGTACTGCCGGAACACCGTTTTGCAGCGGGAAGCTGGATTTTACGGGGAAACCGTCTGTATCAAAGCGACTCGGAGCACGGACTGGCAAAGGCCAATATAAAAATACCCCAATCCGGCTCGATGCGATACCGCTTCAACGCCCGGTTTGAAGGGGGAATGGAAGATATGCACGGCGGGTTTGGAATTCACGTATTCGCGGACTCCGCGTACCCGGGGGCGTCCTGGGGCTGCGGGAATTCATACCTTCTTTGGCTTAACTTTGATGCCGATCCGGTCCTGAAGGAAATCCCCCGAGGCTTGAGCGCCCAGGTATACCGGAGTTATTCCCATTCCTACATGGAACTCATGAAAAGTGTCGACTTGAACCGCTACGGATATATCCTGAATAACGCTTCCGCCGATACCATGCTGCCTATCGATATTATCGTAAACGGAAATACGGGAGACGTCCGGATAGCGAATCCGCTGAATAACGACACGTACTTTACGCTCAACTTGGGAAACAAAACGCCGCTTCGGGGCAGCTGGATAGCCCTGCGGACAAACGGAATGGCGGCAAGCTTCGGACTGATGGAGTAATCATCAACAAGCTATACATTCCTCTCTTTTTGCGGAGGAGTATGGTATGTTCGTTTGCTGTGACGAAGCGAATTGC
>CAZSGZ010000354.1:0-3474 GCA_964606455.1 uncultured Spirochaetales bacterium
AGATGATCTTGGATACTCATTTGAATTCGGTGTGAGATCGGAGGAAGATATCGATAAACTCCACCGGCGTTCGAGAAAATTGGACAGAGAAGGAACATATAGAAGGAGAGAATTATTAGAAGAGATCTTCGGAGATATTCTGCCGGTAAGAATCGGCGGATATGACTGGTTCAATCCGAACGCGGGGAATCAGCTCTGGCTGGGGAACCTCTACTGCGGCCTTACCATGGATCTCTTTAAAATGGTCGGCAACAATAGTCTCCTGTTCTGGGTGTTTGACCGGCCGGAGTGGATACATAAGTTGATGGGTCTCATAAGGGATGATCGTATCGAACATTTTAAGTTCCTGGAAAAGGAAGGGCTCCTGTATCTGAATACAGACACCTACAATCCCGGCCCGTGTAGTTACGGGTTTGTTTCGGACCTGCCTCAAGAGGGTTTCACTCCAGAATCCATCCGGCTTCGGGACTGCTGGTTCTGGGTCGACTCCCAGGAAAGCGAACCCATGTCCCCGGCAATGCTGGATGAGTTCTTCCTTCCCTATATGGCGGAGGTTTGCTCACTGGGCGGGTTGGTGTATTACGGATGCTGCGAGCGAATAGACGACCGCTTCGAGTTTATCAAACAAAAAATTACCAACCTGAGAGCGGTTTCCGTTTCCGGCTGGAGCGATTTCTTTAAAGCCGGAGAGGTACTGGGAAAGGATTATGTCTATTCCCGAAAACCGGTGCCCGCATACATCAGCGGTGCGAATCCCGACTGGGACTTGATAAAAAAGGATATCGGCGACACCATAGAAGGTACAAAAGGCTGCAACCTGGAATTCGCCTACCGGGACATTTACACAACAAACGGCGACCGGAAACGCTTGACCGAATGGGTAGAACTGGTCCGGAAAATGATAGGAGAATAATACCGGCAAACGCCGGTGCCGTCTGCGGCATTGAATTCATAACAAGGAAACACTTCTAACCGAAAAGCCGGTTAGCACGCTCTTGAACAATTTCCCAATATGCTTCCTGTTTCTCCCGGGAAAGAAAGCTGGCTTTTATTAGCAATTCCCATTCCGTTAAACTCTGTTCCATTTCTTCAGCAATTGAACTGATGACTTTTCTCGTCAGGTCGAGCCTTTCACCGGCAAGATAACGGAAAAAATCGTTCTTAGTAAAATTTCTCTTTTTTCCGGCCAGGGGCAGCGCACTTTCCTCGAAGGATCCTTTACCGAGTGCAAGGGTTGAATTAAGCAGATCGTAACAGGGCGATAATTCCTGTTTACCTTTTCGGACTATTAGAGAATAATTTTTTAGATGGGCGTCTTCATTGCCGACAAGAAAATTAAATAGTATGAGTCTGAACAATTTTACCTTCTCGATTATAGGAAATGTCATATATGTGTCCAACAAGCTTATTACCCTTTCCAGTGAGTAAGAATATTTTGTATCCCGAGACATTCCGGCAAGCTGGGCAAAATCCTCCAGCGCCAGTTTTTCATTATTACTCAGCCGATCGAAACGTTTTATGAAGTAAAAAAGGTTATTGTCTTTTCCCCGCGCCAAACCGTGGACCGGTACCTCAATGCCGGCAGAGGCTGCCATTTTCATCGTCAGGTCCTCGTTTTCCGGCAGATTCGGAAACATCGGATTCTGCGGTTTAATGATAAATCTGCCGCCTCTTTCTACGACAACGAATAAACCGCTCTTAACATCCAGCTTGACGCTCAATTTCGGCTGAACTCCCTGGATTGAAATTTTCGATGCTAATTCCGACGCGAGCCGTAACTGCTCATCCACGTTATAGGGAAAGGGCTTTAAAAATTCAAGATGAGGGGAAAGGAGAGACAGACCGGTTATAGAATAATTTTCATTTGCGCTGATAGGTTCATATGTGATTGGACAGCGGTTCATATCAATTGCTTCCGGCCCTGTGCGCATATACGGTAACACTTCCCACCATATCGGAGCCCACTGCCAGAAGCTGTGAAAAATAATCCGACTTATCGATTTTACGCCTGCGCAGGAGACTTTCCAATTGGATTCCTTCCGGCAGCAGCCCGTCGAAAAAAGGCGGAAAACCGCTGTAGATGTACGGTTCCTCCCGGGCCGGCATGGTCAGTGAAACCGGCGGACCCGAATAATCAGGAAGATATGAAAAACTGTACCGAATACCTTTTTCATATTCCGTCAGCACTCCGGCAAACTGTTCATGAACATAGACCTCGGCTCTTCGCTCAGACAAACTTCACCTCCGTCTCATTTCCAAAAGGATCTTTTGTCTTTAATCGTATGTTGAGGACTCTACAGATTTTTAGAATGTTTGAAAATCGGATACTGTTTTTCCCGTTCTCTACATCGAATACAGTCGTTTTTCCCACACCGGCAAGATCTGCCAGTCCTTTTTGAGTAAGTCCTGACTGTTTTCGTACTGTCTGTATTGTTTCACCAATATTTACCGCCATACCGGTAATTTATCATATTTTTACATTTCCACCAAGCAAAAACTTAGGTTTTTTCTTAATTTTACCGCCATAACGGTAAAATATGAACAAACCTGCTGATTTCAGGTAGAATTTACCTATTGCATATGACTTTTACTGCCATACCGGTAAATATCTTAAGGGCGGACGCCGTATATATCGGTCCGCCGGTGAGTTAACAGAGGAAGCTGCTGTCGAATTTTGTCGATCCGTTCCAGGTCGAGCTCCCGGACCAGTATTTCCTGTTCCGTGCCGAGTCTGCCGATAACGTCTCCCCAGGGTGAAACGATGATGGAGTTCGCGTAGGAAACGTAGCTCCCCTTCTCGTTTCTCGCCGGGGCGGCACCCACTGTATAGATCTGGTTGTCCAGCGCTCTGGTCCTGAAGGTAAGTTCCCAGTGAGCGGGGCCGGTGGTCATGTTAAAGGCCCCCGGGACAAAGATGACCTTCGCGCCCTCCAGAGTCATTATACGGAACAGTTCGGGAAAACGGATATCGTAGCAGATAGCGGCACCCATTTTCCCCCAGGGGGTATCGAAAACCGTAACCGACGAACCTGGACTCAAAGTTTCCGATTCCCGGAAGCGCTGTCCTCCTTCGATATCGATATCGAACAGATGGACTTTCCTGTGTTTGCCGATCTGTTTACCGTCGGCATCGAATATGAAGCAGGTGTTGTAGATCCTCCCGTCATCGTCCCGCTCCGGTATCGACCCGCCGATGAGAAAAAGGTGGAGTTCCCTTGCGGCGGATGACAGCATCTGCCAGGTGGTGCCGCCTTCGGGCTCCGCGTATTCGGGAAACTTCTTCGAGCTGTAGGGGGAATTGAATATTTCAGGCAGTACCGCCAGCGCCGCACCGGAAGCTGCCGTTTTCTCCAGCAGCGCCCGCGCATTGTCGATATTTTCTTCTTTATTGTCGGTTACGTTGCTTTGAATCAGGCCTATGACGGTATTATTCATGAGGGAATTTTAATCTGTTCGGGTGTATATATCAAGATA
>CAZSGZ010000355.1:0-3469 GCA_964606455.1 uncultured Spirochaetales bacterium
TTCCGAACCTGTTCCCGAACCCGAACCGGAACCGGAAGAAGAGGAACGTACACCGGACCCTGAACCCGGGCCCGAGCAGGAAGAACCGCAGCCGGAGGAAATCCCGTTGGAGGAAACCCCTGTCGAGGAGCCTGAGCTGGAAGAAACCGGAGAAGAGGATTTTGTCGTATCGGAAGAGGTGTTTTCCCGGACATTCAGCGATATCGAGGAACTTATCAAGAAGCTGAACAAAATTATCGGCTCATCGAAGTACGACAGTTGGCTCGAATATTTAACGAAAGAATATAAAAATTATTATAGTGATGAAGAAACCCTGAAAGAACTTTCAAAACGACCCATTCTCCAGAAGTACAACATCCGTCTTACTTCACTGAAAGACTATTTTAACTATGTCGTTGCACCAAGCAGATCGGATGTCAGACTTGACGATTTGGTTTTTGAGGACAATAATCGTGTGAAAGCTATCATGATTATTGAAGATCAGCGTGTTATATTGTATCAATTAGAAAAAGTTAACGACGAATGGAAAATCGGAATTTAAATATTACCACAGTATTTTGGAGTGTAAAATGAAAACGAAAATGATTGCCGGAACAGCCGTACTGCTTCTACTGGTGTTGGCCCTCTTCCCGTGTATTCTCTCGGCACAGGAAAAGGATTCGGAAATAACTGTAGAAGAACGGTATCTCGAAAATATTGAAATCGGTATTATTCGGGAACAGGCCGTAACCCTTGACCGGGACTCGAAACTTTTGGCCCTCGACAATCTGCAGGAAATGGTCGAGGACGGCAAAATCAGTGAGGATTCTGCCGAAGCTCTGTATCTTCTCGACTATCTTGCCATGGAAGGTATCAGCAGACAGGTACGCATGAGCGGCAGACTGATCAATTATTTCCCCATGGTCCGGAAAAAAGCGGCTAATATCCTCGGACAAATTGGAGGAGAAACGGCAAAAAACACACTCTTAGACGTTCTTGAAAGCGATACCGAGCCGATGGTCAAATCGGAAGCCGTTTATGCCCTCGGACAAATCGGGTTAAACGAAGACGAAGAGGTTTCCCGGGTTATTGCCTATGAAATTATGAATCAGAACGTTGTAGCACCCGACGACAACTTTGCCTTTGCCGTTATGCTGGCCTTTGAAAAACTTGCGGAAGCGAACGGCGGTATTAAAGAACCGGCCGTGTATCTTGCACTTATCCAGATTTCCCAGGGTAACTATATACGTGCCGTACGTGAAAAAGCCTTGGAGGTTATGGATAGCCTGCGGCGCTACTAGAGTTAATTTCATCGAGCCAGAGAATTTCCGCTTCCAACCGGAGGATAATCCTCCGGAGAAGCACTTTTCGGACGTGATCACCCTGTTTTGCTTTTCTGTATAGTTCGATGTATTTATTTTTTACTGTCATGAAGAAACGTTTTTGCTGTTCCACGGACTCGTGCTGCTTTTCACGGTTCCCCTGAAGCATGAGAAATAGAAAAAGGAGTGAAAACTCGTCCTTCCCGGTGATTTGTACCTGTTTCGGAATCTCGGACATCCATTTTGCAAGGGATTGTCTTCCCTGTTCCGTTATCTGATACACATTTTTTTCAAGTGATTTCTGACCCTGTTCTCTGTGTTTTGTAACTAGTCCTTTTTCCGTAAGATTTTTTAACGTCGGGTACAGCTGTCCGTATGATACATTCCACATATCACCAAAAGATTCTTCTATTGCCTGTTTAATTTCGTATCCGTGCTGTGGTTTATTCTGGATAATGCCTAAAACGGCATAGCGCAGAGACATCTCTACTTATTTACATGCTGAAAAATTTTCTTTCTCCAGTCTGCCTTATTGTCGCTATCTTCGTACTGTATTCTTTTCACAATAGAGTAAGATGAAAGCCCTTTTCCTTCTTCCAATTTAACAACTCCGAAACACCCGGACCCCAAATAATGCAGCCGTTCACGCGGCCCGAGGGATATTTCCTCTCCTAAGCTCCTCATTATACACTCAAAATGCGCGGGCTGCTTACTTTTTTTTTCTTCAATGGCAATATGTATGTTTCTTACGGCTTTCCCGCATACCGGACAATCGGGCTGCCAGCTGTTTTCAGGCCGCGGCGGTCTGTTCGAACGCGGCCCCCGTTCCTTATTACTTTTTGGCCGCCGGTCCCTTCCCTTCCTGCTCATCTTATTCTCCGTCGATATTAATTAGTTTTTTTGTCAATGTCTGCGCTAATTGATGAATTGCGGTTTTCATGTACATTTCATCATCTATCTTTTTCTTCAGTTCCTGTATTTTAACAGGATCCGTCGGTTTTGCAATACGTATCATACAACTCCGCCTTCAAAAAACGCGTTTTCAATGTGCCGTATTTCTTTTTTTGTATTGTTGATGTACAAAACATCGTAGCGAATGCAACAGTCGGAATATTCCGGGTTGAGGAAAAGAAATTCTTTCGATACGGCAATGATCCGTCTCTGTTTCCGCGAATCTACCATATATTCAACGGCGGCGAAATCGATACTGTTGACGGTTTTTATCTCAAAAAATACAAGGACGGCCCCGGTTTTCCCTACGGCGTCAATTTCTCCCCGCCGGCCGGTGAAATTCCTTGTAATAATCGAATATCCCTTCGACTGCAGGTATTCCGAGGCTGCCGCTTCTCCCTTCATCCCCACCTGATATGCATTCATGTTACTGTTCCGTTTCCATTTCGTTCGGATTAATCGCCCGTGCGATGAAGAGACTCTTGTCCTGCATTAAATCGACATAGGCCTCCCGTTCACTGTATTTGTTCCCGTTTGCATCCATCAGCAGCCGTATAGCCGGCCGCAGCGGGGCATTGCTGTGGGTGCTTACGACCCTTCCAATACTTGCATCATTTAACAGGACAATGCTCCCGAGGGGGTAAATACCCATTATTTTAATAAAGGTCTTCAGTACCTTGCTGTCGAAACGGCGGGAATTGTCGTTTAAAAGCTGCCTCATCGCCTTGTAGCCGATCATCGAATTCCGGTAGGGTCGGACGCTTACCATAGCTTCAAAAGCATCGGTAACCGAAAGAATTCTGGCTGAAAGATCGATTTTTTCCCCGGGAATTTGTTTGGGATAGCCTTTCCCGTCCCACCGCTCGTGGTGCTGCAGGACGATCCGCCCTACCTCCACCGGATATTTCAGTACTTTGGTTATAATGTTGAAGGAATACACGGGATGTGTCTGAATTACTTTCAGCTCGTTCTCGGTAAGTTTTTCTTTCTTCTGCAGGACCGGATCCGGAATCTTCATCATCCCGATATCGTGCAGCAAGGAGGCGAATGCAAGCTGATTGATCCGATGGCTGGTCATTTTAATGCTCTGGGCAATGAATACGGACAGGATTGTCGAATTAACGGAGCTTTCGGCCAGCTGGGATTCGCCATGGCCGCTTAAGATGAGAAAACTGATCATTTCGTCCTTCCGGTCTTTAATCGCCGGAATGAGATTG
>CAZSGZ010000356.1:0-3452 GCA_964606455.1 uncultured Spirochaetales bacterium
CTCGGAGCGGAAGGGAAAACCGTTATTTCAACGGCGTAAGCGGCGAAAATTACCGTCCCTTCGTTCTTTCCGCTTCTCCAAACCCTCGGAGGGAAGGCGGAATACCGCGGCGAAACGGCGGCAGTGCCGGCGGTATGAAATCACAGCGAACATCCGGGCGGCAGGTCCGGGCGGCGGTACTCATATTTTTCTCCATCGTTATTGTCGGGACCGCGGGATATATGGTCATCGAGGGATGGAACTTTTCCGATGCCGTTTACATGACCTTTATCTCCATTACAACTACCGGCTTTAAAGAAGTCCGGCCGCTGTCGGATATCGGCAGGGCATTCACGATCTTCATCATATCCGGCGGTTTTATCTCGATCCTGTACATTGCCGGTCGTGTCGCGCAGTTATTAATTCAATTTTATATAAATCAGAGAAGAAAAATGAAACGAAAAATAAGCAGTCTGCGAAACCATTACATTGTATGCGGCTACGGCAGGATGGGCCGGGTCGTTATCGAAGGATTACAGGAGGCGAAAATCCCCTTTGTCATCATCGAAAAAAACAAGGACCTGTCGGAGACCCTCATCGAAGGAAACATCCTCCACATTAAAGGAGACGCCACCGACGATACCGTCCTCGAATCGGCGGGGGTGGCCCGGGCAAAGGGCCTGGTAACGGTACTGCCTACGGATGCCGAAAATGTGTTTACAACCTTGAGCGCACGGGGCATGAACCGGGAACTGTTTATCGTCTCCCGGGCAGTTGCGTCGGAAACGGAAGAAAAACTCCTGAAAGCCGGAGCGAACCGGGTGGTCAAACCGTTGGAAATAGCGGCAAACAGGCTTGTCCACCTCCTGCTGCGCCCCGGGGTCATGGATTTCATCGATTTAGTTGTCCGCGGGACCTCCATCGACTTGAAAATAGAAGAAATCCAAATCAGCAACAGGTCCCCCATGATCGACCGGAAAATATCCGAGTTTATCAACCGCAGGGACCTGAATATGCTGGTTATCGGCATTTACCGGCACGACGGCAGCTTTATCTACAACCCCACGGCGGAAGATGTAATAAAAGAGGGGGACAAACTGATTGCCATGGGGAAACAGATCGACTTCGAGACCCTGCGGGAACTCTGCAGGGCAACCTAGAGCGATTTCGCCAAAACACTGTTCAGGCGCTTAACGAAGTCCGCCGGTTTTTTCAATTCCACTCCTTCTATTAACAGCGCCTGCTCGAAGAGAAGAAAGCTCACCTCCTTCAGCGTTTCGTCGTCTTTGTCTTTCAAACTCTCGATAATGGGATGCTTCGGATTTATTTCCAAAATCGGCTTCATTTCCGGCAGGTCTTTCTGCCCCATTGCCTTGAGCATATGCTGCATCTGAACGGTTGGATCATTTTCGTCCGCCACAATGCATGAGGGGCTGTCGCTCAAGCGGCTGCTCGCCTTCACGTCCTTGACCCGGTCTCCTAAGGCGTCTTTAATCTTCTTCAGGAGAGGTTTTACCTCTTTTTCCTTCTTTTTATCTTTCTCGGTTTTCAGTTCTTCGTCGGTACCCGAGCGGTTCACCGATTTCAGCTCAACGTCCTTATATTTGCCGACACCGGGTATAACAATCTCGTCAATTTCATCGTCCATAATAAGCACTTCAATTCCCTTTTCCCGGTACGCCTCGAGGAGGGGCGAATTGCGGAGGGTGTCTTCGTTGTCCCCGGCAATGTAGTATACGGCCTTTTGGTCCTCTTTCATCCGTTCCTTGTACTGGGCTAAGCTGACAAACCCCTCTTCTTCGGTGGATTTAAACCGGACCAGTTCGATAAGGGTGTCCCGGTTGCCGAAATCGGAATAAAGCCCCTCTTTTAGCGGCCTGTTGAATTCTTGAATAAAATCGGTATATTTTTCCGGGTTGTTTTCGGAAAGGGACTGCAGTTCGCTCAAGACCTTTTTCACCGAAGCGTTTCTGATGTTGGCCATGACCCGGTTCTGCTGCAGGATTTCCCGGCTTACATTCAGAGGAAGGTCTTCGCTGTCGATAACGCCCCGCAAGAAACGCAGGTACACCGGCATCAGTTCCTTTTCGTCGTCGGTAATGAATACCCGCTTTACATACAATTTTACCCCGGGCTGATAATCGGCCTGATACATGTCGAAGGGGGCTTTCTTTGGAATATAAAACAGGGTCGTGTATTCCAGTGTGCCTTCGGCCTTGGTATGGATATAGTACAGCGGATCATCGTTATCATGACTGATGGTCTTGTAAAACTCGTTGTAGTCTTCCTCCGTCAATTCCGACTTCGCCCGGCGCCACATGGCCGACGCGGCATTGATCTGTTCGACCTTGTGTTCCTTCTTTTCCTTTTTATCATCCCCTTCGCCCTCATAGTTCGTTTCATCGAACTCGAGATAGATGGGAAAGGGGATGTGGTCGGAATACTTCTTTATGATATTTTCAATCCGCCACCGGGAGGCGTACTCTTTTCCATCGTCGTTTAAAAACAGCTTTACGGCGGTACCCGGCTTGTCCCGCTGCGCCTTCTCGATGGTATATTCCCCTTTCCCGTCGCTGCTCCACTTGTACGCCGTTTCCTCTCCGGCACGCCGGGTAATGACCTCGACCTTGTCGGCCACCATAAAGCATGAATAAAACCCGACGCCGAACTGTCCGATTAAATTAGAGTCTTTTTTCGCGTCCCCGGTCATTTGGCTTACAAAATTCTTTGTTCCGGACCGTGCAATGGTCCCGAGATTCTCCTCCAAGTCCTTTTCGTTCATTCCAATGCCGGTATCGGAAACGGTAATGGTCTTTTCATCACCCTCCCCGTCGAAACTGATGTCGATGCGGGGTTCGAATTCCAGTTTTTTCATGTTCTCGTCGGTCAGCGTAAGATATTTTAGTTTATCCAGGGCGTCCGAGCTGTTGGAAATAAGCTCTCTCAAGAATATCTCATTGTGAGAATAGAGTGAATGTACAATAAGATGTAAGAGCTGAGACACCTCTGTTTGGAATTGATGCTTTGACATAGTGTTCTCCTTGTCTCAATTTTTTGCTAGTTTGCCGAAAATATACTAATAATGTTTCCCCGGGGCAACATTCCCCGGACAAAAACATCGGGCGGATGCGGTGCCGGCGTTGATTTGCCCCCGCCTCCGTGCTATACTCTATATCGGACTGCCGTAACGTTTTAAGGGGTTTACAATGAAGAAGATTCTAGGATTGTGCATAATTTTTTTGGTTCTCGGCGTATTTTTTTCCTGCGGAGAAAAAGAACCGGCCGCGGGACCGGCACAGGCGGAAGGACCGCCGGAACCTGCGGAGGCAGTTACCGAAACGGAAGACCTCGCTCCCGTTGAAGCACCGGAGTTCGACGAAGGCCTTATAACGTTTTTTTCCGGCGATGTTTTCGTCCGCGACGGTGAAGAATGGTGGGAAGTTGCCATCGGAGACATGCTCCAAAAAGATGAT
>CAZSGZ010000357.1:0-3431 GCA_964606455.1 uncultured Spirochaetales bacterium
TACGATGCAGTGCAACCAGCCATGCGTCGATAAAATCCAACGATGATGCGCCGTAAAGTTTAATCGCCTCAAGCACGGCATCCTTCCGGTCGATTTTCCAGGAATCGTGAAAAAAAAGAGATGTAAGAGTTTCGGTAATTTCTTTTCGCGGGACCTGATATACGCCTGCAAGGACGTACACAAGTTCCGCGACCACCTCGATGCCGGTCTGCCGCACTTCCATTCCTTCAAGTCTGGCTTTTGCCTCAGGCGACAATCTCGGGTCATCATCCAGCAGGTAGCGGAGGATGACATTGGTATCAACGTAGGTCATCGGCTGACCTGTCGGCCCAGGCCAAGTCTTCCAGACGGCGTTTGTTCTTGTCGGCGTATCGGTGAAGGGCCCCCGCCAGCCCCGAAGACGCCCCTGCAGGCCCCTCGATGCCCTCTTCAGCCAGCACGACTCGAACGGCATCGACAACGACATCGCTCATCGTGACCCCCCGAAGGGCCGCGAGAACGGCCAACCGGCGCTTGAGTTCGGGTTCTACATCAACACTTAAACGTACTCTTGCCATAGATTAATGATATATGGCACGTTTTTTTGTGTCAAGACACATATTATTACCGCTCCCGTACATCCGGAATAACTCCCTAGGGAGTTTTTTTTTAGCCTAACCCCGGCGGAACCTGTAAATGTAAAAGACAGTGAAATAACAATTACCATATACGGGCCCTACGTGGAACAAAACGCCGCGGAAGAGGCTTCAACCCCCGACTCGGCTGAACATACGGTGGTACGGCTGTAACACCACCCCTTGCCCCGGAAGTGGTATCGGCGTACAATATCCCCATGGGCAAACGGAAACTCCCCATCGGGATTCAGGATTTTTACCGACTTCGCGAAGACGACTACCTCTACGTCGATAAGACAGAACTCCTTTATCGATTGGTACAGGAAGGAAGTGTGTATTTCCTCTCCCGGCCCCGGCGCTTCGGGAAGTCCCTTACCTGTTCCACCTTGGGAGCATATTTAGAAGGACGGCGGGAGCTCTTTGCCGGCCTCGCCTTAGAGCGCCTCGAAACCGAATGGATCGAATATCCCGTCCTCCGCCTCGATTTGAATGCCGAAACCTATAACAGTATCGAAAGGCTTAACTCAATCATCGACCTGCACCTGCAGCAATGGGAACAACGGTATCCGCCGACAATAAAAGCCGATACTCCTGCGGGGCGGTTTGCTTTGGTGCTCCGGCAGGCCCACGAGCAGACGGGGAAACGGGCCTGCGTCATTATCGACGAATATGACAAACCGCTTTTGTCCACCATCGGCAATCCGGAGCTCCACGAAGAATACAAACAGTTTTTGAAACCTTTTTTCGGCGTCCTGAAAAGCAGCGACGCCCACCTGAAGTTCGCCTTTATTACCGGCGTTACGAAATTCGGTCAAGTGAGTGTGTTTTCCGACCTGAACCAGCTGATCGACCTTTCCCTGGACAAGGAATTCGCAGCCCTCTGCGGCATTACCGAAGAGGAGCTCCTTAATGTGTTCCAGCCGGAAATCGACGCCTTGGCAGGGCAGGAAGGGACCTCTTACGACGAGTGTGTCGAACGGATTCGGCAGTGGTACAACGGCTACCGGTTCCACCCCGAGGGGCGCGCGGTGTACAACCCATTTAGCACATTAAACCTGTTCCGAAGCAAAGAGTTCCAGGATTTCTGGTTCCAGACCGGGACGCCGACATTTTTGGTGGAGCTGTTGAAAAAAACCGACACCGACCTTCGGGAAATCGACGGAATCCAGCTACCTGCCCGAGATTTTGCCGATTACCGGGCCGACCCGGACAGGCCGGTCCCCGTCATCTACCAAAGCGGGTATTTGACGATAAAGGATTTTGATGATCGCGGCAGGCTCTACACCCTCGGCTACCCCAACGCGGAGGTACGGAACGGCTTTCTTGCGTTTCTACTCCCTTTGTATTCCTCCGTCTCCCGCGACAAAAGCGGGTTTCATATCGTCCGGTTTGCCGACGAGTTGGAGGCAGGCGACGTTGATGCCTTTATGGAACGGCTCAAGTGTTTCTTCGAATCGATCCCCTACGACTTGAACGATAAAA
Source organism: uncultured Spirochaetales bacterium (assembly GCA_964606455.1). Lineage (GTDB taxonomy): Bacteria > Spirochaetota > Spirochaetia > SPDA01 > CAZSGZ01 > CAZSGZ01. Next base: position 2,097 of record CAZSGZ010000357.1, read on the forward strand.
CGGAGCGCCACTACCATGTGGTGTTTTACTTAGTATTCAAACTGTTAGGGCAGTATATCAACAGCGAGGTAAAATCGGCAAAAGGGCGGAGCGACGCGGTAGTCACCGTTCCCGGCGGGGTGTATGTGTTCGAGTTTAAGCTAAACGGCACCGCCGAAGAGGCGCTGGGCCAGATTGACGACAAGGGGTACTTAATCCCCTACTCCGCGAAAACCGAAGGCAGCCGTACACTGCACAAAATCGGCGTCGAGTTCGATAAAGAAACGCGGAACATCGGCAGATGGATTACCGAGTAAGAATAACTTGACAAACTCAATTAAATAGAATATATTCTATTCATGCCATCGACGACTATCCATTTTCCACAAGAAATTCTTGATGATATTGATCGGGCGGCTAACAATAACAAAATCAGCAGAAATAAATTCGTTATAGAGGCCTGCCGGCGGATTCTGGCCGAAAAACAAGGAAGCTGGCCTGAAGGATTCTTCTCAACCCCCGGCCCCGATGGCGGGGAACTACTGGAAACATCGGTAAAAGAGATGGAACAGGCGATTTTCAGCAGCCGGCGGAACCGGGGAGCAACTCTATTATGATGTATCTCCTCGACACAACCGCTTTTTCCGCGGCAATGAGAAACGAACCGGCTATCGTCACTTTTCTGCAAGACCGCCGCCCTGGAGAGATCGCGATCGCGCCTCCAGTGGAAGCGGAAATAGAATACGGCATCAAAAGACTGGAACAAGATTCACGAAAATACCGCCTTTTATCCAAACAGAAAAAAAAACTGCTTCAGGCAATCGGGTTTCTCCCCTGGACGAACGAATCCTCTCGGTTGTTCGGAATCATAAAAACCGATCTGGAACAAAAGGGGACCCCTATTGATGATTTCGACGTGGCCATAGCCGCAATCGCCTTAAGCCACGGCGCGGCGGTCGTTACGGCAAACCTCGTCCACTTTAGCCGCGTCGCCGGGCTCGAATCCATCCATTGGATATCAGCATCAGAAAGAACCGGAAAATAAAAAGACCCCGAACCTCAGCATCGCTGCACCCGGGCAGGGGACGGCCCCGTCGGAAACGACAAAAATAATTCGCTGAAAAACACCTTTGCTCCGCGTTACCGATGGTGCATCGGGCATCAACTCGTCCTTTTTACGCCGCTCCGCTAAAAGGTACGCCGTGTTAAAATGAAGGCTGGACCTGTGTTTTTTTCTTTGTCTACCTGCCCCCCCTTGCCCCGGAAGTGGTATCGACGTACAATATCTGTATGGACAAACGGAAACTCCCCGTCGGGATTCAGGATTTTCATCGGCTCCGAGAAGACGGCTACCTC
>CAZSGZ010000358.1:0-3404 GCA_964606455.1 uncultured Spirochaetales bacterium
TTAGCCCCCCGCCGCTGTTTCAAACCCCTTGAGAACACCGCACACGTTTTTTCCTATCGTATCGATATCGTATCCGCCTTCCATGACGAACAGGGTGGGAATCCTCAGGCTGCCGAGGTGTCTGCCGTAAGTGAAAAAGTCCTCCGTTTCCAGTGCAAATGAAGAAATCGGATCGTTTTTATAGGGATCGACACCAAGGGAAACGATGAGATAATCGGGAGCGTAGGCGGCGGCCTTTTCACAGGCGTCGTTGAAGGCGTCGAGCCATTCGATGGATCCGGACCCCGGCGGAAGCGGATAATTTTGGTTGAACCCTTCGCCATCCCCGTCGCCGGTTTCATCGGCGTAACCGCAGAAATAGGGAAACTCGTCGGCGGGATCTCCGTGGATCGAGAAGTAATACACGTCCTGTCTGTTGTAGAAAATCGACTGGGTCCCGTTGCCGTGGTGAAAATCGACGTCGAGTACGGCAATTTTTCTCTCGCCGGAATGTGCTCCGCTGTCCAGCAGGTACTGTGCGGCAATTGCTGCGTTATTGAGGAAGCAGTACCCCCCGTAAAAGTTTCTTCCCGCATGATGCCCCGGAGGACGGCAGAGGGAAAATACGCCGGCCGGACGCTTGGCAGTTCCCCGCTTCGCTTCCCGCGTTAACTCAGATAGTTTATCCGCGCCGGTGAGGGCGGTGTTCACGCTTGCACGTACCGCTTTCCAGGTCCCGCTGCAAATACTGGTGTCCGCCGATATCGAGTAATAGCCCAGGCGGCCGTCTAATGACCGGGGAATCCGCCGCGTGTCCCGGCCGTGGACGGGCCAGACAAAAGGGACAATTTCGCCGGTGCGTCCCGCCGCGCTAAACTCGTCCCACACCGAGGCGAGAAAGTCGAGATAATCCCTGTCGTGTATCCGCAGCACCGGCTCGAGACTAAACTCATCGGGTCCGTACATTTCGCCGATCTCCTGTTTTTTTAAGGTCTCGACAATTTGCCGGGCGCGTTCCGGTTTTTCAAAGGGGGGGACGAACTTCCCGTCTTCCAGTTCCCCTTCGGGATTGTGCAGTATATGTTCATCTGAATAAATAGTTATCATGCATGCCCCCGGTGTATTGTCGCCTGCCGGTATTATACCCCGCGCCACTCCCGGACGGCTTCGGTCATGGCGATAAAGCCCTTAGGCGGTACGTAGTCGGCTATTTGGTTTCCGGAACCGTAGGCAAGCCCCGGTCCCGCGCCGCATGCGGATAAAACTTCCCGGACATACGATTTGATTTCCTGTTCAGTATAGAGGCAGAGGACGTTCATGTCAAAGCCTCCGAAGAGGCCGATTCTGTCTCCATACCGCCGTACCCACTCGGAGAAGGGGTCGATTTCGTCTTCGTTCGAATGCTTCGCGTCGATACCCGCCGTATCGATCAGATCGTTCATAATTTCATAGATCCGCCCGCAACTGTGGAGAAGAAAGGGTTTGCCGTGTTGGTGAACGAGGTCGACGATTCTGGCGTATTGAGGGATAATGTGCTCCCGTACCGTTTCCGGCTTTATCAGCAGGGAGGACTTGAAACCCAGGTCGTCGCCGGAACGGCAGACAGCGAATATTTCTCCGTACTCCCGGAGAAGCCGGTCCCAAATCCGAAACATTGCGGTGCCGACCCGCTCCCACACTGCCGTAAATACTTCCGGTGCATCCATCTCCAGGTACGCCAGGTCCGTTAATGGAATAAAGTCCTGAGTCGCCTCGAATATACCGTAGCCGACACCGCCGACGGCCTTCATGCCGGGCGGGAGGGTTTCCCGGAGGGCGGCAAAATTTTCCCCGTACATTGTAAAATAACGGTCCGGCAGTTCGTCCCATGGATACTGCTGCAAATCAGTTTTATTACGGATAAGCGCTCCTTTCCTGCCGCTCAATGCTTCCCCGCCCTGCACCAGATCGACGAAAGCCGCTTCATAGGGGACCGTATCGTATCCGTACCTTTTACAGAAATCGCTGTACAAACGGAAATATTCCCGTTTGTCCGCCGCGCTGCCCTCAAGCAGCGGGCCGATTTCCGTGTTCGTAATCGCTTCGACAACGGGTACGCTTATATTGTGCTCATACAGCGGTACCCGTGAGGGCCGGCGGTTGTAGGCCGCTTCAATAAGGTTTGTGTAGTCAGGTTCGTATGTTTTCAGCATACGAATGGCCATTAGCCCTCGTTCCCGCCGGGAAGTGCAGGTTTATGCTGAATGTAGACAGCCGCCAATGCAAGGACGGTGGACGCTATCATCCCGTAGAGCCCTAGAAACTTCATATCCAGAAATTTCGCAAGAACGCCCATCATCCCTCCTACAAGGACCGCGGTAAATGCCAGCGGCCGGTTGAGCTGCCGCTTTTTTATGAACATCAGGGCTATGAATAATGTGGGGACGATGCCGGCCGTGTAGATTGCGAATGCCTCCAGCAATATTCCGATAATGTTTGTTTCCCGAAGGGACGCGAATATAGCCGATCCCGTTCCAAAAACGCCGACGACAATAACCAGCCCTCGGGCCCAGGAGACACGGCTTTTGTGTAAAATATCATGTTCGATGATAGAGGACGTCATAACGAGGCTGGTATCCACGGTGGAGACAATTGCCGACAGGAGCCCTAACAGGAGGAGAAGACCCGCTATCCGGGGCAGTTTATGGAGAAAAATATAGCTTAAAACATCATTGTTTTCGAGATTCGGGATGGAATGCCGGGCCCACACACCGATAAGTGTTATCATCACCGCGAACGCGACGACACCAAAACCCGCCCAGAGGGATGATTTTTTCGCAATTGCAGGTGTTTTCGCGGTCAGCAGCCGGGAAAACATCATGGGACAGATAAAATAGGACCCCATGACGAGGGTAAGATAATAGACTAAGTCGGTCCACTTGAACTGTTCATTCAACACTTCGAATCGGATGCTGCTTGTCTGCACCGGTTCTTTTACAAATACGAAGATAACGGTAAAAATGACCGCGATAAAGAGGATTGCCTGCTGAAGAAGATCGGTCTTCAAAATGGAGCTCTGTCCGCCGAAAAAGGAGTACAGAATAATAACCGCGGCAATTGCGGGAAGCACGAAAACCGAATCCCAGCCGGTCATCGCGGTAACAAGTTTCTTCGCCGCGATAAATTGTGCCGAAATAATTCCGATCCATGTTATGACGATAATAATTGACACCAGGACCCGGACCTCTTTGCCCATAGTCTTGTCGGCCAGATCGGGGAGGCTTACTGCTTTCGATTCCCGTACCTTTTCCGACAGCAGCACCGACTGCAGAATAAGGCCGATACCCCCGACGGCGAGAAACCAGAATGCCGGGAACCCGACCCGGAAGGCGTTGTTTGCCATGCCGATTGTCGAACCGCTGCCGATCATAGAGGCAACGAGAGAA
>CAZSGZ010000359.1:0-3371 GCA_964606455.1 uncultured Spirochaetales bacterium
CCAAACATAATTGTCAATGAAATAATGACAAGCGAGGGAGTCGGTTCTTACCGGCCCTTTGCAACGGGCAGAATGGTCGATCAGGCGAACCTCCTGCTGCAGCAGATGCTCGACACCCCGGCAACACGGTACAAACTGATACCAAACCAGTACATCGGTGCCTATGAAGTAGGGTTTATGCCGCAATGGATAGCCAGGGAGTACCTTTCCCGCCGCGGCAGCGCGCGTTTTCGTGAAGAGCAGCTTATCGATTCCCGATGCAGCCTTCTGGGATTTTCACCTCATTCGATTAAAATCGACGGGACTTTTCTTCCGAAAAACCTGCTCCGGGTGGAACTTCAGCCGGAAGTGGGAACCGAGGCGTACGACACAGGGGCAATGCAGCTCTACTCAATATTTGAGAAGGAACTGGAGAAATTCATGTCCCCGGACCTCCACATAACGGGAAGGCTGATAATCGAGTGTTTCCGCGACAGGGGCAGCGCCGCCGATTTCGAATCCCTGATGCCGCATGAGTTTGGATAATGAAACCGAAACGGGACCTGCAGCTGGAAATTCCTCTGGAACTGAAAGGGGAGATCGAACACACGAAAGTGGTTGAAATATTGGACCTGCCCTACCTTCACCTGAAAACCGCTGTCGGGGACGACCTGTATGTTACCGATTCCGGAATGCCGTTTTGGCGGGAACTTCTTCCGCGGAATTTCGCCAGGGACCGGGAATGGTTCAACGCGGTAAAGGTACCGCTTCCCGGCTCGAGCACGATTTTCCGGATACCACTGAAAGACGGCGCCGGGAAGGTGGTTTTTAAATGGAACAGAATGGGCATCGATCCGATGATTCCCGGTTCGCAGACCCCGTTTAACAGTCCCTTTGAGGAATTCACCCTTATTTCGGAACTGCAGTCGCGGATAAACGGCCGTTTCAGCGTCCAGCAGCCCCTTGCGATATACGTACCCTCCGAGCGGCACACGCTTGAAGCGCTGCAGCGGCGCAGGTCCTTGATGGATTTTTTAAGCCGCACGCAGCCGGACGAACATATCGATATGCACCGGGATTATGCCGTTATTTACCGCTGGATCGAGGGGAACGATCTCTATGAGCACGTACAGGCGGGAAGGCTGTCCATCGAGGAGGCGGAGCGGAAAAGTAAAGCGGTGGCAAGGATGATGGATGATGCCGGGTACGCGGTAACGGACCATAAAATGAGCCATCTCATCTCGAACATCCCGGCGGACAAAGCCGCATTCGAAGATTTTACGGTGATCGATTTCGAACTGCTGCACCGGACCGCAAAGCATGAATACACAATTAGAAAGCTGCGGCGGCAGCGCTACTTCGAACTCCGGTTACAGGAGTCACGGGCAGGCTCCACGGCCAAACCGCAGCCGAAGGTAACTACGGTTTTCGGACTACCATACCTTGAAGCTGAAGCCGGCAGCAGCGGAGGCCGCCTCTGGGTTGCCGGTACCACCGAAGAGCTTATCGATTATTTCATTCCGGAAAAGTGGCAGACCACCCCCCGGCAGCGTTTAAGCCGGTCGGGAGGAACATACCTTACAACGACGAAGGACAACATCAAGCTCGTCGTGAAAGAGTCTCGGGTAGGGGACCGTCCCGTCTATGACCCGCTCCTTGAAAAAGGGGACGATGCCGTATGCTTCGGCTACAACAGCCCCTTCGAAGAAGCCGCGGTATCCGCCGCGATGGAGAAGGCGGGACTTCCCGCGACACGTCTCCTCGCGATTTATTTAATGAATCAGGTATACTCCGTTGCGGACTACAGGAAAGATATGTCCCGTTACGATTCGCACAGTACTTTTTCGGGGACCGACGGCGAACCGGTCCTCCGGGAGGACCGGCAGTATCTGACCCTTTGGCAGTATTGGCAGGGAAGCAGCATGGACATGCTGATGTATCCCCGCGGCCTGTACGAACCGGTCAATCTGCTGATGGCATATCATAGGGGCATTATCGACCGGAAAGCATACGAGAGTATTCTCCGCTTCACGGAATTCAAGCTCAGTACGAAAGGGTTTCATGACCTGGCCGGCAAGTCGACCCATATCATAACTCTCCTGAACCGGGAAGGCGTACTGACAAGAGACGAAACCGGCATGCCCCTCTACCGCTACTGCAATTTCGCCCTGATGAAAAAACCGGCGGAAGATTGACAAGACCCGGCCCGTTCCACCCGCAAAGCCGTGAACACGCGCTTACAGCTCCTCGATCTCCCGGTCGGAATCCTCCCGCACTTTCAGTTTCTGCGTCAGTTTTTCGTACCGTTTTTTCAGCAGCAGGTACGAGCGTTTGTACAGCTGTCCCTGCTCGTCCGCGGCGAGAATTTTCCGGTGCAGGTCCGCGTTTTCATCTTCCAAATCTTGTATCCGTTCCTGTGCCAGCTCTAAAGCATATTTCACTTCTATTTGCTGTTTCTTGTCTTTTACTTTCTGGTTCAGCTCGTTAAAACGCCCGAGGAAGGTGTCCCGAATATCTTTGTCCAGGTACGGAATGTCGGTATACCTCATTTTGTCCATGTAGGAAATTAACCGGTTGTAGAGGTAACTGACGGGAACGGCAATCTGCATTTTCGAATTCTGACCCTCGGAACGGCTGAATGTAATATTGTTTTGAAGCCCCGTTAGTCGAATTTCGAAAATTTCGAAGTCTTTCTGCCGGGGATTTTGAATAACATTCTGCACCTTCATCTCTATCGCTTCGGAAGAACGGGAAAACTTCCTCAAGAACAGGAGCGTCCGGTTTTCATCCTGCAAATTGACATCATCCATTCTAATTTTGTTGAACATTACCGTTATATGTTCGAAGAGTTCGGAGAGAAGCAGGTAGAGTATGTTTCCGCCGGCAAAAAAACAACCCTGTTCCTTAATTGCTTTCTGATAACCGATGGCTTTAATATATTCATCGGTAATGAGGATATTCAGGTGGCTGCCTTTCGAGTTAGGGTCCTTTACAACTGATGCCCGATATAATACCAGGCCTGCATCCTCTATACCGTTTTGTTTCATCATGTCTACGGTTTGTATTATATGAAAACAGAATGGATATTACAATCTGTTTTTATAGTCATTCTTCGATCAGCCTGTATCCAACTCCAATCTCTGTTTTAAGATAAACCGGCTGGCTCGGGTCCTGTTCGATCTTTCTGCGGAGGGTTGCCATAAAAACACGGAGGTATTGTTTTTCATCGGCGCTCCCCGGCCCCCAAATTTCCTGGAGTATCGTTTTATGTGTTACAACTTTGCCGGCGTGCTTTGCCAGAAAAACTACAATTTTATATTCTATTGGAGTAAGATGTATCTTTTTTCCATCAATACTAATTTCTCTCTTTTCCAAATCTATATACAGTCCTT
>CAZSGZ010000360.1:0-3360 GCA_964606455.1 uncultured Spirochaetales bacterium
GGTTTTATCTTCCTCCGCTGCTTTAGCGGGTTCCGCATCGCCGGACACCGCCGCCTCCCCTCTGGAAATGTCGCGCATTGCGGTCAGCAGCTCCTCCTGTATTTGCAGCAGTTCCTTCTCTAACAGGGCGTTTTGGTTCGCGAGTTTTTCGTTCTGTTCCCGGACCATCTCCAGTGAAAGCCGTTCTTCTTCAATTTTCTCTTCCCGAAGGTCTGCGAGCAGTTCCGATAGGAGCCCGCGCCCCTTTTCAAGTATCGAAACCGCCCGAAGCAGCCGCTCCATGCCCGCCGGGAATCCCGGTTCGGCTTTCGCATGTTCCGCGGGCCGCGGGTCCGGGTCCGGGTCCGGGTCCGGGTCCGGTCCCGCCCTCTGCTCAGCCCCTTCGGCCTCCTCCCGCTCTTCCTCGGCCGGCAGGTCGAGCGTATATTCGGGTAACAGGGGGACCATCGAGTCGAGAGGAGCGTAATTTTTCGATAGTTCAGGGGTTTCGGGAGATAAGAATACGAAAAATTGCGGCTTTTCCGGTTCGGCGGGGCTTGCAAGGTCCTCCACTTCACTGCCGACGCTTTCCTCTTCCCCGTCTAAGGAGATAACTTCGGGCTGCCGAGGTTCTTCTACCGTGTCCTCCTCCTGCGGGGGGGCGGTTTCCTGCCGCACGGTTTCGGATTTGGTTTGCTCTTCCTCCTCCTGCACGCTGTCCGGGGACGGAGAATCCATCGGGGGCGGAGCATCCGCCTCGGGCGGAGGACTTCCCGCGCAGCCGGCAGCAAGCAGCAGAGCAACAATCAGCAGCGGGGTGAACCGAATCAGTCTACGGCACATCTTCAAACAATCCCTCTATTAGGTCGTCATTTCGGAGTTCCAAAATAGTCGAACCGATTTTTTCCGGATCGACCTGGAATTTGCGGGCCTGCTCCGTTGTCCACTCGGGCATCCGCGGCCGGTAAGGATACCACTGGGTTTTCCATATTTCCGCAAACTCTTCGGGTATTTTCAAATCCGTTACATCAATTTCAAGTTCTTCCAGCCGCATTTCCTCTTTCTGCTCGGCAATTTCCCGTTTTATTGCCAAATTTTTCGGCAGCTTGACCGCGATTACGATTCCGGCCCCGATAAAAGCCCCGAATACGGCAATGAGTATAAACAATTTTACTTCTCTTCCCATTTCCCGCGCCATGTTATCCGGCTATTTCGTCCTCCTGATTTCTGTCTAAGCGAATACTGACAATTTTCGAGACCCCGGATTCCGCCATCGTAATACCCAGCAGCGTATGGGCCCCGGCCACCGTCTTTTTGTTATGGGTAATGATAACAAACTGCGAATTGATGCTGAATTCTTCCAGCAAATGAACGAACCTGCCGACATTATGCTCATCGAGGGCCGCGTCAATTTCATCTAAAATACAAAACGGCGACGGTCGTACCATATACATCGAAAACAAAAGTGCTACCGCGGTCAATGAACGCTCCCCTCCCGATAATAATGCAATATTTTCCAATTTTTTTCCAGGCGGCTGAGCGTAAATTTCTATCCCCGATTCCAGAATGTTTTCAGGGTCGCTTAATGAGAGTTCCGCGCGTCCTCCTCCGAAAAGTCTCCGGAACAGGCTGTGAAAATTTTTCTTTATTTTTTCGTAGGTATCGATAAACAGTTCTTCCGACTCCGCACGGATCTGCCTGGTAATCTTTTTCAAGTCGGCATACCCGTCCTGCAGGTCCTTTAATTGGCCGGTTAAAAAATCGTACCGTTCTTTTACCTCTTTGAACTCCTCCGGCGCCATCAGGTTGATCTGCCCGAGGGCCTTTTGCTTCTCCTTTACCGTTTTCAGCTCATCCCGGAGATTGTTTTTCGGTGCTTTAATTTCATAGATTTTTTCTTCGTAATCGGAAAGGTCCCGGGAGTATTTATCTTCAAAATTTTCATACAAGTTCCGGATTTCGGTTTCGATGGTAGCGCATTCCATCTGGATTTTTTCGATGTGCTGCTGGATTTCATCGGACTTCCGCATGTGGTCTTTCATCTTTTTTTCTTTGTCGATGAGTTCCTTGTTTCTTGTGTGGATGCTTTCCTCGAGACGCGTTAATTCAGTTTTTAATTTTGCCTCTTCCGCCGCGATGCCGGCTTTTTCCTGTTCTAAAATTTCAACCTTTTTTTTCAGCTGCTTCCGCCGCTCTTCGCCGCTTTCAATTTCTTCTTTATTCCGTGTAAGCTGGACATTCTGCTCTCCTAACTCGACTTCGAGGGTCTTCAGATTGTCCTCGATATTGTTTTTCTGGGTGTTCATACGAACGCCGTTCATCCGCAGTTCTTCCAAGGTCTTCCGGTATCCCTGAATTTTCACTCCTAAGTCCCTGTTTTCAACGCTTAACGTCCGGTTCTCCTCCCTGCACATCCCCGTCGATTTTCGTATTTCTTCCAGTTCAGCATCGATACTCCGTTTTTTTGTAATAATTCCCTCGGGAGAGAGGAATTCATCGAGGAATGACGGGACCGCCTGCTTGTACTTCTGAAATGAATCGTGAATAACCTGCAGGGCTTCTATACTTTCCGTTAAAGCGCCGCTGCTTTGCAGCAGGACCCGCTCGATCTCTTTTCTGTTTTTGCTTTCTAAAGCCGACAAATCTCCGAGTATGTTCAGCTTTCCCCGAATGGAAATAACGAGGGACTGAAGCTCCCGCTCGATCTCTTCCTCGAGTTTGCTCCGTTCGCGGTAGGAATATCCGGTTTCCTTCAGCTTCGCGTCAAGCTGGGTAACGATATCATCGGTTATAAGCCGCAGGTCCTGCTGCAGTTCCTCCTGCTTTGCCTCGAACTCCCCAATTTTTTTGTCGTTCTGCTCGATTTTATTCTCATTTTCGGTAATACGTTTTTCCGAATTGGTAATGTTTTGTTCAAAACCGGTAATGTTATTCTCGTTTTCCTCTACCTCACGGTTTAGCCGCAGAAGGTTTTCCTGTTTTTCCCCGCGCTGCCGGATAAGCTGTTGAATTTTGGTCTCGATCTCGACTACCCGCTTTCTGTCTGTTTCAATTTTGCCGGCTATTTCCCGCTCCCGCTCCCCGAGAAGCTGGATCTGATTTTCTTTGTTGTTTTTTTCCAGATCGTAGCCGTAGATTCTTTTCTGGTTCTCCACCAGTTCCGTTTCCATTGTGTTGACCATATCGAGGTTCTGTTCGAGCATTGAATTGATATCGGTTATTTTTTTTCTTATTTCATCACGCTCTGTTTTTTTCTTTTCAAGATATTCCTCTTTTCTGTTCTGGTTTTCCAAAAACTCCTTCATTTTCAGCAGGGTAATATCGAGTTCGAGTTGAAAAATTTGTTCCTGATAGGTACGGTACCCTTCGGTTTTTTCGGCC
>CAZSGZ010000361.1:0-3350 GCA_964606455.1 uncultured Spirochaetales bacterium
TTTGTTTTCTCCCGTCTGTTCCAGCGTTTTTTGAATAAGTTTTTTTTCCGTCTCTTCGATGGAGGACCCTACATCGATGGTAAATGAAAGTGATTGTTTTTTTCCGTTCCGCCGTTTCGGAAGATACTTTTCAGTTATTTCTTCGTCGTTTGTCATAATCAGGGCTTTTATTATTGCATTTCCAAGCTCACGGACATTGCCCGGCCAGCTGTATTTTAGCAGCTGGTCTTTGGCTTTCGGCGTAAAGGTTTTGGCTTTTTTATTAAACTCTTCGCTGTAGCGCTGTAAAAAATTGTCCGCTAAGAGAAGGATATCTTCTTTTCGTTCCCGCAGTGGGGGCATGTGGATGGGAAAAACACTTAAGCGGTAAAACAGGTCTTCCCTGAATTTCCCTTTAGCAACGGCTTTGTGAATATTCTCGTTGGTGGCTGATACAATTCTGGTATTGGTCGTAATAAAATTGGAACCGCCGACCCGCTGAAAACGGTTGGACTCCAGCACGCGGAGAAGACTTACCTGCACCTTCGGTTCCATGCTGGTAATCTCATCTAAAAAGAGGGTCCCGTCCCTGCCGAGCTCGAATTTCCCTCTCTGTGTTTTATTTGCACTGGTAAAGGCGCCTTTTTCGTGGCCGAATAATTCACTTTCAATTAACTCAGGGGAAATTGCACCCATATTCACCGGCATAAAGGGACCTGTATTCCGGGGACTGTTTACGTGAATACTCTGTGCCACCATGTCCTTTCCGGTTCCGCTCTCTCCGGTTATTAAAACGGGAATTTCCAGAATACAAACCCGTTTTATCTGTTCATATACCTCACGCATCGCGTCACAGGCGCCGAGAATATTTCCAAAACTTTCCGTATTTTCCATATGTCCTTATATTCTAATAATTTACCATAAAAAGAACATTAGTGTATATCGGCAGTTTATTGACTATTTTCTACTTTCCGGGCTTTACAGGGACGGCTGATAGATTAATTTCCGTGTAAGTGCAACATTCGGCAGTTCAAGTATATCATTTTCCGGCCCTCTATGGTCCTCGGTCCGTTTTTTTGTTGTAAACAGGACATTGAACTCCTTCGGGAGCTGAACATGCATAATACGCGCCTCATCCACGGTCATAATCTGCTGTAAAACAAACAGCACCGCCTTTGCCTGTTTCAGGGCGTCTGATATTTTAATTTCCGCAGATTCACTGATCCGAAACAGAAATTCCGTTAAATCGATATTTTCCGTCTCTTCCGAAGCCCTGATAAGGTCCTGAATGTCCATCGGCAGGGCTGCGGCCAGCCGTCCATCTTCACCTTTAAAAACAATTGTCTGCAGCGCACTGAGGGTACTCCTGACGGCAATAATCGCTTCCCACGTGTATTTCAAACCCGCTAATGTCTGCACTCTGTTTATAAACGTTCCGTAATCCATCGCCGTTTAATTTACCTCCCTAGCGTTATCGGGGGAATAGACCATATGTAGTATTTTTCAGTTTTCATTTTATGCTCCCATTTGAAGAATATACGTCCTGCCGGTTAAAAACATTAGTCCCGTTCGCCTATTTATTGACCATACTCCCCGGTTATCGTGAAATCCATTGACCTCGATTTGATTTGACATATACACTGAGTGCGGAAAAATGGCTGATACAAAGAAAGATGCAAATACAAAAAAATCCTTTCCCGTCGTCGGCATCGGGGCCTCCGCCGGCGGCCTAAAGGCGTTAAAAATTTTTTTCGCGGAAGTAGGGACGGACAGCGGAGTTGCCTACATTGTCGTAGTCCACTTGAGCCCGAAGCAGCCGAGCGTGCTTCCCGAAATATTAAGCCGCGAGACCGGGGTACCGGTCCAATTTTCAGAGGACGGGGAGACAATTGAACCGGGCCGGGTGTATGTTGCCCCTCCCGATAAAATACTCAATATATACAAAGGGACCATTCAGCATATGGACCGCCTGAAAAATGAGGACCTGCTTCCGATTGATTCCTTCTTCCGGTCTTTAGCCGCCGATCAACGGGAAAACTCCGTTGGGATTATTCTTTCCGGCACCGGTGCAGACGGAACCATCGGCATCAAGGAAATTAAAGGAAGAGAAGGGCTCGTCCTCGTCCAATCCGCCGATTCCGCGGAATACACCGGAATGCCGGAAAGTGCCATAGAATCGAGAGTGGTAGACCGTGTATTAGCGCCGCGGGAGATGCCGGATTTTATCCGGCGGTATTTTTCCAAGCGTGAAAGCGTCCGCTTAGATGAAAAAGAAGCCGCGGCTGAAACCGATAAAACCTGGATGAATAAAATCTTTTCTATTCTCGCGACAAAGACCGGGCATGATTTCTCCTCCTACAAAGAAAGCACTATTGTCCGCCGACTGCAGCGGCGGATGGCCGTAAACCAGATCGAAGACCGCCGGGAATATGTACAATTACTGCGGGAGGAGACGCGGGAGGCGGAACATCTGTTCCACGAATTCCTCATCGGGGTTACCCGGTTTTTCAGGGACCCCGAATCCTTTGAGGTATTAAAAAACGATATTCTCCCGGACCTTATACGGAATATGGGGGAAGACCGGACACTCCGGGCCTGGGTGCCCGGCTGTTCCAGCGGTGAAGAGGCCTATTCACTGGCCATCGTTATCCGGGAGTGTCTTGAAAAAGAACCGAAACGGTTAAACGTTCAGATCTTCGGCACCGACATCGATAAACGGGCCATCGATCGTGCACGGGAAGGATATTTCCCGTCGAGCATAGCGGCCGACGTCAGCAGGGAACGGCTTGCAAAATTTTTTTTAAAGGAAGGTAATTTTTTTCGGATCCGGAAGGAAATCCGGGAAAGCGTCATTTTTTCCGAGCAGGACCTTGTTAAAGACCCTCCTTTTTCCAGACTCAACGTGCTTTGCTGCAGAAATCTGCTTATCTATCTGAACGCGGACTTGCAGAAAAAACTGCTTCCGCTTTTCCACTACACTTTAACGCCCGGCGGTATTCTGATGCTCGGCTCTTCGGAAACAGTCGGACAATTTTCCGAACTTTTTCAGATCCTGAACAACAAATGGAAAATTTATCAGCGGAAAGAGGTGCCCCTTTCCCTGCGGAGGGAGATCGAATTCCCGACGGGGATTCCGAGAGGTGAAGACTCCTCTCCCGATGCAGAGCGGCAGGCGAAGGCAGAGAAAAATAAAAATTTCGGAACACTTACGAAGGAAGTTATTCTGGACCTCGTGTCTCCTACGGCCGTTTTAGTCGACGGCAGCGGCAGCATCCTCCATGTTCACGGCCGTACCGGCAAGTATCTTGAAAGCGTCACCGGCCCTCCGAGTCACAATATTGTGGATTTAGCCAGGGAGGGACTGCGTATCG
>CAZSGZ010000362.1:0-3330 GCA_964606455.1 uncultured Spirochaetales bacterium
GGAAGAGTATGAAGGAAATCGGAGCAGAGCTGCACATCAGCCCTCCAACGGTAAGCACCTACAAAAGCCGTTTATTGGAAAAACTGAATCTAAAAACGGAAATGGAACTGTTAAAGTTCGCCTTGGAACAGAAGCAGTTCCGATAATGCCGATCGACCCTGTGTAGTTCATTTTCTACAAAAAAATCTATTTTAGTTGATAACTCTTAAAGCGATAATGAAGTATATTACTCTAAATTGACAATTTGGAGGAAATAATGGCTGATGAAGATATAACCTTAGTCGCGGATGACGATATTGCGCAGGAAAATAAATATCTGCTATTTAA
Organism: uncultured Spirochaetales bacterium; assembly: GCA_964606455.1. Classification (GTDB taxonomy): domain Bacteria; phylum Spirochaetota; class Spirochaetia; order SPDA01; family CAZSGZ01; genus CAZSGZ01. The sequence continues at coordinate 328 of CAZSGZ010000362.1, forward strand.
ACTCGGCAATGAGGAATACGGGGTTGATATATCCTCCGTCCAGTCTATCGAGGAGATGCAGAAAATAGTTTCCGTACCGGACATGGATGCCTTTGTCCGTGGAGTTATCAATCTGCGGGGAAAAGTAATACCGGTTATCGACCTGCGAATTAAATTTCACATGCCTGAGCGGGAGTACGATGACCGGACCTGTATGATTATCACGAGCATGGAAGAAAAGGCAGTCGGGTTTATCGTGGATACGGTTTCGGAAGTGAAGGAAATTCCGGAAAGCAGAATCGACCCGGCGCCTGATTTCAGGGCCGATAAGCAGGTAAAAAGATATATCGCGGGACTCGGCAGGATCGAGGATGAAGTGAAGATTCTCGTTGATGTGGAAAGTATTATAACGATAGGGGAAATCGAAGCGATTTCCGAAAAAGTTTAAATCATATAAAGGAGTTACGAATGGCACAGATGAAATTACGGGGGAAAATTACCCTCGGTTTTGTTGCAATGATGGCACTGATCGTTGCGGTAGGCAGTATTGCAATCGTGTTTCTCAGTCAGGCTTCCACTGACTTTGTGCAATACCGCGAATGGGCGAGGGACTCGAACCTGATGAGCAATTTACAGGAAAACATGCTTATGGTCCGGATGAACGTGAAGGATTTTCTTATCAGCGGCGAGGAGAAAGAAAAGAAGGAATTCGACCAGTATTTCTCCGATACATCAGCCCTGCGCGATATTGCTTTAGAGCAAATTGAAAATGATGAACGAGCGGAACTTGTACGGAAAATTGACGAAGAGTTAGGTGTATATAAATCCCACTTTGAAGCGGTTGTTGAACTGCAGGGGCAGCGGGACGAACAAGTTGTCGATGTAATGGATGTAATCGGACCGCGCCTCGAGCAGGACCTTACGAAAATACTGATGTCCGCGGAATCAGACGGCGACATGCAGGCGGCCTTTTACGCGAGCATGGCCATGCGGAACCTCATGCTGGCACGGCTGTACGCTTTCAAGTTTCTGGAATCAAACACGGCCGAGGACGAAAAGCGGACCCTCGACGAAATAGCACATCTCGATGAAAACCTCGCCATCCTCGACCGGGAGGTTGAAGACCCGGAGCGGCGGACACTCCTCGCGGGGATAGAAGGGTATTACCGGGAGTATGAAGCTGCCTTCGACGCGGTTGTACGGATTATCTATGACAGGAACGAGCATGTCGATTCCTACTTGGATGTTATCGGTCCGGAAATTGCCGAAGACGGCCGGAAAATCAACGCCTCCATCGAGGAAGACCAGAATGTTTTAGGCGCGCAGCTGCAGCGGGACAACCGATTCGCGATTATCATAGCCGTTGTTATATCCGGTGCGGCGCTCTTGATCGGTATCCTCCTGACCATTTTCATTACCCGGAGTATTCTCCGGCAGCTTGGCGAAGACCCGGCCGTTATCCAGAATATTGCCGAACGGATTGCGGTCGGCGATTTAGACATCGATATGTCCGCGGAGAACGCGCGGGGCGTATATCTGTCGGTTAAAGAAATGGTGGATGCACTTCGCTATAAAGCCGACATCGTGGAGCAGATTGCCAATAAGGACCTGTCGGTCGAGATCAAGATGGCCTCGGAGAAGGACATGCTCGGCAGATCACTCACGACAATGAAAGACTCTCTCAATGAACTGCTCTCCCAGGTTACGGAGGCTGTCGACCAGGTATCCACCGGGGCGGACCAGGTGTCTCAGGCCAGCCAGAACCTCTCCCAGGGGGCGACGGAACAGGCGAGCAGCTTGGAAGAGATTAGCTCTTCTATTACCGAAATCAACAGTCAATCGAAGCAGAATACAGGAAACGCGGAAGAGGCGAACGCCCTTGCCCGGAAGGCCAGCGAGCAGGCCGGAGAAGGGAATGAACAGATGCGGCAGCTTACCGAAGCCATGGAACGGATCAACTCTTCCTCCGCTGAGATTAATAAAATTGTAAAAACCATCGACGATATCTCCTTTCAAATCAACCTGCTGGCCCTGAACGCAAACGTAGAAGCGGCACGGGCAGGTAAATACGGGAAGGGCTTTGCCGTTGTGGCCGAAGAGGTGCGGAACCTGGCCAACCGGAGCGGCGAGTCGGTGCAGGAGACCTCCGTCAAAGTCGAGGAATCGAATAAAAACATACAGCTTGGAAACGAGCTTGTGAAAAAGACCTCACAGCAGCTTGCGGGGATTGTCGACGGGGCCGGCAAGGTTGCCGAATTCCTGGACGAAATAACCTTGGCAAGCAGGGAGCAGACCGACGGTATCGACCAGATTACAACGGGCCTCGACCAAATCGATCAGGTTACCCAGTCGAACACCGCAAGCGCCGAAGAAAGCGCTTCCTCCGCGGAAGAATTGGCATCCCAGGGGCAGCAGCTGAAAGCGATGATTTCCCAGTTCAAGCTCAGCAGCGTGAAATCAGGCGGCCGCCTCTTAGCGGCCCCGGAAGTGTATAAAAGAGAAACCAATCTTGCCCCCCGGCAAGAGGAGGAGGAAGCCGGCCTTTACAGGGAAGATTACAACCCGGTGTAGCAACGGGCTGGTTTTTAACCCCTCCGCCCCGCTCTGTCTTGTATGGAGCGGGGTTTTTTGTCTGCCTACTGTAGTTTCGCAAATTAAATTGAATAAACCTGCCTGGAAACTATAAGATATTGGCGTAGTGGAATTGAACCGGGTATTTCAACGGTATATCGAAGAGCGCTGTCGCCCATCGATCGATGCCTCCGCGTGCGTTAAAAACGAACGTTCGTTAGTTGCCGCGGATATCAGACTATTCTTTTCATATTCGCGACGGCGGAGCTCCAAAACCCGGGGGATGGGTCTGAGGTGAGGGCCCTGAACTCATCCGGAGTGTAAACGAGAATATCGAGACTCGGAAAGGTATCGAGGAGGTCGTCGAAGAGGAGCGGCCGCTCTATAAAGGGGACATCGGTTTCTGTAATAATAAAAAGATCGACATCGCTGTGGTGGGAGAATTTCTCGGTG
>CAZSGZ010000363.1:0-3184 GCA_964606455.1 uncultured Spirochaetales bacterium
TTTGCCGAAGGGTTCGACGGCTACGCGCTTCCCGAACATATCGAGTACACCGGGGGAGTAGATTTACGTAAGGGAACGGCCGTTTTACAAGCCGGTGCCGCGTTAACACTGCCGCCCGTACTGCTGCGGAATGAAACCGCGGACATCAGCGTGGAACTGTACGGAACGCTGCCGGCGGAGGAAGGGTTTGTCTGCCAGGTTGAGTTTCCGGATACTGAAATCCGCCCGGTCAGGCTCGATATTTTCGAAAGTACCTCAATAGACGGAGAAACAATTGACCCTGCCGATTTTCTTCATGAAAATAAGATCGAATTCGCTTTGATTCATTCTGCCAAAGGCGTTATATTAACAGTCGGAGAGAAGCAGATTCCGTTATTCGATAAGCCGGACGGAAGTGTTGATGTAGTTCTCTCTCTTCAAAACGGAACGGAACAAACGGTTTCCGTTGAGGGAATTTCCATTATCAGCACTTCGGAAGAAATTGTTCAAAAAGACACCGGCGGTCCTCTGCAGGCTCCGGAAACGGAAGATTCCTCTCTTGCCGCCGGGGCACAAGAGGAATCTCAAACACAGGATACAATCCTCTAGTTTCACTAGAGGGACATATTTTTCTATTTAAAAGGAGAAAACTGATGGCGAAAAAAGCTCTCGTTTTTGTTCTCCTGGTACTTATCGGGGGAAGTTTTATATTTGCACAGGAGGTTTCCGAAAAGAAGGAAATCGCCGTGTTTGCCTTGAGTTATTACGACTGGAAGGTCCCGAGTCAGGCCCTCGGGATGGTTGACGAGCAGATAAAGAACGTGTTTGTCAATCTCGGACGGTTTAAAGTGCTGGGTATGAATTACCGCCTCGCAGGCAACGATGTCAACGCGTTTATCGCGAAAATTCGGGAATTCAAGGAACAGAACGTAGAGATCCCGGAGGAAGTACAGCTGGGGCAGGAAGCCTTTACCGAGGGCGATTTCAATCAGCTTGTCAATTCCTTTATTGTCGTTATTCCGGTAATGAGTTATTACAACCTTAGTGTTGATGAGGACGGGGACCACAAAGCGGAAATCCGTACCGGTTTTACCCTGGTGGATGTCCGGAATATCGAAACCATGGCCTATTTCACCGTCGAAACCGACGGCTACAGCAGCGATGCCGCCGAAGCGGTAAAACGGGCTGTGGATGAGATTCCCCTAAAGCTGCAGTACGAAATACGGAAAATTCCCGAATTCCAGATAAAAAGCGGTGTCGTCGACATCTTGAGCAGGAGTAAAGTGGTTATTCAGTTCGGCGAGGACATGGGACTGAAGAGGGGCGACGAGTACGCTATCGTCCAGGAGGAAGAACGGAGTTCCGGCTTTACCGCTAAAACGCGAAAAGCGCTGCTCGTTATTAAAGAGGTTGAACAGGACCATTCCGTTGCCCAGGTTGTCTATTCAAAAGGCGGTCCGCCCATGATCGGCGAACAGGTCCAGGAAATACCGAAGCTGGGTCTTGATACTACCGTGTACGCCCATGCCCTCATCGACCTTTTCGGCTCCAGCGGGGCGATGACCTTCGGCGACGGCTTCGACCTGACCGTCGGCATCCGGCAGAGTTTTTCCCGCGGGTTTTTCACGGCACGCCCCCTTGTCGGCCTGGAAATACCGGTTTCTCAAATCAGTAGTGCCGTTCCGCTGACCATTTACGGCGGGGGAGAGCTTAACCTGTGGCTCGGCCGTTTTCAGCTCGTGCCCTCCGCGGCGGGCGGACTGAATGTTACCTTTCCCTTAAACGATTCGGATGATGTCTCTCTGGCACATCTCGGTTTTCTCGCGCAGATCAACCTGAATTATCTGGTGGCAGATATGGTAAGGCTTTCACTCGAGGCGGGCTATCAACATTTCTTCCGCGTGAACACAAATTTCGAGAGCTACGGCGGAATCCTTGCCGGCGCGGCGGTGCAGATTAAATACTAGCAGGAGGACGGGAATGAGGAAAAGAGCAACCGGAGCGGCAATTGCGGCCGTTCCGCTGATATTTGTTATAACGGTTTTTATCGCGGCAGGCTGCGCCGGCGGCGCCGCGGTACAGTCTTCGGCCGGCGGGGCCGCGGGTAAAGCGGGAGGTCCGCCCCTCTATTACGGAAAGGGGCAGGGGCCGACGCAAATCGAAGCGATGAACGCGGCGAAAATGGACGCGGTGAAAAAAGCGGTGACGGAAATGATAGGTATTGCCAGCGAGGCGGCGCATCAGCAGGAGCTGGGGGCTGCCATTTACAACACCGGCAATGCGAACAATTTTGTCCAAAACGAAACCATGCAGATGCTGGACAGGGTACAGAACGGCGATGTCTGGACGGTTGAACTGATGATTCAGGCGGACCTGTATAAAATCGAATCGGTCCTCCGGGACAATGAAATTTGGGGCGGTAAACTGACCCCCGGTTCGGCCATGGGCGCCGGGGCCGAAGGGGCAAAAGGCTCCCCCGCGCCGGCAAAAACGGCGACGGCCGCGACTGGCGGTGAAAAAGAGGAAGCCGCGGGCGGCGGTGAAGCCGAACCTTCCGAAGAACCGACACCGGAACAGCTTCAGTTTATCGACAAATACGTAAACAATATGACCTATATGGTGTATTTCGACGAATCGGCCCCTCAAGACCCCTTCCTGATGAAAAGCGCCGTCGGTATTGCCAATAATTTTCTAGCCGGCCAATCGGCGCGGATTGTCGACTATGAACAGATCGAAAAAATTAAAGACGAACAGCAGATGGCATACGAGGAAGAGACCGGGATGGAAGTAAGCATTATCCAGTGGATTGCCCAGAAACTGAACGCCGACATCTATATCGAGCTAGCCGCGGAAACATCCGGAGAGACCTCCGGCGGGAAGTATTACGGCAAGGCGATGATTACACTGAAGCTGTTCGAGTCTTCTACCGGCACGCTTCTCGGCTCCGTTCCCTACAACAGCCCCCGGACTTTCAGTACATCATCGGAAATGGATGCAATCAATAACGCCCTGCAGTCTTCCATTTACAAGGCAATGCCCATCGCGCTCAATCAGGCCCGGGCATATATGCGGGACGCGCTGCAAAACGGGATCCGGTACAATTTGGTACTGCAGAACACGCCGGACCCGAGGCTGATGAGCGATTTTCGGCAGAAAGTGAAACGGAAGGTGGAAGATTTACGGACCCTGTCGGCGTCGGCGGAGG
>CAZSGZ010000363.1:3194-3290 GCA_964606455.1 uncultured Spirochaetales bacterium
GCTCAATCAGGCCCGGGCATATATGCGGGACGCGCTGCAAAACGGGATCCAGTACAATTTGGTACTGCAGAACACGCCGGACCCGAGGCTGATGAG
>CAZSGZ010000364.1:0-3224 GCA_964606455.1 uncultured Spirochaetales bacterium
CAAACTCCATCCCCTTCGGGCCGGTCCAGTAATTTACCTTTCCCGACCTCAAGGGTTCCAAAATATCCTGGTAGGTCTGCTCCGCGAACTGCGGCCACGGAGGAAACGCGTTCTCCGTTACCTTATTACCGCCATTAATCGCCAGTTCTTTTGTCATGTAATTATACCTCCATCCAGGTTCCGCCGGCTTCGGCGGAGGCATAACACCCTAAGACCTGCCGTACATTCCGTACCGCCTCGCTTACGTCCAGAGGCTTGCCGGAACGGACCGATTCGGCATGCTCCTCGATAACGGCGGCGTACTGATTAACGGGGTCCCCTACCTCTATCGGCCGGAGCCCCCGGCCGTTATCGAGGTGTAAGCGGATACCGACCGGTTCGTCCGGGTGGCCCGAGAGCTGACCTAAGGTCCCGCAGCCTCGAAGTATTCCTCTGCTGCCGTAAAATTCGTATCCCATGCGTAAAACATCACACGCAATACTCCCCCCGGGCTGATTGAAAGCCGTCCGTATACTGCCGATAAACCCGTCGCTGCATTCGAACTGAATAAAGGCACCGTTTTCCACGGCAATATCGATAGTACGGGGCAGATAGGTGCAGGCGACGTTCGTAATTGTCCGGCCGAGGAGATACTCCGCCATGTACAGGCAGTGGCTTCCCAAGTCTCCAATGGGACCGCCCCGCTCCTCCGGCACACTGCAGCGCCAGGAGAGACTCTCATGTGTATTTCCGCCGAAAAGGAATTCCAGATGGAGGACCGCGTTTTTTACATCCCCGAGTGTTCCCGCGGTAAGTTCTTCCCGTGCCTTCCGGTTAAAACTGTTGTATCGCATCATGTGGTTCACCGACAGGCTTCGTTGTTTATCTGCGGCCATTTCCGCGAGGGCTTCGGCATCTTCCACGCTTGTTGTAAGGGGCTTCTCGAGAATAACGTGCTTTCCCGCTTCCATAGCCTGCTTTGCGAAAAGATGGTGGGTCAGGTTGTTCGTTGCAATAAATACTCCGTCGATATCATCATCCGCTAAAAGCTCCCCTGCCGTGGTATACCATTTCAGACCCAACTCTTCCGCCGCTTTCCGGCGGTTCTCCGAACGGGAGGTCACTCCTTTGAGCACAATGTCCTGTGCCGAAGGAAAGCGTTCCCGGTCGCAGCGGAACCCTTCCTTCGCTATCCTGTTCAGGGCAATGCCGCCGAATCCGATAATGCCGTATGTTACTGTCTGTTCCATATCATCCCCCTTTTACGCGTGCTGCTTCGGAAACCACTCGGCTTCGTCCCTGAGATACTCCATCAGTTCGACAATTGAGCCGTCATCGTTCTGATAGAAACCCACCCGGACAAAATCGTCGACAACCATGGGGCCCAACAAAATTGCGAGACCCTCCGACGCTTCGTCCAGATTGTCCACCCTGTACGCGACATGAGGATTTTCTATCAGCACCCTTGGGCAGGGGCTGTCCTGTTCATACCGGAGCCACTCTACCGCCCAGGGATGTTCCTTCGGATTCGTTACCCATACCCGGGTATTTTCCACCCAGCTCTCATCCGCCTTTTTTTCAGTTGTCCGAAATCCCACATGGTCGAAAACCTTTTTCATTTTTATCACCCTCCAATTTTTTATTTATTTTTATTGCAGCAGCCGTACCCGCGCGCCGGCACTCGGCTTGCAGGGGAACAGCACCGGATCTTTGTCCCCGTAAAAATGTTCCCGTACATATTCCATACATCCTTCGAGCCGCGTATCGGGAACGAGGGCAACGGCACACCCGCCGAACCCCGCGCCGGTAAGCCGGGCCCCGAAAGCACCGCCTGACAGCAGGACCGCCGTCAGCCTGTCCAGCTCGGGACAGCTGATTTCATACAAGTCGCGGCAGCTCGCATGGGAAGCCGTCATGAGCATTCCGAACTGCTCCATATCGCCCGCTGTTAATGCGCGGACGGATTCCTCCACCCGCCGCCATTCACTCAAGACATGATGGACCCGCTGAAAAATTTTATACCCCGCCGCCGGTTCCGGCATGATGGTCCCGTCTTTCCTGGTACAAAACCTTCGGCCGATTTCCGCTTCAGGGACACCGAGAAGCTTCGCGGCGGCGGCGGATGTATACGGACCCGGACGCAGCGCCGCCGCGAGAAACTGCTCCAGTTCTCCTCCATCTATCCCCAGGTTATCGGTACTGACGTCCCCGAGAAGTTCGATGGCCCTCCCGGCTCCGCTTTCCTGCCGGCTTCCGTATTCGGCGGTGTACGCCCGCTGCAGGAGTTCGGTACCCAGCCGGCACTCGGCCGCCCGCATGTTATACCGGTCCATGGCTTTTCGCGTTTTCGCCGCTTCCACCAAACTGTGGGCGGTTAGAAAGGTATACCCGGCGGGTATTTGCACCGGCTGCACGGCGAAGGGGTTGAAATTGATCTTTACCGCGTGCCCTTCTTTTCCGAAGAGGGAAACCGCCTGGTCCATCCCGCCCCCCCGGGTTCCGACGTATTGTTCCCCCGCTGCGAGAATTCCGGCAAGCGTTTCCGCCTCGATTTCCCTGCCGTTAACGGCAAGAAATGCCAGCGCCGAAGCTACGACTATCGCCGAAGAAGAGCTTAGGCCCGCCGCGGGAGGTACGGTCCCGTGAAAGAGAAACATTCCTCCCCGGAAATCCGCCGGCTTTTCTCCCCGGGAAAAAAAATAAAAAAGCACCGCTTGCACTCCGGCTTTGACGTAGTTCCCCCAGTCACCCTGCTGGAAGGGGGGGATGGTTTCTTCGAGCTGAAACATGCGTGCGCCGTACTGCTCCTCGGTATTGTCAATACTTACCCCGGCGGACGGCTCTTTGCCGCCTGCCGCCGCGACACTCATGCTGTACTGAATGGCGGCCGGCATGACGGGACAGCCGTTGTAATCGGTATGTTCCCCCATCAGGTTGACCCGCCCCGGAGCTTCAACAGCGTACTCGGGGCTTATTCCGAAGCGGGCGGTAAACTCACGAATCAGGTCCATTGGATCAGCTCCTTAAGTTCATTTCTTTCATCGTCCCTCACCGGGTTGATACCGGATAGTATTTCCATCATCACCTCTTTTCCTCTGTTTCTAATTTCATCCCACACCGCGTTTTCTTCCCGCCCTGCGGGGACCGGAAAGATCCCCGCGCCGGCAGCCTCGATAATGCCGATGCCTTCCTGTTTTATCCGCAAAAGATGCTCGGGCGTCTGATAGCCGGGGTTCCTGAACAGC
>CAZSGZ010000365.1:0-3220 GCA_964606455.1 uncultured Spirochaetales bacterium
ACGCCCCCAAACGCAAGGAGAATCGTCATGTTACGCCGTTTCCGCTTCCCGCTGTCCCGGGATGCAGCAGAGCAGGTCGATGCTGATCCCCCCGGTATACAGCGTCGATATCATTTCCAGAGCATTTTCAGCCTGCCTCGCGGTGCATCTCCGCCCGATCCGCCGTAAAAGATTATCGCTGAAACTCTGCACTCCAACGCTGATACGGGTAACGGGAGAGTCCGACAGCAGACGGATATAATCTTCGGTAATATATTCCGGATTCAGTTCCACCGTCCATTCTTCCCCGTTCCGGGGCCCGATATATGCCGCGATTCCTTCTACAAGGTACTGAAACTGCCGCGGGGGCAGGATATTCGGTGTTCCGCCGCCGATGTAGACGGTGGAATATCCAGCGGGCCGCAGGAGGTCCCCGTAGGCACGGAGCTGCCTAAGAATTGCGTCAATTATTCCCGCGTGCCCGGCGGCATCGAAGGGTACGCTGTAAAAATCGCAGTATCCGCACTTTACGCCGCAAAAGGGAACATGAATATATACCGACGGTGTTCCGCCGTAAGGGGCGAGCTTTCCTAATTCTTTCAATTGGCCGGATTCAGGGAGTTCCAAAGTTTTTCAATGGATAATACGTGAAAAAAACTTTACCGGCTATGCCGCCGCCGTCCACGGGACCGAAATGGCGTGAATCGATGCCCTTGCTTCTGTTGTCGGATAATAGAAAATATTCATTTTCCCCAAGGGTGAAGGTTGTGTTCCCGTACACCGGCTGCGCGGTTTCCGTCGGATGGAAATCCTTAATTATTTGTTCCTTTCCCGATGTCCGGAGAAAGATCTCTTTTCCCCTAAGCTCAATTGTATCACCGGGGATTCCGGCGACCCGCCGCACGAGCTGCTGCGGATACTGTTCCCGCACCATGTTCGAAACCGACCGGACCCGCTGCAGGGTAAAAAAATTGACGATCGGGTCCGCAATCCGGTAGATGACCTCTTTCGACCGCAGGTGCTTAGGGACATAAACAACCACATCGCCTCGGGAGGGAGGGCGTATCGTAAAAATTCTGCGGTCGATGGTAAACGGAAGGGCCGGTCCGTAGAAAAACGGTGTTGCCAGCAGCCCGGCTCCTTTGGCGAAAGACGGCTCCATTGCCTCGGACCCGACGCCGACGGTAAAGCAAAATAACCATGAAACAAGCAGATAGAGAATAAAAATGAGAATGATGATTTTGACGAGAGCAAATATTTTTTTTCTGAACCTGTGCTGCAGTTCGTAGGGTTTATATTTTCCTGATTCCCGGATAAATGTCGACATTGTCAGGACATCTTACTCGATTCCGCCGATCCGATCCAGGGGAAGATAGATAAACATCGCTTTCCCCAGTACGTCATCGGTATGAACGGGTCCGAAAAAGCGGGCGTCCCGTGAATTATCGCGGTTGTCACCTAGGGGGAAAATCCAGCCCCGCGGAATGTACCAGCCGCTGTGCAGCTTTCTCCATTCAGCGGCGTATTTCCTGTCGTTCGGATAGATGGAATACATCGTTTTATACCGGTATTTGTTCCATTCCAGTGAATCAGGGGCCAGCTGGCCGGACCCGAGGGCGGCTTCCTGCATTTCAGGAGAGAGGGGTATTCCCGCGGACGCATAGGCCTCGGCGATGCCGGAGAGACGGATGTACCTGTATTCGTCGTTATGGATCATACGCCTGACGGTGTAATCCGCCGCGTTATATCGGGGCAGGTCCTGTTCTTGGACCCAGATCTTCGAATCCGGCAGAAGAAATTCAACCTCGCCTTCGGTAAACCTCAGCCTGTTGCCGCCGACACCGATTGCCCGCTTGATAAGGAAATGGGGACGCGGCTCGCCGTATTTGTCCTTATCGATATCCACTAACGAGAGGGTAACCATGTAGATTGCGCGCTGCAGAATGTCGAAGACCGTCCCCTTGGTGAGGTAGGAAGGATTTTCAAAAATAATGACCTGACTGTGTTCCGGCTGATGAATACTCGGCAGTTTTCCCGCCCCCGGCAGCAGCTCCGGTCCGTAGATAAATTTATTGACAAAAATCCGGTCGCCGTTTAAAAGAGTGTTTTTCATCGACCCGGAAGGAATCTTATAGGCCTGAATTAAGTACTGGTTGATGAGCAATACCACCAGAGCGGCCCACAGAAAGGCCTCGATCCAGTCCCGGACGGGATGTTTTGCTTTTTGTTTCTGTTTCTTGATAAATTTCCGCCGACGACGCCATAAAATGACGGAAGCGGTAACATCTTCGACGGTATCGACCCATTTTCCCATAATTTCGAAACGTTATCATAGAACAAGCTACATTGACAAGTAAAGAATGAACATATACTCTGCTACCTATGCGGAAAAAGAAGAAAAAAGAGATTACATCCATCGATGAAATAGAGGTAAAGCTGAAACCAATCGGAACTATCCGTCCCGGAGTGTATCTGACCGTTCTCTATGCCGCTGCAATTATCATCATCCTCTTTCTCGTTTTTTTGCTGCCGGGAATCCGTAATCCCGGGGAGGAACTGCAGGTTACCGCCCTGCCGGAGTCGGCGGCGGTCTATATCGACGGCACGTACGCGGGGACCACTCCATGCACACAGTTTGTTCCCGCCGGGGAGCGGCAGATCGCCGTCGGGAAAAACGGATACATCTCCTATTCCGAAACAATAACAGTGGGCAGCAGGCTGTTCGGCAGTCTCCTGTTTCCTAAAAAACACCCCGTTTCCGTCCGCCTAGAAGCCGAAGCCCCCGTATCGCCCCTCGCCGCTGCCTATACCGATTTCGCGGACTGGTCCGGCATCAGCTCGTTTCACTACCGCTATCAGCCCGAACCCGTTATCAGCACCGCAATAGCCGGGATCTATTACGCAAACACGGATATCGATGACGATACAATCGGCAGTTTTTTTACAGCCGCGGCCCCCCTAGTGAATAACGAAGCACTGTTGAAGGATTTTCTCCGCGGATTTGTGTTGTCCCGGACAAAAGGACGCGCCCTGTCGCCCTCTTCGCTCCTCGATACAATTGCCGCGGCCGCGGCCGCGCAGGACCGCATGACGAACCTTCCGTTCTGGGCCGCCTCCGCTCTTTCAGGCGACAGTCTCGACGCGGTCATTACCAGCACATGGTACAATTCTGCCCGCGCAGAACTTGTTGAAACGCTAGAATCTTCCGCCGCCGATTCCGCAGAAATTTACGTCGATGATA
>CAZSGZ010000366.1:0-3197 GCA_964606455.1 uncultured Spirochaetales bacterium
AACGGACCCCCCCCCGGCCCCGATCTCTACAATATCCACGGTCGGGGAAAGAATCGGATAGCCGGCAAAGGTGTCGCTCCATTCAATTTTGTATGACGTTGTAATTTTAGGCCGTCCCCCGGTTATGAGGGAGGTTTTCGCCGTTGTTCCGCCTACATCGAAAGAGATGATATTGTCTTCATCTACAAGCCGGCCTATTTCCGATGCCCCGATAACGCCCCCTACGGGGCCCGATTCCACCATATTGATAGGTGCCGTTTTCCCTCTGGCGAAGGTTGCCGCTCCGCCGTTGGACTGCATGATGTAAAAAGACCCCCGCACGCCCAAGGCGTTAAGAGATGTTTCGAGACTGTCGAGGTAGCCGGCGGTTTTTTTCTGAACGTAACTGTTAAGGACGGCGGTGGTCGTCCGTTCATATTCCCGCCACTCCCGGGTAATGTCGCAGGAGAGGGTAACCGGCATTTCCGGGGCGGTCCGCCGAATAATTTCCCCGCATTCGCGTTCGTGCTCGGGGAAGGCGTAGGAGTGGAGGAAGCAGACGGCAACGGCCTCGATCCCTTCGCTTATGAAAAAAGTAACGGCATTTTTCACATCTTCCGCGTTGAGAGGTTCTACAATCTCGCCCCGGGAACTGGTCCGCTCCCTAACTTCCAGCCGGTATCGTCTGGGAACAAAAGGTTTCGGTTTTTCATAGTACATATTGTACAGGTCCGGTCTGTTGCCGCGGGTAATCTCTAAAACGTCCCGGAACCCTTTTGTCGTAATCAGTCCCGTTTTTGCGCCCTTCCGCTCCGTCAGGGTGTTGATAACTACCGTTGAACCGTGAATGAAGGAGCTGATTCCGGCGGCATCGATTTCCGCTTTTAGCACCGTATCGGTTACCCCTTCCTCGAACGCTTCCGGGGTCGTCGAGGCTTTCGTTGTCCCTGTTTTCCCGGTTATTTCATCTAAGAAAACGAGGTCCGTGAATGTTCCGCCGATGTCGCTTGCAACTCTCATGTATATTTCCATCTATTGCTGCAATAAAAAAACTGTACAAATACTACCGCAACTGTTATAATGGTTTAACCATTATTATAGTAGGTGTTGTGTGTTTACACAAGCAAAAAAAAACAGAGTATTTCAAAGTATTATCGATCAGATAGAACATGCCATTCTGTACGGGGAGCTGAGCGAGGGGGACAGGCTTCCCCCGGAGCGTGAATTAACGGAACTTTTCGGAGCAAGCAGAGGAACGATACGGGAGGCCCTCCGGGTGCTGGAGGAGAAGGGACTTATAGAGGTCAAAACCGGCATGTCCGGCGGAGCGATGGTACAAATTGTACCGCCGCAGAAGGTCTCGGAAGGTCTCGGAAGGCTGATCCGCTCTCAGCAGGTATCGATGCGCGACATTGCCGAATTCCGGGAAGGGGTAGAGGGCCTTGCCGCTTCCTTAGCGGCGGAAAAAGCGGGCACTGCGGAGATCGAGACATTTACCGAAGTCCTTCGCCGGGCGGAAGATGCTTTGGCAGCGGGCGTTTCGGAGTGGGACCGGTTTATCGACGCGGACAACGAATTCCACCGTTTTCTCGGCGAGTTTACCGGCAATACTCTGTATGAACTGGTCCTCAATTCGGTGCACGAAAATATTTCCCGCTATTACGACCGCCTCCTTGACAGGACGGAAGAACTGATGCGGGAAAATTACCGGGACTTAGAGGAAGTTCTGCAGGCAATTGTCGAAAACCGGCCGGATGAGGCGGCCGAAAAAATACGCGGCCACGTCCGCAGGTTCAGTTTGTATATGCGGGAACAAAAGGAGTAACTATGATAAACGGAAAATTCAGTGTACCGAAGCCGGCGAATGAACCGGTTAAGACATACGTGCCGGGGTCCCCGGAGCGGAAGGAAATGAAGGCCGAACTCGAAGAGCTCGGACAAAAACAGATAGAGATCCCCTGCATTATCGGCGGGAAGGAGGTCCGGACCGGGAACATCGGTACCTGCGTCATGCCCCACAACCATCGGCACGTAATCGGGACCTATCACAAAGCCGGTGAAAAAGAGGTGAAGGATGCCGCCGCCGCGGCGCTGCAGGCGGCGGATGTATGGTCTTCCTTTGCGTGGCAGGAGCGGGCTGCGGTCGTGTTAAAAGCCGCGGACCTGCTTTCCGGAGCGCGGCGGCGGCGCATTAACGGAGCGTGCATGCTTGCGCAGAGTAAGAATGTGTTTCAGGCGGAAATCGACGCGGCCTGCGAGCTGATCGATTTTTTCCGGTTTAATACCTACTATGCCATGCAGGTCTTGGAAGAACAGCCGATGCACTCTTCTCCCGGAGTCTGGAACCGGGTGGACTACCGCCCCTTAGAGGGCTTCGTGTTTGCTGTTTCACCCTTTAACTTCGCCTCGATAGCCGGGAATTTGTCTTCCGCGCCCGCGATTATGGGGAATACCGTCTTGTGGAAACCCGCATCGAACGCGGTGTATACCGCATATCACCTCATGGAGCTGTTTCGAGAGGCGGGGTTCCCCGACGGTGTTATCAATTTTATCCCCGGCGACGGGAGTGTTGTCGGTCCGCGGGTACTTACATCTCCCGATTTGGCGGGTGTTCATTTTACCGGTTCCACCGGGACCTTCCAGTCGATTTGGGAAACGATAGGAGCAAATATCCGGAACTACAGGACCTATCCGAGGATCGTCGGAGAAACGGGCGGAAAGGACTTTATCGTTGCCCATAAGAGCGCCGGGCCGGAAGAACTGGGGACCGCCCTTATCCGGGGCGCTTTTGAGTATCAGGGGCAGAAATGTTCCGCCGCGTCGCGGGCGTATATACCGAAACGGTTGTGGAAGGACGTCTCCGATTTTATAAGCCGGGAACTGGATACGGTAAAAATGGGGGATGTAACTGATTTCAGCAATTTCATGAACGCGGTAATCGATGAAGCTTCTTTCGACAAGATAGCGGGATATATCGATTTTGCCCGGAAATCTGCTGATGCGGAAATTTTCTACGGCGGAGACTGCGACAAGAGTAGCGGCTATTTTATTCAGCCTACGGTAATTGTGGCAAAGGACCCCCGTTTTAAAACGATGCAGGAAGAAATTTTCGGCCCTGTTCTAACGGTGTATCTGTATGAGGAGGATGAATATGAAAAAACCCTTGCCCTCTGTAACGAAACATCTCCCTACGGACTGACCGGCGCGATATTCGCCCG
>CAZSGZ010000367.1:0-3177 GCA_964606455.1 uncultured Spirochaetales bacterium
GTAACAATCCGGCTAATAGAGTCCCGCCCCGCTTTCCCGAAATATTCCATTACTTTGTTGTCTTTAAAGAGGAAACTCTGAATTTGTCTGTTGATTTTTCTGTTCTGACTGACGTCTCTTCGGTTATCAATTTCCCTAAAGGTAATTTCCAGCAGATGGACCATGCCGATGAGTATTTTTTCATACTCGATATTGTATTTTTCACTCCAGGATTCTTCCGAAATATTTTTTGCCAGCCAAATGAATGCTTCACGGTAGTCCCGGTAATTTTCGATGATGTTTTTGAATAAATCGGTTATTTTGTCCTTGTGGTCATTTTCACGAAGTTCATTGATAATATATTTTGAAAGATAGTTGGGGAACAGCCGGGAAAATACATCCGGCCAGTTATCATCATGCTCCTTGATATACGCGAGAAACCGTTTCTGAATTTCAGTGTCTTCGGTTTTTGTGAAAATCGCTTCAATGTCCTCGGTTTGTTCGAGTATGTCGGAAAACTGTAAATCAAATCCGGGGTCCAAATACGGGTATTCTTCAATTGTTTCCTGAATAAAAATAAAACTCGCTACAATTATTTCGTTAATGACATTATAACTTTTCAAGAAGGTGGTAAAATATTCAAACATTTCGGCGAAATATTCACTGTCTAACGAGGCGTTCTTGTCTTCTATGAATTCCCGGGTTATAGCGAGACGGGGAAAGAAATTCTTTTCAGCCTTGAACCGGTTGAATATTTTCTCTTCAAGGGTGATCGGATTTTCCCGAACGGTAAAAACATCCCGTTTGTCCGGAAGATTTCCGAAATTCGGGTCGGTTTTTAGAATTTTTCGGGCTTGTGTACTCCAGGATGACCATTCTCCCTGTGTCAGTACCGAAGGAACAAGTTCGGTCTTGATTTTTTTCATGTCCGCCGCGTTGCCAAAACTTTTAATAACGGTTTTGAGGCTCCACGCAATGTCGTTTTTAATTTTATCGCGGAGCTCGTCCTTTTTTATAATAACCTTCAGGACCCAAATATGGTCCTTTGCAAGAGTAGTCAAGGCATTTACCGCCATTTTCAGCGACATCTTATGACCCCGTTTACGGGAAAAGTCGATAACAATGTCATCATCTTTGATGTCCCGAATCATGCCGATTCCCCAGGAACGGTGGCACACAAAGTTTCCGGCGTCGAAGGCAATATGTTTTTCAAAATCGGCAATTGCGTCGTTGATATTTCTCCAGCCCTGATTCAGGTTGGAGATCCGAAGATATTCATCCAGATGGCTGTGGGCGTCGTATTTTCCTCTGTAGCAGTCGATAATTTCATTTCGTACCCAGGGATTTTTCGGATCGTAATCGATTATCCGTTTTAAAATATCGATGGCCTTGTCCCATAGGCTGTTGTTTTTATAATGTGAAAACAGCTCCTGCAGCAGTTCCGCCGCCCGTTCGCCGCTTAACGTTTTTTCTATTTTTCTGTCTACGTGGTAAAAGAAATCGGTATCTTCAGGACAGTATTCCAGCAGTTTCTGCCATACCTCCCGAACATTCGAGTACAGTTTTTTGTTGATATACCGGTAAATGGCTTTTTTATAATACTCAATTGCCTCATCGGTGTTGCTTTCTTCCTCTTTTTTTTCCGCGATATACCTGACAATATCGGCTTCTTCATAGTCGATTTTAATCAGGCGCTCCCAGACTTCATATTTCTTGGTTTCTTCATTTTCATTATCGTAACAGTCCGCAAGGGTCCGGAGGGCGAATTTATTTTCTCCGAACTGCAGTATTCTGCCGCAGAGATATTCGACAATATTCCACTTGTGATTATCAGAGAAAATTTTAATCAGCATAACGAGGTTCGAATCATCGATGAGCCGCCGTTTGAGAGAAATTGTTCCGGATATGTAGAGGGCGATAATACTGTTTTTCGTGTGCTGTAAGTGCTCGTCACAGAGCTGTTTTACTTCCGATTCGGTATCATCATCAATCGTTTCGTCGATAAGCTGGTCTAATTCTTTAAAATTATTAATTGTATAGCTATTCAGTGTGGCCCTTGTCCACTTTTCTTCATTGAGTAATTCGTTAATTACCTGTATCTTTTTTTGCAGCATTCCATTCTCCCTGTATTATTGTATCAATTTTTCATAGATATCTGTATCAATTTTCTTTATTTTTTCCAGTATTTCGTCAATCTTTTTCCGCTCACTCTTCGTATAGAGAAGATGATCGATAAGCCAGAAATATTTATTTATCAGCCGGGGTATCGTTTGGTAATCACTGTCTCCGGTCACGTTTTTACCTACATTCGCAGCGGAATTCTCGTATTGAAAAATGGCCTGCTTTAGTTTGCCGAATTCCAAAGGTTTCAATTCACGTTTAACGTTAAAAACATTGTAAATATTGCCGTAAACGGGTATCCATTCTTTAATTTCCTCTTCCGTACTCCATTTTTTTCGTACTTCATCAATTAACCTGGAAATCAGCATCGATTCTAAATAATCGAGGCGGACCCGCTGCGGGTCGATAAAAAATGCTTCCCGGAAAAATGCCTTTGACGCTTTGATTTCGTTGAGAAATGCATACGCGTCCGCCAGCTCCGCCAGCAGTTCGGGATCATCAAGCTTCTGATGGTTTGCAGCTTCAAAATATTCGACCGCGTGTTCGTAATCACCGATTCCCTTGTACGCCCGTCCCACATAACACAGCAGCTCGGGATCGTGTTTTCCCTTTTTTACGACACTGCTCTCGAAACAGGTAAGTGCTTGACTGAAAACCCATTGTTTAACGGGATAGTGAATGTCCTCACAAACCGGGCCGCAGCGCTGTAAAAACGAAAGATAGTTCTCCCACTGAGCAAATAAAAATTCTCCTTTTTCCGCGTCCTCCTGCATGGTCTCCATTTTACTTTTCCGATCTTCCCAGTATCCTACACTTTTCAGCGCGCTTATTACTTCCTCCTTATCAAAATCGAGAGGAAGTGCTTTCCCCAGCAGTATACGGGCTTCGGAAAAATTACCCTGCCGAAGCAATATATATGAGTTTTTCAATATTTCATCGATATCGCTTCCTGTGTTTTGAGACCGATCCATCACTTATTCTTTTCTAGTATCTTTCTAATTATATCATCCTGTGGTATTTAGTCAATTATGGCGGAGGCCGGTAATTTGTTTGCTTTTTATTCGAAAATTTGGTATT
>CAZSGZ010000368.1:0-591 GCA_964606455.1 uncultured Spirochaetales bacterium
TTGAATGAAATCCATCCTTTACCCCTTTGTATTCCATTTTGATGGATTTCCCCGCACTTCGCAAGGGTGTGGAATTACCCGCCTCGATTATCTGAAGGACACAGGATTCGAAACCGTCTGGATTTCGCCGTTTTTTTCCAGTCCCCAGGAGGACTTCGGCTACGATATTTCCGGGTACCGGTCGATTGCCCCCGAGTACGGCGACATGGACGCATGCATGCGTTTAATTGAAGAGGTCCACCGGCGGGAGATGACCGCCGCTTTCTGCGGCTTCGAAATGAAACCCCCGAACTGAACAGGGGGACGGGAATGGCCGGTAACGGTGGTCCTCAATTTCGCAAACAGGCGGAGCGTTTTTCCGCTGCCGCATGAAGGACGGCCGCCGGAACTGCTTGTTTCTACCCGGGCGGACAGAAGTACGGGCCCAATCCGTACCGGGCAAATTACACTCGGACCCTATGAAGGGATTGTCCTCCGAATCTAAATAGCCGACTGGAAACCCTTGCATGCCGCGGTGTATATCCGTTATGCTCGTTGTATGCCGTGGGAGGAACACAGCAGGTTTCAGGAATTTCTCGAAGTTATCCGCGA
>CAZSGZ010000368.1:601-3162 GCA_964606455.1 uncultured Spirochaetales bacterium
GGGCTCGACCTCGGAAGTGGATTCGAAATGGAACTGTCCGGCATCTATGCGCCGTCTTAAATCAGCTGTTGTCGAAAGCAAAAGCCACCGCCTTTGCTGCTGGTGTTCCCGGCGTGAGGGCAAACAAAAAGCCGGCATGAGAGCCGGCCTTTGAATAAACCATGCAGTAGTTAGTGTGCTTCCCATTCCAGGGTTATTACGCTGTCCGCGATAAGTTCCCGGTCTTCAAAAAAATCGTTTATCAGGGTGCCGCTGACACTTACTCTTTGGCCTTCCGTAATTTCCTGATACCCTTCGTCGTCTAGTGGATCATAGGGAAGGGTGGACGTGTCGACGGTTACCTGCATGAGTCCGGAATCAATAGTAAATTGTTCTTCCCCTGTGCCGGTAACTTCGCCTTCCAGGGTCACTTCGGAGACAACAACGGGGTCTACTACGTTCACCATATAGCTGTCTTCCTCATCGACAGAGCTGGCATAAAAGTAGGTGTTTTCCCCTTCCACGTAAACGCTGCCGGCTTCAATGGTAGTCGCCTCGAAGAGGTCCGCGTCGATAACGCCGTTGACCGTTACATTTTCACCGTTTTGCAGCTTGTACGCGTCGGCGTCGTTGTCCCAGTCGTCCATTTCAACGGTAATAAAACCCTCTCCATAATCGAGGGTAAACTCATGTGGTTCAACATTGGTGACGGTCCCGCTGATGGAAATCCATGTGCCGTCTGTTTTTTTGTACGGCTCGCCCTCCTGTTCGCCTTCCGCAAAGAGGGGAAGGGCAAGGACGCTAAGCAGTACTGCCGTCATAATCAATAATTTTTTCATCATGTTTTCCTCCTGTATGAAAAATTGTTATACTGTGTTTCAGGTTAATAATAATTCAGGCTTGCGACATTAGTCTGTTTCGGGAAACTATTGATTTCGTTCCACGAGATCGGGACTTGCATGCCGCAGGGTATATCCGGTATGCTTGTTATATGCCCTGGGAGGAACAAAGCAGGTTCCGGGAATTCCTCGAAGTTATCCGCGATTACCGTACCAGCCCCCTGGAAATAGCCCTTATCCTGTTTCTGCTTGCACTGTTCATTGCCGCTAATGTGCTCGTCTACCGACATCAGAAAAAACAACGGGAACAGCGGCGGAAAAAGTGGGTGGAAGCGCAGTTCCGCGGCCTGGCGGACCATTTCAATATACGTGAGGAGGACCGCGGCCTTATTGAAGGGATGGCAAAATATATCCCGGACGGAGAACTGCGGAAACACGAGCTGCTTCGAAGCGAACATGTGTTTGATGCAGCTGCCCGGGAGGCAATCTCCCGCGGCGAAGCCGATGAAGAGAAAACGGCGGCCCTCCGGGTACAGCTGCGCTTTCCGCCGGCAGGGGAGCGGGAGGAAGTCCACTCCTCGAGCGAGCTGCCCCGTGGAAAGGTCCTCTCCCTCGCCGACGAAGGGCGGCGGAAATACGGCGCTGTTGTTTCCGGTATAAATCCGGAAGCCCTGTTTTTAAGCATAGAGGACGGCCGGGAGAGTACGGGGACACCTCCGGAAGGCTGCCGGCTGCAGGTCAGTTTTCAGCAGAAAAGCGGAATATATACTTTTTCAACGAGGGTTATCTCCTCCGAAACGGGGACCGTCTCCTGCGAGCATTCCGACGCAGTACGGAAAGAGCAGCGCCGCCGGTTTTACCGGGAGGAGCTTTTCGAAGAAATCAGTTTCAAAAAGGCGGGGGATGAAAGCTGGCGGCGGACACTGCTCTGCGACCTCGGCGGGGAGGGGGCAAAGGTGGAAAATCCGGAGTATCCCGAAACCTGCCTCGGGGAGGGAGAGGAGGTCGCCCTTGTTATTGAAATGGAAAAGATAGGCGCCGTCGAACTGCCAGGGGTAATTACCGCGGTTTCGGAGGGCGGGAAAATCTACCATGTCCGCTTTTCCCGAATACCGGAATCGATCCGCGACACGATTTTCGCATACATTTTTTCCCGCTAAATCGGTTTTATACGCTGTCGTCAGTACCGGCGGGAAAACCATTTTGGCCCCTGCATAATAAATCCTATTTCAAAGGTTTCTGTCCAGTTTATGAATGTATGGATAAATGCGGTAATGTATTGCGAAAACTGCTTTTAACCGATTCAAAGTCCCTCTCACTCAAAACACCCCGTTTACCGGATACCAGAGCCGCTTCGAGTGTAAATATTTTCCAGCGGAGAATGGATTCCGCTTTTAACCAGGCTTATAACTCGTCATCGAGATCGTCCATCCATTCGGAGAGTGTGTTCTCAATCGATTTCGCCCATTCGATATCGACTTTGGGGATTCTTCGGATAACTGCGCTGTCTTCATGAATTTCGTAAGAGATAGAATCGCCAGGCTCAATACAGAGTTTTTCCCGTACTTTACTGGGGACCGTCACCTGACCTTTTGAGGTAATTTTTGAAGTAATTATTACCAACTTCCTTACTCCTTACTGTAAGTATACATTACTATCGGAAAAACTTCATAAGGTCCCGGAATACTTCGGCTAGGCGGAAAAAATCGTCCCGCTTGCTGAACCGGCCGATGGAAATCCGGA
>CAZSGZ010000369.1:0-3151 GCA_964606455.1 uncultured Spirochaetales bacterium
TTGCCGATATGGATGAAGCCGGTATCCTCGCGGTGCTGGAGAGAAGCATGAATGAAGTGCCCTACGCCGTGGGGATGAATAACCACATGGGTTCACTGATAACATCGGACCCGGAAAAAATGGAAATAATCATGAAATTTCTCACGGAGCGGGACATGATTTTTATCGACAGCCTCACCACTTCCGAATCGGCCGTGAAAAAAACAGCCGAAAAACTGCATTTGCCCTATCTTCACCGGCATGTATTTCTGGATAATGAAAAGACCGTGGAGTATTACACCGGGGCCTTCGAAAACGGTCTGAAGAAGGCCCGGGAAGAAGGTCTGGCGGTCTTAATCGGGCATGTCTGGGCCGACGGTCTGGCGGAAACGCTGCAGACAATGTACTCGGAGGCACGGAAGGAGGGAGTCAATTTTATTGCTCTCAAAGAACTGGAGGAGACGGTAATCCGCTATGCTGGTATTGGGAATTGAAACATCATGCGATGAAACATCCGCTGCCCTCGTAGAAGACGGAAAAAAAATAGTAAGTAACGTTGTTGCGTCTCAAATCGAGGTCCACCGTCCGTACTACGGCGTCGTTCCTGAAATTGCCTCCCGAATTCATACCGAAATGATCTGGGAAGTGGCGGACCGGGCGGTTTCGGAAGCGGGAATTCGTAACGGGGACATTAACGGAGTGGCCGTTACGGTGAAGCCCGGCCTTGTCGGGTCCCTTTTAGTTGGTGCTGCCTTTGCAAAATCCTTCGCGTACGCTCTTCAGGTCCCGTTTATCGGTATCAACCATATAAAGGCGCATCTGTACGCTCCTCTTTTAGAATACGATATCGAATACCCCTACGCGGGGCTCCTCGTTTCCGGCGGGCACACGATCCTTTGCGTAGTACACTCCTACGATTCCCTTACCGTCTACGGAACTACCATCGACGATGCATGCGGCGAGGCCTTCGACAAGGTGGCGAAGTACTACGATTTCGGTTTCCCCGGCGGGGCCGCGGTTGACAAGCTGGCCGGTCAGGGGGACGACCGGGCCTTTCGGTTTCCAAAGCCGTCGCTGCACAAGGGAGACCACCGCTATGATGTCTCCTATTCGGGCCTGAAAACCGCCGCGGTTACGCAAATCGATCAATTTTGGGACAGAAAGTATGAAAAGTCGAATGAAAACATCGCCGCGTCATTTCAGAAGGCGGCGGTTTCCATGCTGATGGACCGAGTGCGAAAACTGTTAGCCGATACGGGGCTGACAACACTGGCGGCGGGAGGCGGGGTAGCGGCGAACTCACTTCTGCGGAGTGAGTGTAACGCTCTCGAGAATGTGCGGGTTGTTTTCCCGTCGACGGAACTGTGTACCGACAACGGTGCCATGATCGCGGGAATCGGGTATCATTATCTGCGGGAAGGTATTACCTCGGATCTAGACCTGAATGTACGGGCACGGGTGCCCATTTTTCGGAAAACCTATCCCTAATCGTATCTTCACAGCTTTTCCGCCAATTCTTTCAAATCCTCATCGGACTCAAAAAGGCGGGGTTCCTTCGGGACCGGTGTAGCGATCAGTTTCTGCGCTATTTGATCGATTTGTTTTCCGAAGGCCGAGGAGGGATGGCCGACGATAGTCGGGGTCCGTTCGAGGATCGACCGCCGGACGAGGTCTTCATATCCGATGAACCCGATATATTCAACCACGATGCCCAGGTTATTGCCGGCAATTTCCCGCAGCTTCGATCCCAGCGCAATGTCTTGAGGCGAACGGCCCATGTTGAGAATGATCCGCGGGTAAAGGGAGGTGAGCTGTTCCCTCGCGTAGTTCCCCGATTCAGCCGATATATCTCCGAGACTATCGATCAGATTGGTAAATGAGGTGTCGGTACCTTCAATTCGGTCGGTTATAAAATCATAAATACAGTCGCGTTCGCTGCTGTTTGGCGGGAAACTCCGGTAGAGCAGCCGATAGAGGGCCGATTTCATAAAAGAATATGCATTGAGGATGGAAGTGGTTTCCGGTGTGGCTACAAGCAGCCCCTTGGTGGAAACAAGAAAGAAATCAAGGGTATTGTAGGCTGTGCCGGCGCCTAAATCGATAATAATGTAGTCGGCAATAAGATCGTGCATTTGTTTAATGATCTTTTTTTTCACAAAATAATTGAGATTCGCGGTGCCGGGAAGGAGGGAATCACCGCTGATAAAGTAGAGCTGGGGATAATTGGTGCCTACAATGAGAGACTCCAGCGAGGATTCCGATTTATAAATGTAATTTCCGACACCCGGCTGTTTGTTGGACATTCCAAGGCAGGTGTGCAGGTTGGATCCTCCTAAGTCCAAATCAATCAACAGGACCGTTTTTCCCCGTTTTGCCAGGGCAATTCCAAGATTCGCGACAAAGACCGTTTTACCGACCCCCCCTTTGCCGCTCGCGACAGGCAAGATAGTTGTCATGCCCATAACTATACGTTAAATTGACACAATATTCTATCCATACTATGATAAATATCAGAGGAAGGTACTATGGCACAATCGTTTGATCTTGATGCAGCAATAAGAAAAGTCCCCGATTTTCCGAAAAAAGGGATTCTCTTTTACGATATTACCGGGATTTTGATGGATACCGACGCCTTCCGGTACTGTATCGATACCATGAAAGAGAAATATAAGGACAGGAATATACACGCGGTAGCGGCAATTGAAGCCCGCGGTTTTCTATTTGCCGCACCCTTTGCATTGGAGATGGAAATACCTCTTATTCTGATACGGAAGAAGGGAAAGCTGCCGCGAAAAACAATTTCCGCAACGTACGCCTTGGAATACGGCGAAGCGGAAATCGAGATGCACGCCGATGATGTCCAAAACGGCTGGAATGTTTTAATTGTTGACGACCTCTTTGCCACGGGCGGGACCGTGAAGGCGGCCTGCGGGTTAATCGAACAGGCAGGCGGACACGTGAAAAATATTTTCGGTATTGTCGGGCTTCCGTTTTTAGACTACGAAAAGGTATTGGAAGGATATACCGTCGAAACACTCATCAATTACCATTCGGAGCAGCCCTGCTGATCTTATTGACAAAACGGGCAAGTTTTTAGTACATTATGTCAGCATATCAATGTCCGGTTGTGTAATGGCAGCACGCAAGATTCTGGCTCTTGTTGTGGGGGTTC
>CAZSGZ010000370.1:0-1773 GCA_964606455.1 uncultured Spirochaetales bacterium
TCTTAGCCTACGGGCTGTTTTCCATACCCGCGGGCTTAGGTGTGGAGCGCTTCGGAGAAAAGAAGATGCTCATTGCCGCGTTTATGCTTACCCTCTTCTCTTCCGTCCTGATAACGCTTTTTCCAGGCTATGCCGTTTCAGTCGTTTCCCTGTTTACCATCGGCACGGGGCTTGCAATTATCCAGGTCTCCCTCAATCCCCTTCTACGCGAAGTCGGCGGAGAGGAGCATTACAGCGTCAATCTTACCATCGTCCAGCTGCTCTTCGGCGGCGCCGCCTATGTTGGACCTTTTATCTATTCATACCTTGCAACCAGGATGCACCTGCCGAAAAACGATGCAGCCGGCGGCGGGATGCTCCGCCTCTTCGAAGCGATAACCCGGCCCGGCCTGTCCTGGGTTGCCATGTATTCCATTTTCGCCGGTGTTTCGGTAGTGATGCTGATTCTTATTTTGACTTCCCGCATGCCTGATGTGGAGCTTTCCGAGGAGGAACGGGTCGACAGTTTCGCGGCCTTCCGGGTACTGCTTCAAAACCGGCATGTCCGGCTGTTTATTATCGGGCAGTTTCTCTACGTCGGCCTGGAGGTGGGCATCGTTACCTGGATTTCCCAGTTTTTACTGGAGTACCGGGGATTCAACCCGCAGATTACCGGCGCGAAAACCGTGGCCTGGTTCTGGGGCGCCTTTACCGCGGGTAATTTTCTCGCCCTCCTTCTTCTGAAACTGATCGATTCCCGCCGCGTATTAATCGGGGCAGCCGCCATCGCTCTTGCGGCCCTCGGAATAGCCCTCTTCGCTCCCGGTACCGCCGCGATTGCGGGATTCATCCTCTTAGGGTTCGGCATATCCCCGCTTTGGCCGGTCCTCTACTCCCTGGCACTGAACTCGGTACCGGAACACCACGGCGCGTTTTCGGGCCTCCTGGTCACCGCAACCGTCGGCGGTGCCGCGGTCCCGCTTTTAATCGGCATAATAGGTGACTTCCTCGGCCTGCGGGCCGGCATGCTTCTCATTTTCGGCTGTCTCCTGTACATCGGAGCGATCGGCTTCTGGGCGAAACCGCTGGTAACGAACAAACGGTTCGGAAAAGGGAAGTAATTTGCTCTTTTCTTGGGTGGGCACTGTTGACATTGGTGCGTTTTGTAGTTAAATTATAGTCATCATGACCGATATCATCGTTTCAGTAGCGGATTT
Source organism: uncultured Spirochaetales bacterium (assembly GCA_964606455.1). Taxonomy (GTDB): domain Bacteria; phylum Spirochaetota; class Spirochaetia; order SPDA01; family CAZSGZ01; genus CAZSGZ01. The sequence goes on from CAZSGZ010000370.1 coordinate 1,197, forward strand.
CAAGGCTCATTTATCCCGGTTTTTATCGGAAAGCAGAAAGACGGGTAATCGAATTATCATCATGAACAGAAAAAAACCGGTTGCCACCGTACTTCCCTTCGATGAGAACGGAATTAACACCGGTATCGAAAAGGGTGGTCTCGCATCTCTTGCCGGCGCCTGGACAGATTTTGAAGAGATAGCCGCTGATATCATGGATGTGTACAACACCCGTGGGGCCGAAAGTTATCGTGAAATATCTCTTTGATACGGATACCATTTCTGCTCTTTTCAAACCGGCGCCGCCAAAAGCATTAGTAGAAAGGATCGAAACCGTTCCACTGTCAGATCAATTTCTTTCGACAATATCAATATTGGAAATTTGTTACGGAGCGTATAAAAAGGAAAATTCCCGAAAGTACATCGATTTCCTTGAAAAAAACGTTCTTCCCCGTGTCCGGGTTGTAGCCTTCGACGAAACCGCTGCGCGAATCGGCGGTAAAATACGGGCGGGGAGGGAAAAGATAGGAAAGCCCATTTCCCCCTTAGACCTTCAAATAGCCGCGATAGCACTCGCAAACGGCTGCACCCTCATTAC
>CAZSGZ010000370.1:1783-3148 GCA_964606455.1 uncultured Spirochaetales bacterium
TGGAAGTAGAAAACTGGATAGCTCAAGAATAGACTTTTACAAAACCCTGCAGTCGTAGAGCGAAAATTTCGGATCATCGGTTAAAACAGGATAATCATTGACGATTCCCTGGGCGATAAGCATCCTGTCGAAGGGGTCTTTATGATGAAAGGGTAAATTTTTTAGAACATCGGCCTCTTTCGGGGTAAAATCGATGAGATCAAAGCCCGCATCATCCACCGCTTCAAGAATATCGGAATTAACGGTAAGTTTCCCGATTGAAACTTTTATGGAAATCTCGGCAATCGTTACCGCACTGACATAGAGAATGTTCGAAAGATCCTTGATGAACCCTAATTTCTCTTCACCCAATTTTTCAGGAGCTTCGAGGGCCCACAACAAAACGTGCGTGTCCAGCAGTATCTTCATTTTTATTCACCGTAAAACATTTCATTGATCTCATCAGACTCTTCGTTAAAATCATCCGGGACGACAATTTTTCCGCGTAAAATCCCCAATTTTCTCTCCCCTTTCAGCTTGTGGGGGACTAAATCGACTAAAGGCAGGTTGTTCTTCGCTATCGTTATTTCCTCACCCTTATATGCCCGTTCAATAAGCTTCGATAAGTTGGCTTTTGCTTCGGAAATATTAAAAATCATTTCGATCCTCCAATATGACTAAGTATACCATAGTTGGTCATGTTAGTCAAATCAGTTTAAAGTATTGCTCCGGGGAGATTATTTTCGTCCCTAAAAATTCTTTTAAAACTAACAAATCCTTATCACCTGAGATAATATAATCCGCTTTCGCCTTTACCGCACATTCGAGAATAAATTCCAGAATCTGTTCTTCTAAAAGTTTGAACTTTTCCCGCCGCAGGACATCACTCAACTCACGGAGTATTGGATCTGAAATGAAAGCATGAACTCGATTTTCTATGGCAAGTTTCAATATTTGCCGTGTATTTCCATGAAATAGAAAACCCGAAATATAGATATTCGTATCGAGTACGACTTTATCCAAAGGGCTTTACCGCCGGACAGCCCGAACTTCTGATATGATGTCTTCCTCGGAAATTCCGGTCTTTTTTTGTAATTCCTCGCCGAAAGAAAAAATCCGTTTCCACCGTTCTTTTCGTTCTATATACATCCGGGCGGCTTCACGAATGATTTCAGAGCGGGACCGGGACTCTTCTTTTGAAATAGTATCGATTTGTTTTAGAAGCTCTTTTTGAAAAGAAACATTAACCGTATTTGCAGACATATACAAACTTTGTATATATCAAGCGGAATTTTACCCCGCAAAAGCCAATTTTCTTGCTTCTTATACTTGTATGTGTTACACTTAAGTTGTGTTACACAAAAGGTTGGTATGTCAAATGTAACC
>CAZSGZ010000371.1:0-3137 GCA_964606455.1 uncultured Spirochaetales bacterium
TTTCCGAAACTCTTTTATATTCCGGATACGCCCATCTTGATTTAAGCGCCATATTCATTTCCGGGATTTTCATGGCATCATCGGGGGCCGTTATGGATATCGGAATGGACATTTCGGCCTCAATGAGTGAGATAAAACAGAAGAAACCGAATATTCACGCCAAGGATCTGATTATCTCAGGTATAAGGGTTGGCCGCGCGGTGGTCGGAACAATGACGACAACCCTGCTTCTGGCTTATTCAGGAAGCTACTCAGCGGTATTGATGGTTATGATGGCACAGGGTACCCCCGTAATGAACATTCTCAATCTATCCTACATCAGCGCGGAGATACTGCATACCCTGGTCGGCAGTTTCGGTCTGGTCTTGACAGCTCCGCTTACCGCTCTAATAGGAGGCTTTGTGTATAATAAAAGCGGTGAAACCGAGAGCATACGCACAACGGTTCATTCCGGTATCGAAACTAAATACTAGGAATAGTGTTCTTGGGGCGCAACCGGAAAACGGCTGTCCAGGGAGGGATTCGACCCAAAACGCAGCGACGATCACGGTTCCGGCGAAGCGTTCGCCGCTATTCGAGGGTGTTCACGAACGCGCGGGAGCCCCAAACAGGCTTACGGGCCAAGAAACAGTAATAGCCGGGCGGAAAGACGGGTTTGCCACGATTTTTTAAAAAAACGCTACAAGGTTACGGACGCCGTAGGTGGTCAGAAAGAACATGGTAAGAATTTCCGCCACCGCATTGAGATTTCCAAAGAAGATAACTGTTGCTGCAATAGCCGTGGACACCAATAAGGCAACCAGGGGTTCCTGGAGCTTTCCCGTTCCAAAACCGAGAAACTTCGTGGCTACGCCGTCATACGCTAAAGCCTGTAGAGTTCGCGGAGCGGCGCCGGCTGCTTCTTCGGAAACCAGCATAGAGGGGGTAGCGGAAGAGCTGCTCTCACGCGCCTAGAGGAGCTTTTTGTACGCCGGCCACTGGACCGGAGGGCAGGCATAGTCCTTCGATACGGGGGCGAGGCGGATGGTGATCGTTTTCGTTTTGTCCGAATCCGGGAGCTTGAGATAGTCGGTAATGTAGAAGTGCTTCTTTTTGCAGTGGCCGCACCGTTTATAAATTAAAAAATCAGGCAGGAGCTGGAACTGCTTCGCCTTTTTCGTATACAAGAAGGCGCCCTGCTCTCCCGAAGCCATGGGCTGCTGCCGTTTTATCTGCACCGGGTCGCGCATCTCTAAGGGCATGATGTTCATCCAGTTGATAAGCTCCACTCGAAACGGATTTTTTTTGTCGGACGAAATATATTCGAGGTTCGTAACGGCGTATATCTCGGCGTTCAGCCCGGCAAAGGCTTTTAACACGGTAAACAGCTTCTGAATAAGCTTCTCGATATCTGCCCCCCTTCCCGTCTTCAAGTCCCGGCGCATTCTGCAGATGTCGAACAGGTTGTTCGCGTGGAGCAGAATAAACTCTATCATTTGCAGGTCCGCCGAAACTAAGGCGTCCTTTTTTTCACGGGACAGATACGAGGCTATACGGAGTGCCATTTCGGTGCCGCTGCCCATATCCAAAAAAAGCTTTCCGTTTTTATTCTGCGGGATGAGTTTTTTCAGCTGGAAGGTAAACTTCTTCTCCTCCTGGCCGCAGTGGAAAAACAGCAGGCTTAATGAGATGGAAGAGAGGATCCGAATAAACGTCGACAGCAGTTCCGTAACCATGGTCGGGTATTCAAGGACCTTCGCCCGGGGGTTCGACAGTTTTTTATACAGGACCGCCGTCGGCTGCGGCAGTTTGCTGCCGATTTCAGCCTCCAAAAGTGACGCGAGGCGCATGATCGCCTTGTCCCGGTTCGCGCTGATTGAGTCGAGGGCTTCTAAAAAATCTTTCTCCTGCAAAAGGGAGATGTTCCCCGACAGGTTTTCCGAGTGCTTGTTAATACGGAAGATGACGTCGGAAATGACATTGTCCGCCTCCTTCTGAACGAGGCCGGCGTGGTCGTCTAGGAGCCCGTAGATGGTGTATTTTGTCCGCAAGTTGATGACCGCAAAGTTGTTTTCGATATCGAGCGTGTTCATTCCGTCGTAGAACTTCTTGAACTTGTCCTGCATGAGTGTAAGGCGGGAGATCCGGCGGGATACGTTAATCAGCCGGCTGTAGCCGTCCCACTCCGGCGACAGGTCCTGCTCCTCGTGAAAGAGCACCGCCTTCGAGTAGTCACTCGTAAGACCGAAATAGGACAAAAGCCAGGCGCCGAGTTCCGCATGGTTAATACCGAAGTGTTTTTTTTCGAGCGTGAGGCGGAGGTTGTCTTCGGTTTCGTAGATGTTATCAACGTTGTTCTGAAACATGGCGTCGGCCTTTAGAAAGTATTCGATTTTATACAGCTGCGCCAGAATCAGCATTCCCAAATCGGCGAGCAGTCCGATGTGCAGTGCCTTCGACACGTCCAGTTTCCAGTTCGGCGCCAGAAGCTCCGCTGCATACCCGATCCCCCAGGACTCTTTCCAGATCAGCTGCATTTCCACGTACGGGACTTTGCTCATCTTTTCAATAATTTCGTCGCTCATCGCCTTTTCCAGGACCGATACAACCGATTCGATACCCAGCACAGCCACGGCGTCCTCGATGTTCCGCAAGGGGCGGTTCAGTTTCTGCTTTACCTGTAAATACCTCCTCGATTCATCGTAAAACTTCGACATCAAACCCGGGTCCGTGGCAAAGAGGTTCGAGATCTCCTTCCAGTTGCCCGCCTTCTCCGGAATAAGAAGTTCCTCGAATGCTTTTTTTGCAATTACGGGATTGAACGGAAGAAGCCGGATAATGTCCCGTAACCGAGGCTTTGCCCATTCGTCGGCCCGGTCTATCGCGGTATTGAATCTGTCCGTCATATTTTGTTTCTGTTTATGTTCCGGTTCCATCTGCCCTTCAGTATAAGGATTGGGAGTTAAATTGCAATTGTTATTTTTGCGGCCGACGGGAATCGGCACAGCAGAACTGTACCCCGTCTCTGCCTATGGAACATTGAACCGGGGGCCTCGGCTCTTTTGCCTCTTCCTTTACCGCAATCAGCACCTGCATAAACTCCATCAGGTTTTTTATCTGGTAGGGTTTCCTGATATACGGGTCCTGCATGTCGATAC
>CAZSGZ010000372.1:0-3127 GCA_964606455.1 uncultured Spirochaetales bacterium
ATTCATCGAATTAATTTTAATCAAGTCGACTTGACCAAAAATAGAAGGATAAGTAGTATACTCTACATCGGAAAATCAATACCCGGTAACAGAGACATGTATAAATCGCCGGAGTGGTGGAATTGGTAGACACCGGGGACTTAAAATCCCCCGCTTATAACATAGGCGTATCGGTTCAAGTCCGGTCTCCGGCAATAGAAAAGAAAAAGACTTCCCTTAGGAAGTCTTTTTTCGTTACGGGAGGAGATAAGGACTTGAAACGAGTGAGCGCCGAGCTGCGGAAGGCAAGTCCGGGCGGCGGCAACAGCTAACGATACTGTGAGAGTCCACTTTGATCCATCCTTTTTTTATTCTGCCGCAAGGTTTTCAGCGGAATATGCAGTAGAGTATACCCCCGCTGCCGCTTTATCCCACCTTTTTAAGAATTCCGCCCTCGGTACAATCTTCGCTCCCATGGCGGTTTTGTACTCCATGTAGGGATGACCCAGGTTCCAAAAGGTGTATCCCCGGGTTTCCAGCTCCTTTGCCAGCAGCACCATTTGCAGTTTTCCAAAGTTGCTATATTCCTTGAGGTCCCGTCGGAAAAACCCGGAGAGGCTGGTATACGTTTTCCCGATGGTGTACCCCAGTTCCCCGGCTATGGGTGCATGAAGCTTTTCCGAAGTCAGGGTAACTCCCCACAGACGAAACGATGTATCTTTCTCTTTTTCTTCTTTCGAGGCCAGCTTTTTCATCAAATTACAATATGGTCCTACCAGCCAGGAATCACTCCCCCAATGGGCAGAGAGCTCCGTCAACACCTCAGCGGGATCTTCATTTATACGGAGTCTGATGTCTTCAAAGGTAAGGCGATCGCCGTCGAGGAGCTTTTGCACCTTCCCGTCCACCCGAAGATTCTCCCAATCCAGCACCGCGTATGCTTTTTGCAGCTGCGGGAGCAGTTCGGTAGCGCTCGGATCGGAATTAGTTATCGCGATAAACCCCAGTTTCGCCTGCCGGCGGTAAAACTCCGGCGACCAGTCGTCGGTATGGTAATACTCAAAAGAGGATTCCGCGTCAATATCGTCTCTGAACTGAAGAGTCAGATCGTCCAGGGTGAGATAATCAAGAGCATCTTCGTGGTTAAAACCCGCACGGTCCCACAGGAGCGGCGGGGCCGCGGGCCAGGGCCGGTCGAAAAAAAATTTTTCCACAATTCCTGATTGGATTTCCCATTTTCCATCCATTTTTACGGCCTCAAGCCCATCGCCGGTTACAACATATTCTCCCGTTACGATTCTTCGCGTATCCTTATCATTTTTCTGTATAGAGTAGTATCTCCCGACACCGTCTAAGGGAGTGGAGATAAATCCGAACTTCGTTTTAAAGGCGGGGAGATTTCCAATAAAAACAGAGAGGAGATCTTCCGGGAGCAGGTCCCCTTTGGTGACAAACAATACGGCCTCCTGCTTCCAAAATATAGAGCATTACTCCGATTGGTGCAAGAAATGAGACCCGGCGGGGAACAGGTAAAACCGATGCTAACAAAAATAGCGGACCAAATTCGTGCAGAAGGCAGAACAGAAGGTGAAAGTGCAAAAGCCCGGGAAGACGCTGGCCGGATGCTGGATAAAGGATATCCGGTTGAAGATATTTGCGACATCACCGATCTTTCACGAGAAGAGGTGGAGTCTCTGCGGAAGAAGTAATGCATAGCTCTTTCTATAGCTGCCCCCAGCCGCCGCCCGGGAATTGACCCGCCGATAGACACCTTCTTCGGTTTCGTTTTAGCTGCAGCTAATGCAGATTCAAAGGGGTTCTTCATTCATTATTGTCTTATTTAGTTTTTTTCAAGGTGGACGAGGGATAAAAAATTTCTTTCAGTCTACGACATCTAGTATCGTCAAGTTTGCCTTAATTTAAGAAACTTCTGCTGGCGGGGAACAGGAACGCAGCTAATCCGTAGTTATATTCTTTGTACAGTCTGCAAGGGCCTTCTCCCTAGTAACAAACAGGAATTTATTCTTGCTTCCACATAATCATACATAGAGCATAGTTATGTGGAAACGGTATAACTATGGCGGTTGTTACTAGGTCATTCCACTGTGCTGGTCCGCGGTTCTCTTGCGGACCGTTGCTGTAAAATGATAAAAAGGAAGCCGGGAACTGCCGTGGAAGTACAGAAGCTGATCGTAACAAGCCCCTCCTTCCGGGAGGGGGACTGGATACCCCGGAAGCATTCGGCTCGGGGCGAGGACATCTCCCCTTCTCTGCATTTGGAGGGGATTGCCGACAACGCACAATCCCTCGCCGTTATCTTCGATGATGCATCCCATCCGATATGGCCGTACTACAACCACTGGGTACTATGGAATATTCCGGTCCGGAACGTCATTCCCGAAGGGATTCCCCGGGGAAAGTGTGTAGAAGCCTTAGGCGGGGCCGTGCAGGGAAAGGCCTACGGCAGGTACCGGTATAAAGGTCCGAAACCGCCGTTTCGGGCGGTACATACCTATGTGTTCACCGTGGTTACCGCGGACTGCATGGTTGATCTGCCTCCGGACAGCAAAAAGGCGGACCTCCTGAACAGTCTGGAGGGGCACATCCTGCAGAAGGGGACGCTGTCGGGAAAATTCCGGAGCAGGGGCTGAGTCATTAACGGATGAGCTGCGTTCCCGCGGTTACGCAGGTGGCGCGGATTTTTCAGGATGCTTTCCTCCAACGCGATCCGGAATCGAAGGGCTCCCCTTCCCCGTCAGGACTGTCCGTCATTAATATAAACATATCATCGGAACAATCGTCGCTCGTCCAGATATCCAGACTGATATCTCCGGCCGCAACGGATCCTATTTCTATAAAATCATCTTCATCCGGATTCTCTCCTGCATCGTTATGGATCCGGTCTTTTTCCCTGTTCACGATAATATTGATCTGCCGTTAGACACGGCTGCTGTATCCGACTCCCTTCGGTGTCTGCAATGTGTCCGCGGTAAATTCCTCCACCGCTTCCAGCAGCTCCGAATACCAGTCGGATATGTTTTTTAAGGTGTATTCTCTATACATAAGGCCTTTTTTGTCATCACATACTTCCAGTTAGCGATTTATTTTAAAGACGCTGCAATTTGGTTAACAAATCACGTCTATCTTT
>CAZSGZ010000373.1:0-3119 GCA_964606455.1 uncultured Spirochaetales bacterium
GCATAGAGTGCGGAGCGTGCATGATGAATTGCCCGTCCGGGGCCCTTACGGTCAACGCGGGGGTGGGATGCGCGGCGGCGGTCATAACGGGAATGCTCCGCAAAACCGAACCGACCTGCGATTGTGACGGCGGCGGCTGCTGCTGACGGGGTGTAAACTTGACGGGCCGATGCTCCCGTACTATGGTATGAATGCAGCAATGATAATTCAGGAGGAAACAGGATGAAGCGCTTCGGTACGGCTATTGGACTGCTGATGATTACCGCCGCGATTTTCGCGGGCGGAGGGGAAGACTCGGTTATTTCGGTATACAAGTTTTCCGACGGTTACTCGGTCTATTACGATACGGATTCCATGCAATACGGATATATCGACAAATCAGGCAGCATCGCAATCGGCGCCCGGTTCGACTGGGCCGAACCGTTCGCTAACGGCCTCGCGGTGGTGATCATGGAGGATTACAGCCAAATGGCGATCATCGATAAAGGGGGGAATTACTTTGTCCGTCCCGGAGAATGGGAGGAGATCTATCCCGCCGACGAAGAGGGCCCCTTTGTCCTTTCCAATTATGATTCTTCGGGAGAGAGAATTTCCTCCCTCCTCGATTACGACGGAACAGTTAGGGAAACCGATCCGAATTACTATGCAATCGAAGGTCCCTTTCATGAGGAATTTGCACCGATTACCTATCATCTTCACGGCGGACCGCTGCTCGTACACGGAAGCGGTGAGGTCCCGGATAATCTCCGTCTGTCACTGGATGCGGGAGAGATGCTCGTTGCAACTCATTTTTCCGAAGGTCTGTGCCCCGTTCTTCCGTATGAATGGTCGATGCATGAATCGGGGAACACGAAGTACGGATTTATCGATTACAACGGGAATGTCGTCATTGAGCCGCAATTTCTATCATCCGTATATCCCGGGGCTTTTTCGGACGGCCGTGCGGCAATTCCGCCGCCGGTTGATAACGATACCTACCTCGTTATCGACAAGAGCGGCAGCGTACGAAACAGATTCACCCTTCCCGGCGAATATGAAGTCCGAGACTGGCATGAAGGACCCACGTTTTATGAAGGACTGCTGGCGGTAAAAAGAACAGTGTTCGATGAAGATACCTGGGAAGAAATAGAGTCCTCAGCGGGTTTTCTCGATTACGATGGGAATTTCGTTATCGACCCTGTTTTTGAGGATGTCTGGAGCTTTAGCGAAGGTCTCGCGGCGGCACAGATCGACGGGAAAATCGGTTTTATCGACAAATCGGGCCAGTTTATCATACCCCCGAAATTTGAAGCCGATATGATGTGGTAAGGGGGAAAGTTAGGATTGAGCCAATCCGCCTGAAAAGAAGAGATGAGTATAATCATTGACGTTACCGGTATAGGTAAAAGCTTCGAGAAGGTACGGGCCGTGGATACTATCAGTTTTTCCGTATCACAAGGCGAGCTCTTCGGTTTTCTCGGGCCGAACGGCGCCGGAAAGACGACTACCATCAATATGCTTACCGGTTTGGCCCGCCCCGATGAGGGAACGATACGGATTGCCGATATCGACTGTTCGAGGAATCCAAAGGCTGCTCAGCACCTGATGGGAGTAGTTCCGGACGAAAGCAATCTCTATCCCGAACTGACGGGGTATGAAAATCTCCTTTTCTGCGGGGCCCTGTACGGAATGAAAAAGACGGAGCGGCGGGACCGCGCCCGATACCTGCTGGAGTTTTTCGGCCTTACCGAGGCGGCCGGGAGAAAGTTTTCCGGATACTCGAAGGGGATGAAGCGGAAACTCACCATAGCCGCAGGTATCATCCACTCTCCCCCCATACTGTTCTTAGACGAGCCGACAAGCGGGATCGATGTGGCAAGCGCCCGGCAGCTTCGACGTCTCATCGCCGATCTGAACGGGGACGGGACCACTATCTTTCTCACCACCCACTATATTGAAGAAGCCGAAAGGCTGTGCGGCCGAATCGCGTTCATCGTGTCCGGGCGCATTGTGAACATTGACACCGTCGAAAAACTCATGAGCGGATTTCAGGACAAGCAGATAATGCATTTCGAACTGTCGAGCACCGACGAAAAACTCTGCGCCCGCCTTACCGGGGAATTTCCCGATCTCGACTGCCGCATCGATTCGGAGAACAGAATTCACGTCGAATCAGTAAATACCATCCGGGTGGGTCCTATCGTACGCTTTCTCGAAGACAGCGGGCTTGAAATCTATGAAGCCCGAAAAATCCGCCCTTCCCTCGAAGAGGTCTTCGTTAGAGAAACCGGCATAGAGGCACGGGAGATGAACAGAGAACAGGAAAAAAAGAAAAAGGGATGAAAACGATGAAACGATGGACGGCATTTTGGAACATACTCGGTAAAGATATGCGCAGCTATTATATCAAGCCTCCGAACATCAGCTGGGGATTGGTTTTTCCCATAGCGTGGACCGCCGCATTTTTCGTACGCTCGGGGAGCGGTCTCGAAAGCGTCGCTTCCATCCTGCCCGGCGTAATGGGGGTTTCCGTGCTCTTCGGGACAACCAGTATGCTGGCGGTCACCATCACCTTCGAGAAAAAGGGCCGCTCCTTCGAACGGCTCTTACTGGCTCCCATATCGTTGGAGCTGCTGATGCTGGCGAAGACCTTAGGGGCAATCCTCTTCGGTACGGTAAATGCCTTTATTCCGGTACTCATTGCATCTTTCATTACCGATCTCGGGGGTGTGGATTGGCTGAATCTGGTTCCGGGAGTGATATTGATCGCCGTAAGCTCGACCTTCCTCGGCCTGTTTGTCGCCGTGTCGGTAAGCGAGGTCTTCGAGGCACAGACATTTTCCAATTTCTTCCGCTTTCCCATGATTTTTCTCTGCGGCCTCTTCGTTCCCGTGGCATCTCTCCCTATCTGGCTGCGCCCCCTCTCGTACGCGCTTCCCTTAACGTATGGAGCGGACATCCTGCACCGTTCGATCGGCGGTTCGGGAACCATACCAACGGCCCTAAACTTCGCGGCTCTCATCGCGTTTTGTGTGTTTCTCTTTGCTGTGAGTCTTCGAAATATCCGCCGAAAGTGGATAAGGTGATTCGCAAGCTCATGATATTGTGTCGGATGCCCGCGTCGGTGTATCCGGGACGGC
>CAZSGZ010000374.1:0-3094 GCA_964606455.1 uncultured Spirochaetales bacterium
CGATGATGCGCTCACCCTTCAACGTCGTTCTGGCGCCGCAGGAGATCCCCATCGGGCCGCCCACGGAATATCACGGCCCGCTTATGGCAATCCTGCAGACGAACAGGTCTATATTCCCCATTGCCAAAACGATTCTCTTCGTGAACCTCTTTTTCGGCGGTGCTACAAACTGGGGGTACTTCATTATCAAGTGCTTCCTTCTGTATATGTGGTCGGTCATTACGGGAACAATCTATCCCCGTTTCCGGGTCGATCAATCGATCCGGTGGTTTTTAAAGGTCCCCCTGGCCCTCGGCCTGGCGGCCATTCTCCTGGTTATAATCAGATAAAAAGGCAGAGATCATCATGAGTTATAAAGATATTGAAAAACGGAAAGTTACCGGGGTCGACGGAACAAAAATTGAAATCGACCCCATACGGGATTATTACTGCGACGCCCATCCGGTTGTCTCAAAGGAGTCTCAGCGGGAGTATCCCTCCATTATGGAACGGTTTCGAAACTGGGCCCGGAGCGAGTCGATCTGGATTCTCGGATACGGCTCCGGCTGCGGAGCAATCGAAATGCGGCCCCTGATGACGCCGAAGTACGACGCTTACCGCTACGGCATACAGTGGCGCCCCACCTCCCGGCAGTCCAATCTGCTGATGGTGTCGGGCTACGTATCGGTAAAAACGCTCCGAATCCTGGTCCGCTCCTACGAACAGATGCCCAGCCCCAAGTTCGTCATGGGTCTCGGAAGCTGCACCATCAACGGAGGAATGTACTACGACAGCTACAACACCATCAACCGGCTTGATTATTATTTTCCGGTAGACGTATACGTCGCCGGCTGCATGCCCAGGCCGGAAAACCTGCTGGACGGATTCGAACATCTGAAACAGCTTATTCGAAGCGGGAAGGGATACGGCGCGGACAAATATGCCGAAAATTTCGAGTGGTATAAAGCAAACCAGAAGAAGATCATCCATAAATGGGACATGCCCGATTACAGCTGGTAGCAGGAGGGGGATGAATAATACTATGAAAGAAACAATAGAGAGAGTTAAAACAAAGTTTCCCGTTACCGGCGAAACGTTTCAGCGGGATGACCTCGCTTTTTTTACCACCGATCGGGAACACGGCATTGAAGCGGTGACCTATCTTCGGGACTATGAGGGCTATACCCACCTGGTGCTCCTGACGGCGGTGGACTGGCTGGAGGATGACCAGTTTCAGCTCACCTATCTGCTGAACAATCCGGAGAAGAAAAACGACATCGCCGTCAGGGTCATGCTTCCCCGGAGCAGCCCCGTTATGCAGTCCGGCCATCATCTCTGGAAGACCATCGCCACCTATCAGCGGGAGCTCTATGAAATGTTCGGGATCGAATTTCCCGGGAGCCCCCGGATGACGGAGCCTTTTATTCTCGACGAAGGATGGAACGGTCCGCCCCCCTACCGCCGGGATTTCGATACGCTCCGATATTCGGAAGAGACCTACTTCCCCCGGCCCGGACGGTCGAAAAAGGACCCGGCGGAACATATGAAAGAAAAGTTGTACCCGGAGGACCCATCGTGATTACATATAAAGACAGCAGATCAAAATTCCCCGAAATCGGAGAAGACGGAAAGCCGGTAATCGACCGGGAAAGCGGCCGGTTTACCCAGATCTGGCAGGGACCGGTCCACCCCGGCATGACCGGCAACATGTCCTTAGAGCTCCTTATCCAGGGAGATGAGATCATGGACTGCAAGACCCACGTGGGCTATCTCCACCGGGGGTTCGAAAAGCTGATGGAGAGGCGCCGTTTTATCCAGTGCTTTCCAATCTGCATGCGGATTACCGTGCCCGAGCCGGATTTCAACGAATACTGCCTCGCTGCCGCTATCGAAGAGCTTGCGGGAATCGAAGTACCGGATGCGGCGGTCTGGATGCGTACCCTTATTTTGGAAATGTCCCGGCTGCAGTCCTACCTGATGTGGCTTGGAGGCCAGGCAGGCGCCTTCGGGCTGGGGGTAATCGGCCAGTGGACCGTGTGGGCGAGAGACCTGGTCTTAGACCGCTTCGAAGAGATCTCCGGCGGCAGGATATACCACATCTTCATGCCCCCGGGAGGTGTCCGGAGTCTTCTGCCGGCCGGTTTCGAAGGCCGGATGGAGGACACCTTAGGTAAAATCGAAGATGTACTGGCGGACGTGGAACGGGTCCTCTTTAATAACTCGATATTCAAGAAGCGGGCCGTGGGACTGGGATATATCGATCCAAAGTGGGTCGAGGAATACGGCATTACCGGCCCGAATGCCCGGGGCGCGGGAATCCCGAAGGACGTTCGAAAAGATTACCCCTACCTGAAATACCCGGACCTCGACTTTGATGTTTCCCTGGGAAAGGACTCCGATGTCTTTACCCGGGCGAAAGTCCGGTACAACGATATCCTTACTTCCATAGACCTGATCAGACAGATACTCCCCCGTATTCCGAAATCGGGAGCGTTCATGGCAAATGTCCCAAACGTCCTCCACTGGAAGATACCCCGGGGAGAAACCTATGTCCGTAGCGAATGCACCCGGGGCGAGTTCGGGTATTACACCGTTACCGACGGGAGCGGCTATCCCCGGCGCATCAATGTCAGGGGACCGTCGTATACCCATGCGGTGGCGCTGATGGAGAAAATGGCAATTAACTTAAATATCGCGGACACGGCGGGGGTGATGGTTTCTCTTCATACGTATCCGCCGGAAATAGAGAGATAGAGAGGTAAGAATGAGTTTTAAAGATGTATTGCTGCCCTTTACCGCATGGAAAAATGTATTTGTAGAACCGGTTACCATAAAAAAACCGGAAGAAGTGGAAGGAGCCCCGCGGTACCGCGGATTTCATTACAATGATGCCGAAAAATGCATCGGCTGCGGTACCTGCGAAGAAATCTGTCAGAATGCCGCCATCGACCTCGTCGAGGTTGAAGGATACGAAGCGAAGGACGGCGACTCGGGGTTACGGCCCATGGTCGACTACGGCAGATGCTGCTGGTGCGCCCTCTGCGTCGATGTCTGCACGACTCAGTCGCTTACCCTTACCAACCACTTCCGGTGGACCTCCACCGACCCGGATTCT
>CAZSGZ010000375.1:0-3091 GCA_964606455.1 uncultured Spirochaetales bacterium
CATCAACAGTGCCAAATAACGTCCCAACCCCGAAAAACTCACTCATACTTCTCCCAGGCTTCCGCGAGACTCTCCTTCACCATCTCAATCAGCCGTTTTGGTTCCAGAACCTTTACATATCCGCCCCAGGAGAGGACCCAGTGGAGGACCGATGTCAGCTGCCGGGTGCGGAAGGAGAGGACAACGCTTCCGCCCTCTTCTTCGGTAACCGTCTGTTCCGGATGCCACTCCCGTTCCAGTATATGGTGCGCGGCCTCGCGATCGAAAAGGAGTTTTACATCGTAAGCCTCTTCGTCAATGTACATCCCGAAAGGCGCGTCGATGTAGTCTTTGTAGGTAAAACCGCCGGGGATAGAATAGAGGTCCCGGGTTTTCTGGATTTGTTCGATCCTGTGCAGGGCAAAAAGCCGGATGTCATCAGATCGGGAATCGTGACCGATGACATACCACTTTGCATCGTTGCAGATGATATGATAGGGAGAGATGATCCGCTCCAGGCTGTCAGCGTATGGAGGTGTTTTATACCAGATCCGTACTTTTGTCAGCGTTCTCATCCCGTCGAACAGGATGTCCCACACTTCCTCATCAATTTCAACTCCCGGAACGTAATTAAAGGAAAACATGGTATCGATCCAGTTTTTATTTACCGATACCGTCGAAGGCAGAATATCCTCGATTTTCCCGAAAGTATTTTTGAGCGTGTTAAAAACCGGTGTACTGCGGTACTGTTCCAGAATGTGCTCCGCTATGGATAGTGAGAAAAGTTCACCTTCCGTTACCATTAATACCGAAGGCAGGTCGTATCCGGTCTCGGCGTAATAATATCCCCGTCTTGAGTTGTCGTACTCGATGGGAGCGTTCATCTCGTCGCGCATATATTCGATGTCACGCTTTACCGTCCTCGGAGAGCATTCTATGTGCCAGTCATTGGCGATGGTGTTTGCATTGGGATACCTGTTTTCATGCAGCTGCCGGTGGATAAACCTGATTCTGCGGAACTGAGGTCTGTTCGTCATGGTATCTCCTCGGTATTAATTATTACGTCAAACCACACCGATTGCAAGGGATTCATTAAAAAAAATTTCCACCGTGACGCCGGTTGTCACACCGGCAGGTGTAATATATGTGTGACAACAATGAAAAAAGGAAGTAAACACAGAAGGAACCCTATGCGAAGTGATGAACTGATAAAAAACCGGAACGGGTTTACCCGGAATATGTCCCGTCTGTCCGTGAGTATCAATACGCAGCTCAGGCGCTACGCCCGGAACCTTATCGGAGCGGTGAAGCTTACGGAGGAATCTCTCTATTTCTTTTTTTCCGTCCTGGATCCGAATAAACTGGGACAGCTTCTACAGAAACTTGCGGATATCCTCCCGAACCGTGAAGAAAAAACAAATTACGGGAGGGACGATTCGGTCAGCAGGATCATCGATCAGATAACGGAACTGCCGAAAGAGTCTCCGCTCCGCATCTGCAGGACTCTGGAAAACCGGATCACTTCCGAAATCAAAAACTACTATCACAGCTCCCCGCCGGAGGAGAAAATTCCGCAGAATCTGATCAAACTTACGTCACAGTTCGAATTGAACGATACCGAAAAGGAAATCGTCCTGTTTTTCTCAGTTCTACCAAACGACGAAGCTTTTGCCGAACTATTCGACAGGTTCGAAGGCAGCAGCAAGCTGACATTTCTTGCTAAGGCTGCGGGAATACCGGAGAGATCAGTCCGGAGGGCGCTGAACAAGGATGAGAAATTAATCAGCATGAAGCTTCTTTCGCTGAGTATTAACCGTATGCGGTACGGATCTTTCCCGGAATATGAACTGTCGGAACCGGTCAGCAATTTTATTCACGGTTTCGACAGCTCCGCGTTCAGGAAAGAGGTTTTCAGGGAGGACAGAAAGAAAACCTTCCCCCTCAAAGCATTCATCATGCCGGAAGATCAGCTATCGACTATGGGGTCGCTTCTTTCCGGCCCCGGACCCTGCAACATTCTCTTCTACGGCCGGCCCGGGACCGGGAAAACGGAACTCGCACGAACGCTCTGCAGGGAAAGCGGAAAAAAGTGTTACTTTCTGCAGTCCACCGGCGGCAGCAGCAGTGAGCACCGCAGGCCCTTCAACAGCGGCGGAGAGATGAGCAGGGTCCTCCTGCTGCAGCTTGCTGTCAACTTGCTGGAAGTTAACGAAAGCGTACTTATCGTTGATGAGGCTGATGAAATCTTAAACACGGGGGACATGTTTTCCATGATCTTCGGGATCTCCTCCGCCGGGGGTAACGACAAAGGGATTTTAAACAATATCCTCGACAATCACACAAAGAAAATTATCTGGATATGCAACAGAATCAGAGGGATCGAAGATTCGGTTCTCCGCCGTTTTTCCTACAGCCGGCACTTTGTAAAAAACTCAGCGGGACAGAGGATGATTTACTGGAACAGCCTGGTAAAAAAATACCGGCTGACGAAGACAATTACACAGGAGAATAGACGGACCCTGGCGGCGGAATATAAAATCAACGCCGGGCACATAGGAAAAATACTGGAAACTTTCTCGCAGCTTCCGGAAGATGGCTCCGATTTAGGCCGGCTTCGGGACATCCTGGACAACCAGAACGAGCTGATCAATTACGGACACAGAGAAAAAAGAGAATCATACATCACAGGGCCCCGGTTCGATCCGAAGTATCTGAACATCGACATCCCTGCTGACCGCATCATTACGGCGCTGAAAAGCAGGCAGAGCGGCCGTGTTCTCCTCCATGGAGTCCCGGGTACGGGAAAAACCGAGTTCGCCCGCTACATTGCCGAATCCCTGGACCGGGAACTGTTACTGAAACGCAGTTCCGATATCTTAAGTAAATGGGTGGGGGAAAACGAACAGAATATCAGGGACGCTTTCGCAGAGGCTGAAGCCGACGGCGCTGTTCTCTGCATCGACGAAGCGGATTCCTTTTTCCGGAACCGCGAATCTGCCGGGGCATCATGGGAAGTGAGCTTCACCAATGAATTGCTGACCCGGATGGAAAGTTTTTCGGGTGTCTTTGTCTGCTCCACCAACCTGATCGACATCCTGGACCCGGCGGTAAT
>CAZSGZ010000376.1:0-3068 GCA_964606455.1 uncultured Spirochaetales bacterium
CGAAGGATATTGTGAGGGAAAGAATAGATAGCTGCCGTCGGCAAGAGTCCTGCCGCGTTCGAGCAGCCTGCCCCCTCCCTCTATTACCACCTCCGCGTTCGGCATCGGCTTCCCCGCGGCGTCAATTGCCTGCAGGGTGATCCGCTCCGAAACGTCTAACGGGAGATGGGGAACGGAGGCGTATTCGGAGAGAAAGCCGATAAAATAGCCGTACTGCTTATTATCGTCGGCGAATCCCGCCTGCAGCCCCGAAGCGGAGGGCGGCGCCCCTTCGGACGTGCGGGCCCCGGACTCTTCGTATTCCATAAATTCAATGTCTCCGGCGGTCCCCCCGGCGGTGTCTTCGGTTCCGGCTTTCAGGCCGGGCCCCGGCGCCTCTTCTTTCCGTTTTTCAGCGGCGATCACGGGCTCCGCCGTCTCAGCCGTTTCCTTTTCCGCCGGTTCCGTTTCCGCCGGTGCCGGCGCTGCCGAATCGTCTGCTTCTCCGGCACCGGTGCTCTCCGATGAAACGGAAGATGGTTCTTCATATGAAGCGGCGGAGCCGGCACAGCCGGCCAGTACGGCCGCGGCTGCAACCGTACAGAGTATCGCAAGCACTATACTAAAACGGTTCTTCTTCATTCAATTCTCCTTCAAGGTACAATCGCTAGTATAATCATACCATTTTTTTTCTTTTTTTTCCGGGGCAGCGGGCGGCGCAGTACGTGGATATCAGGCTCTGCATGCCGGCCCCCCGGGGAAATCCGCCGAAATAATCGGAATAAAATTGATGCAGCAGAGCGTAAATATCACCGTGTTCAAGACCGCCGTAGGTGTTTCGCAGAGCCGATTCTTCAATGGCACGGCAGCCGGGAAGAAAACGCTCCGCCTTCCACCGCAGGGCGTTTTCTTTGTCCGGCTTCTTTCCGGCATAATCATACACGTCCCGCAGAAGTTCTTCGAAACGCCGTTCATCGGTAAGATTGATTGTCGTAATCCCAGTCTCCAGTTCAAACCGTTTCCGTGCGGTTATTCCCTGCCGTGTTTTTTTGTCCACCTCGGGAATGTAGGTGTTGACGTAGGCGTCGATGAATTCAATCCGGTGTTTTTTAGCGGAGGATACACGGCGGTGGCCGTCTACAATGTAATACTTTTTCCCGTATTTGTTCAGGCGTATCGGGGGAAAGAAAAACTGAGCATCCGTCTTGTGGTCTATCTGCCTGCGCCTGAATTGTTCACCTTTGTCGGACCGCTTGATATACTGAAAATCACGATTTAATTCGCCGCATTTGTCCACGGTACCGACAATGTTTTGGAGGCGGACCACCCGGAGGCCTTCGTCGATAACCGTATAGGGGGATGAGAAATCAAAAGCATCGGAAAAACACTCAGCCTTCCGCATTGTTGAGAAAATCCGCGATTAAATTCATATGTTTCTTTTCTTCCGCGGCTAAAAGCCGAAACAGCCCCTCCTGTTTTTTTCCGGAAAGGGAATCTCCCATGGAAGCATAGCGGAAATGCGCGTTTTTTTCTTTTTCCAATGCAGCCTGAAGGACGGTGAGGAGGGTTTCCTTTTCATTTGCGAAGGGGACACCGCCGATCGTTTTCCCCTCGGCCCGAATATTTTTCAGCATCAGGTTATCGAAGTTTCCCTCCCGCTGAAGCTCTTCGAGTTTTATCCGATGCAGGAGTTCTTCTCCGGCAAGATAGGTAAGGAGGTCCGCGGCCCCCTGCATGTCGGGCTGTTCCGCGGCATTTTGGTAGTACCGGAATGCGCGTTCCTCCGCGGCTATTGCCTGATCGAGGATCGTTTTAAACAGGATGCCTTCAAACATCTCTTTTCCTCCTCGTATTATGGAAGAATGTTCGGCGTCGAGTAGTCCGCAATAAGTGAACTGATAACCGTGAGCCTGCGTTTGTAAAATTTGCGCCATACCTCCGGAAGTGAAGTATCTCCCGGCAGGTCCGCGAGCTTTTTACTGACCATTCCCTTTTCCTGGTCTTTGTAATTGCTAAGGAGTACCGGTATAACTTCGCGGATCTTGTAATTATCCCCCGTGTCCTGGATCCGTACCTGAAATACCGCGCCGTCTCCGGTATAGGTCCGGGGATGGTCGGGGTTTTTTCCGTCCAAGAACCAGGTTTGTCCGGAAATGAAATTCCCGGCGGAATAGATAATCAGTTTCCCCCCCTCCGTGTCCCTGTCAAAATACCATGGCTGCAGAACATGGGGGTGATGGCCCCAGATGATGTCGACGCCGTGCCGCAGGCATTCGTCGAAAAATTGAATTTTTTCCTTCGAAGCGAGAGTGGCGTATTCGACTCCGCCGTGGAAGGAGAGGATAAATATATCGCATTCGGGGGTATGTTCGTCCAGGAGGCTGAAAAAGGCTTCCTTCGCTTCCTCCTCTTCATAGTGAAGATAATGGGCGTAATCTCCCCCCCAGTAGGTGTTCAGCCACTGGGTCACCGCGATAAATCCGATACGCCATCCTTTTTTTTCTATCATAACCGGCTGAAAGGGCCGTTCCGTGTCTTTCCGGATTCCTGAAAACACAATGCCCCGTTCCTCCGCAAGCTCTTCCATTACATTGAAAGTAGCAATTACTCCATCGGGGCCCTTGTCGGTGCTATGGTTGTTTGCCATGGAAAAAACGTCCAGCCCTGCGTCGGCGGCGGCCTCCGCATAGGGAGGATGAACGTTGAACATCGGAAACGTGGACATCGGCACTTCTTCGTATACCGGAGTTTCGAAATTTGCAAAGGAAAGATCGTCGCCGGTAAAAAGGTCCTTCACCCCGGCGTAGATGTCGTTGTAATCGTTCATGGTAAAGTTGTTTTTATGCGCCATGATGTCGCCGGTAAAGGAGAGAAGCAGCACCGGTTTTCGCGGCGGTTCAGACGGTTCCGGTTGAATATCCGCCGATTCGGCGGGAAGCGTTTCCGCTGCTGCCGCTGGAAGGGCGGGAACTTCCTGTCGGCATCCGGCAAGGGCAAAGGACAGCAGGAATACGGCCGCAAACAGAAAATATCCCTTTTTCATGTCTGCAAGTATTTCCCGAATACCCCTGCCGTGTCCAGGGCCCTTT
>CAZSGZ010000377.1:0-3032 GCA_964606455.1 uncultured Spirochaetales bacterium
AACCGATTTTTCCCGTGGCACAGTTTCGGGACGAACCGGAAAAACATAGCGGAGAGGACATTGAATATCCCTTTCTTTCGGATACCGAATTGAAAAAGCTCTTTCAGGTGGAGAAGGAGGTAAAGGAACGGCCGGTACAACACCGCGCGCCTGATCAGCTTGTAAAAATTGCCGGCTTCGGCGGTCAGGGAGTTATGTCCGCCGGCGTTCTTCTCGCGGACTGTACGATTATGGAGGGCTTAAACGCGACGTGGCTCCCCTCCTATGGTCCGGAAATGAGGGGGGGAACGGCAAACGCCAGTGTCATTGTTTCGGAAAACGCCATCGGCAGCCCGGTGGTGGACAAACCAAACGTACTGATTGCAATGAACGGCCCCTCCCTAACATCATTCGAGGATGATGTTGCCGAAGGGGGCATGGTTCTTGTCAATTCCTCCATTGTCAGCGAAAAAGTGAAGCGGAAGGATATAAAGACATATTACATTCCCGCGAGCGATATTGCCAAGGAAAACGGGCTTCTACCGGCCGCGAACGTGGTAATACTGACCATTTATTTTCTCCTCTCCGGCGCCGCGGATGTGGAGACTTTGCGTACGGTCATTCCCCTTTCGATTAAAAAGAAAAACCTTACCGCGACAAACCTGAAAATGATCGACGCGGGCATTACATACTACGAGGAAAACCTGGCGCGGAATCCGCAGCTGTAGAGGTGGACACAGAGGGAAACTATATCCCTAAGACCTTTTTCAGCTCCTCTACCGATTCCTCTTTCATGTTGAACGAATGCTCTTCCGCGGGGAACCGCTCCCGGCGGACATCTTCAACGAATTCCCGTACCGCCTTTACTTCCTGGTCGTACATTTGGGCGTACACCTTTACGAACTTCGGGGTAAACCGCTTGAACAGACCCAGCAGATCGTGAAACACAAGGACCTGCCCGTCGCAGTAGGCACCGCCGCCGATTCCGATTGTCGGTATTTTTACCTTTTCGGTGATAATCTTCGCCAGCTGCTGCGGGATCGCCTCTAAAATAAGAGCGAAGGCCCCGGCATCCTCGAGAGCAAGGGCGTCGTCCACAACTGCCTTCGCCGCGTCGATCGATTTCCCCTGCACCTTGAACCCCCCTAACAGCGCCGCCGTCTGCGGGGTCAGTCCGATATGTCCGAATACGGGAATACCCGCCCGATGGATTGCCTCGGCAACGGGTGCGTAGTCCCGGCCTCCTTCAAACTTAACCGAATCGGCGCCGCCGTCCTTATACAGGACCCCCGCGTTCGTTACCGCCTGTTCGATGGATATATTGTAGGACATAAAGGGCATATCGCCGACAACGTGCGCCCGCCGTACCCCCCGCATGACCGCCTTCGTATGATGGAGCATTTCATCCATCGTTACCGGGACGGTGTCCTCATACCCCAGCTCCACCATTCCCAGACTGTCTCCCACGAGAATGATATCGATACCGGCTTCATCCACCACAAGCGCCTCGGGATAGGTATACGCGGTTATCATGCTTATTTTTTCCGAAGCCTCTTTCATCTTCCAGAGGTCGGCTACCAGCAGTTTTTTCGTCGTTTCCGGATGTGAACTCATTTCCTGTCTCCCTTTTTATACTGTTTTTCCATCAGAATATTAAAAATAGTAAACTTACTCAAGTCCCACTGCTGTACTTTTTTATTGACAGACCCCGCAACTACCCGTATGCTAAGGCCTATGAATATACTAGTCATTAACAGCGGTAGCAGCTCCATTAAATTTCAACTTATCGATATGCGGACACAGCAGCGGCGGTGCAAGGGTCTTATCGAACGGATCGGCCATAACGACGGGGTTTTTCACTTTCAGCCCGAGGGGAAGGAAAAGGATTCACGGACCCTCCCCGTACCGGACCACAAAACGGGGATCCGGCTGATCGAGGAAATCCTTATCGATCCCGAAAAGGGGATCCTCGATTCCATTGATGAAATTGACGCGGTAGGACACCGGGTGGTCCTCGGGGGTGAAGAAGTTACGGAGGCGGTGGTTATCGACGAAAAAATTGCCGGTCTTATCGACGATTATTCCCGTCTTGCCCCTCTGCACAACCCGCCGGTCCTGATGGGCTATCGGGCAGCTGCCGAACAGTTTCCAGATGTTCCCCATGTGGGAGTATTCGACACCGGATTTCACGCCACCCTGCCGGAAGAAGCGTATGTATTTCCCGTTCCATACGAACACTACGAAAAGTACGGTATCCGCCGTTTCGGGTACCACGGCACGTCCCACCATTTCGTCGCGCTCCGGGCGGCGGAGCTCCTCGGAAAACCGTTCGGGGAAACGAATGTTATAACCTGTCATTTAGGCAACGGAGCTTCCCTCACGGCGGTGAAAAACGGAAAATCGGTGGACACCACCTTAGGATTCGGCACCACCGGCGGCGTTCCCATGGGGACCCGGTCCGGGGACCTGGACAGCGAGGTCATTATCTATCTGATGGAAAACGCTGGAATGTCCGTGGATGATATCCGTACAATGGTATACAAACAGTCGGGTCTGAAGGGGATCAGCGGAATTTCCAACGATGTCCGGGACATTGAAAGGGCCGCCGACGGCGGGAATGAACGGGCCGCCTTGGCACTGAAAATCTATTCCCGGCAGATTAGGAAATATATCGCCGCGATGGCGGCCTGCTTAGACGGACGGCTGGATGCCGTTATTTTTACCGCCGGGGTTGGAGAAAACGAATGGCGGAGCAGGGAACGGATCTGCGCCGGGCTGGAGATTATCGGCGCGCGCCTCGACGCGGACAAGAACAAAGACAACCGGGAGGAATCGGTCATTTCCACCGACGATTCGCCGGTACAAATTATGATAATTCCCACGAACGAAGAATTGATGATAGCAATGGAAACGGAAAAAATAGTAACGGAGAAGGAGCGGAATGGATAATTCGATTACCGATGTACCGGGTATTCTTGTCGGTCACGCCGAGAATAGAGAAGCCGCGACGGGGTGTACGGTGGTCCTCTGTAAACAGGGTGCCGTTGCCGGGG
>CAZSGZ010000378.1:0-3028 GCA_964606455.1 uncultured Spirochaetales bacterium
TAAAACCAAGGAGAGACTGATGAAAAAGGGAATCGTATGTATACTTGTTCTGCTGTTGTCGCTGCTGATTTTTTCAGGCTGCGCGAGTACGAAGGACGGCGGAGAGACAAAAGCTGAAAAGACAGCGGAAGCCGAGGCACCTGCAGAGGCTGAGAAAAAAGAGGACTCCGGCTGGATAATCGATGTTGCCGGTATCGGCACCGACACCATGTCCCTGGCCGATCTCGAGGAGTCGAAAGAACACGCGTCCCACTATGTTGAACGGAAACTTGAAAGGAAGGGTGAAACCCGGACATACAAGGGGATACCGCTGCGTCTCGTCATGGCCATGGTTGACGGGCCGGACAATGAACATCCCTATGTTTTCGATATTTCGAAATGGGAAGCCGGTTACGACATTACCGTTACCGCTTCGGACGGATACAGCGTTACGTTTCTCTCGAGCGATTTCGATCCGGAAGAAATCATTATTGCGGATGAACAGGACGGAGAGGCTATTCCTCCGCAGCTTGCCGGAGACATACCGGGCAATTTGTGGGTCAAGGATATTTCACGTATTGAAGCCGATCTCGGTACCGCGGCGGAAACGGAAGTTTTCACGCTCAAAATCGATATTGCCGGAATCGAAAAAGAATATACCATCGAAGAGCTGGAATCATCACCCTGGTATGTAGAGGGGACCGGCAGTTTTACCACATCCGCCGGCACGACGTATACCCACACCTACGGCGGCATTATGTTCGCCGAATTCGTCAATTCATTTACCCGGCTCGAAGCGGACACAACGATAACAATGGTTGCAACGGACGGCTACGAAATGACCTACAGCGGAGAACAGCTTCTCGACACATCAAACGGTAAATGGATCCTTGCGTTTAAAATTGACGGCGAATACATGGAGTTCGATCCCGGTTACATCAGGACGGTCAAAATCGGGCCCGAAAACCCAAATATCGAAGGGCATCTCAGTGTTAAAATGATTGAAACCATCAAAGCCACCGGCGAAAAATTCGAGGAGTTTACCCTGCGCATAAAGGGGGAAATGGAGTGGGACCTCGACCGGCAGACCATACAGAGCGGCGTCAGCTGTCACAAAACGACTGTAACGTACTTCGACAGAAAGGCAGAATCGGACGACGAATACACCGGCGTTCCGCTCCATCTCCTGTTAGCCTACGCGGACGACCCGGACTACGCTCCGCATCATCAGGATAAATCGATTATCTCCTACAATAAAGACGCGGCACTGGAAGGCTACCGGATAAAAATAACGGCGGCGGACGGATTTTCCATCACCCTCAATTCGGAAGAAGTACACAACAACGATGACGTTATCATTGCCATGTATAAAAACGGAGGGCCCCTTCCCGAACGGGAACGTCCTCTTGTTATTGTCTGGGACAAAAACGCGGAGGTGGTTCCCGACGGAATAAAACCCGTCAGAAACATTACAGAAATTGAGATTATATTCTGAACAGCTGAAACTTGTCCCGGTACTGCTGGTCCTGATATGCATCGGCCTTTCACCGTTTCTGTTCGCACTGTTCACATCGTTCTCTCACGATATTTACGGTGAACGGTCTTTCGCGGGACTGGACAATTATATTTACCTCACCTCGGACAAAGGGTTTCGCTACAGCCTGAGCATTACCGCCGCCTGGAGCATTGTCACTACCCTGCTCTCCCTTACCATTGCGTTTTTTCTGGCGGTTAAAATAGCGGCGTCCCGTACCATCTACTCAAAACTGGTGTATGCGGCACTGCTGATTCCATGGGGCATTCCCGTTTACATCGGGGTCCCCCTTTGGCGGGGCATCATCCACGGAAACGGGGGAGAATCTTTTTTGTCCGCGCTTTTCGGACTTAACATCAATCTGCTTACCGATAGTTTCGGCGCCTTTTTTTCCACCGTTTTCGTACATATATGGCTCGGCGTTCCAATTACGGCCTTCGTGCTTTTAGGTGCTTTACGAAAAATACCGAAGAATTTAGTGGAAAACGCGAAAATCGACGGCGCCCATACGGGGATCCTTATCCGCCATATATACTTTCCGGCTGTTAAAAACACCCTCATGGTAATGGGTGCACTGCTCTTTGTTTCGGCACTGAAGGAATTTACCCTTATCTACCTTATGACGTCGGGAGGCCCGCCGCTGTTAGCGGGCATAACCGACAGAAACATTATCGGCGCCACAACCACGTTAGGCGTCTTCCTCTACGAGATATTCGGGGAAACCTCCGACTTCGGAATCAGCTCCGCGTATGCCGTTTTCCTGATGGGCTTTGTCATTCTAATCCTCTTTTTTTGGCTCTTCGCGAAAGGGAAACTGAAGAACCGGAATATACCGCTTCTGCTCGTTGCCTTCAGCCAGCCCCTGTTAAGCGGCTGGATCGGCATCGTTTTCGGGGTCCTCTACGGCGCGGCCATTTTCCGTAAGCGCCTGTATTTGCCGGTTTTTCTGCTGCAGATTATTACAACGATTGTCCTTATCGCGCTTCGCGGTTTCCTCGAAGGTTTTCAGGCGGGACTTCTCGTTTCCACCCTGATGGCGGTCCTTCTCACCCGGGAACGGAGACCCGCGGAATTTTCATTTGTAAGGCAAAAAAAAAGCCGCTTTCCCGAAGCGAACGCGGCGAGACCGTTCCCCCTTATCCTGCCCGCGCTGTTTATTATCTCCTCCCTTTTACTCTTATTTTTTCTTATCGTTCTAAGTGTTTCGGAAGGGAATGTTGTAACATTCGACGGCCTGGCATCACGCGTCCGGGGGGGCGGCAATTTTCTCCTCCTCTTCTCGGAAACAGGACTGCACCGTTTTTTCCTGAATACTATTTTCGTCTCCGGCATTGCCGCGGTGATAACACCTCTTCTCTGCTTTCCGGCTGCTTCCTATCTGGCGCAAAAGGAAAAACAATTTGTCGCGGTTTTTTTACTCGGCGTGCAAGTCCTCGGCGTCGGCGGCGGAATTCACACTTTGCTTCCCCTCTATGCACAATTTATCCGGATCGGGCTTGCCGACTCATACATACC
>CAZSGZ010000379.1:0-3015 GCA_964606455.1 uncultured Spirochaetales bacterium
TCTGGGAAATAAGAAAATGACTCCCGGAGAAATTGCAGAGCAGCTGCCGGATGTTCCCCAGGCAACCCTCTACCGCCACATCAAACGTCTCGAGCAGGGCGGTATCATCGGCGTTGCGGAAACGCACCATGTCCGGGGTACTTTGGAAAAAGTATACAGTTTAGATGATCCCGCGAAAGTCAATTTCACCGAGGATGACATCCAAACGCTTACCCCGGAGGACCACCGGCGGTACTTTACTTCTTTTATCGCGGCATTACTGCACCATTTCAGCCATGTAACGGAGGCAGCGCAAAAGCGGCCCGAACTCCTCGGCCGTCTCGGCTACCATACAAATCCGGTAAGCCTGGATCCCGGAGATCTGCCCCAACTTCAGAAGGAACTGGGAGAACTCCTTCAGCGCTTTACCGATAAGGCAGGCAGTAATTCGGCGGCCGGGCCCGCCGAATTTACATTATCAACTATATTTTTACCGGAGGTTCAACATGACTCTACAAATTAATTGGACGACATTTTTTATCCTAACCGCCCTAGGAATTTTCGGAACTCTTGCAATCATCCCCTACTCGAGTGCCCTGCAAAGCGGCGTCGAAATGACGTCGAAAATGAGAATACTCAGTATAGTTCAGGGGGTTGTGCTCGCCGGTATTTCGGTATTCGTCGGTATGCTCGCATCGAAACCGCTTGGACTCCGGATCGGCACACCTCTTACCGCAATGCCGGTCCCCATCCTACTTGGAATAGCGGCGGGCGCCGTCATCATTCTTATTGAAATTTTTCTCTTTACACCGCACCTGCCGGAGGCCCTAAAAACAGCTGCAGCAGGGACAAATCTTCCGATATGGAAGCGATTCCTGGCCGGCTTTTACGGGGGAATTACAGAAGAACTGCTGATGCGCTTCTTTCTCCTTTCCGGACTACTATGGTTGGTAGCCCGGGTTTGGCATACCCCGTCAGGCGGACCGGTCGTTGCCGCGTTTTTCATCGTCAACATCGTCGTTGCCGTTATTTTCGGCTTAGGGCACCTGCCCGCGACGAAGATGCTCACTGCAATAACACCGCTGCTGGCGGTCAGGGCGATCGTTCTCAATTCGGTGGCGGGAATTGTTTTCGGCTGGCTCTACTGGCGCTACGGATTAGCGGCGGCAATGGTTTCCCATTTCTTTGCCGATATGGTTCTGCATGTTATATCGCCGCTTATTACGAAGGCAGTCGGACTTGCCGCGGCATAGCAAAAACAGAGATATAAATAGTTATTATTTGCAAGCCCGGATATTAATAGTAGAATAATTGCATCAAGGGGAGCGACATGAAAAAAATTGGAATGGTAATCCTGCTGCTGTTTCTTGCGGGGTCCCTCTACGCGCAAAACAAAACGGCCCTGGTTATCGGGAACAGTAATTACCGCCACTTTCAAACGCTTTCCCGGCCTGCCTCCGAAGCGGCGGCAATGAAAAACACCC
This sequence comes from uncultured Spirochaetales bacterium, assembly GCA_964606455.1. Lineage (GTDB taxonomy): Bacteria > Spirochaetota > Spirochaetia > SPDA01 > CAZSGZ01 > CAZSGZ01. The sequence goes on from CAZSGZ010000379.1 coordinate 1,464, forward strand.
TGCAGCGTCTCGGGTTTGAAGTCATTTTTATTGCAGACGGAACATACGAGCAGATGTTTGACGCTCTCTACCGGTTCGAGAGCAGATTGAGGGAGAGGAAAGGGATTGCCCTGTTCCACTACGGCGGACACGGCGTTCAGGTTGGGGGGGAGAATTATCTCCTCCCGGTGGATAAGGACATTCCCGACGAGCGGCGGGTAAAAACAAGAGCGGTTAACGCAAACGAGATTGTCGATTTGCTGGCTTCCGCGGGAAGTTCGACAAATATTCTTATTCTCGATGCCTGCAGAGACAATCCGCTGCCGGCTGTCTCGAGAAGCACCGAAAGCAGAGGGCTTGCCAAAATCAACGCGCCGGTAAACACGGTAATCGTCTATTCGGCTGAATCCGGTCAAACGGCACAGGACGGCATCTTTACCCCCACACTGTTGGAACACATCGAAACGCCGGGAATGCGCTTTACCGATGTGCTGCAGCAGACAAGGAGGGCTGTCTGGGAAAAAACCGGAGGGAAGCAGAAACCGGGTTCGTACGATATGCTGTTTGACCCGATCTATCTCGCAGGGAAACTTCAGGACTCCGCCGCGGAGGGAAGCCCGGCAGCGGATATTTCCGCTGCAGCTGCCGCGGACACTTCGGCGGCACCCCCGGGGTTTACCTTTGTCGAGGCAGGTGAATTCATCATGGGTTCCGAGGAAGAAACAGCCGGACGGGACAAAGACGAAAAGCTCCATACCGTCGTTTTAAGCAGCAGTTTTTACATTGCAAAACATGAGGTAACCCAATCGGAATACCGGTTTGTTATGGGCAAAAATCCGGCGGCTGGATCCGGCTTCGAAGAATACACCTATCCGGTTTGGAACGTAAGCTGGTACGACGCAATACATTACTGCAATGCCCGGAGCCTGCGGGAAAACCTGACACCATGCTACAGCGGGAGCGGTGATACTATTCAATGCGATTTTTCCGCGAACGGCTACCGGCTTCCGACCGAAGCGGAGTGGGAATACGCCGCACGCGGCGGCAGCGGCAGTAAGCGGTTCCGGTTCCCCGGCAGCAATTATATCGAAGGGGTGGCATGGTATGAAGAAAACTCCCGGGGACGACCACAGCCGATCCGGCAGAAACTGGTCAATGAATTGGGAATATTCGATTTAGGCGGAAACGTTTCGGAATGGTGCTGGGACTGGAAGGACGATTACCCTGCAGACAGCGTTACCGACCCCGCAGGCCCTCCATCGGGAACTTTTCGAGTCATACGGGGAGGAAACTGGGCCGCATATGAAAAAAGCTGCAGAACGACCGACAGGGCCATCAGTAATCCGAACAACAGAAACGATCAAATCGGTTTCCGGGTCGTCCGTACGGCGCCGTAACAGTATGCGGATACTCGATCTTTCCCATCCTATTTCGGAACACATGCCGGTCTATCCGGGGACGGAGCAGCCTGTTGTTACCACCGGCTGCCAATTGACCACTTTTACGGCACGGCAGCGGTACTTCACGTTTCCGAAAGCAAAGGAAAAACAATCAGCCTCGATGTGCTGCGACG
>CAZSGZ010000380.1:0-3009 GCA_964606455.1 uncultured Spirochaetales bacterium
GCCGGCGCCGTTCTCGCCTATCAATGCGTGGATTTCTCCTCTGCGTACGGAAAAATCTACATCGATTAAAACCCGGTTCGGACCAAACGACTTATTTATTCCTTTTAGTTCTAATATATTTTCACCCATGAACCATTCCTCCGCCCGTTTCTATTCGGCTTCCACATACTACCATCAAACTGAAATATTAAGCAATTAAAAAAGCAAGCCGGATTAGGCCGGCTTGCTTAGTAGGTCAATCCGTCTTGCGGGTATTATTTCTCGGGTTTATGGGGAGACAGCATGTCTGCGATGTCTTTATACCCTAATTTTTCCGCGTACTTGTCGGTGTAGAAATAGTCGGCAGTATCCGCCTGCACGATATTCAGGCTGTTGTCCAGGAACGGTACTTGAATAGCGGATTTGCCCATATCTTCGTCGGGGCTCATGAACGTGGTCAGTTCAGGATGGGCCGCAAAGAACAGCATCATCATGCCGAGGAAACCTTGATTGCTCTGGTTCGGGTTGATGGCGCCCCAAATCTGTCCCGCTTTAATCATGTCGAGAATGGTTGCGTTAACGTCGCAGCAGAGAACTCTAAGGCCGGAGTCCAGTTCAACCGCCGCGCGCGCGGCGCCCATACCGGAGTTGGCTTCGGGCATAAATACACCGCCTAAGTCCGGATGTTTCTGCGCAACGGTCATAACGGCTTTGTAAGAAGCGTCCGGATCCTGTTTGGATACTTCTTCGGCAACAACTTCGATATCCGGATATTCTTCTTCAATAACGGAAACGAAGGTATTGGTTCGGATGTCATGATTTGTCTGGCCGGGGTTGGTCAGGGTCATAACTTTTCCTTTTCCGCCCATGTCTTCAGCCATCTGTCGGGCCGCGAATGTGCCTTCATTGACGTTGTCCGAGGTGATGTAAATGGGCCTGTTGGACTGAGGTGAGTCGGATGCCAATGTTGCAATTACCACACCCTGTTCCATTGCCCTGTTGATCGGTTCAACGAAAGGATCGGCATTGATCGGCGACAGGTAGATACCGGTCGGGTTTTTGGCCAGGATGCTGTCGAAGACTTCAATCTGGGCCTGAGCTTCGTATTCGGTGGTACCTTCATAATAGGTCTGTACCCCTAAGAGCTGGCCTGCTTCTTTAAAGCCGGCATAGACGGGGAACCAGTATTCGACTCCGGAAACAAAAACACACATATAGTACGACTCGTCAGGACTGCCGTATATACCTCTTGCTTCCGGTGCCGCATCGGACGCCGCGGCTGAGCCGCTGGTTTCCGCGGGAGCCGCTTCTTCTTTACAGCCGCTTAATACCACCGTAGCAAGCAGCAGCAGTGTTACTGCAATAATAATGCAGATTTTTGAACTAATCTTTTTCACAGTTACCTCCAATTTTTTTGTCGTGTAATTATTGCACGGGATTTCTCATGCGTCAATACACAAACGTGAATAACATTCACATAGTTGCATGATACGGCATGATTTGCTATCTTGTCAAGAGATTTATTTGATACTATTTTAAAGGCGGAATATAGTTATTATGATGGTTAAAGCAATAATCCCACTATTTCTGACAATCGCTCTGTTGATATCGGTTGGCTGCACCCGCGATCGGTTGGAGGTAGACAATAGTGATGCAAGGCAGCCGGTTATCGAATACAAAGACACCGCAGTGTATAAAGACGACGTCATAAAAAAGATGAACTACTACCTCACCGGGCAGGGTATGAGGATCGAGGACTTGTCCGAAGGCGGCGATGAAGAAATCTTGCAGCGTTTCAAGAACGATATTGTTTTTGAGCTTTCCTTCTTTCAGATTGCATTGCACAGGGCGGAGGAATTGGGCTTAGACGATCTTTCGCCTGCCGAAGAGCAGTTGATCGATGATGCATACAATAAAGGGTTGGAAATAAGTAAAGCAGCGGTTCAGCAGGTCGATGAGTATTTATTTTTACGCGGATATGATCTGGAAACCTACAAGACCGCCTTGGAGCGGGAATATATCGTCGAAAAAGTAAAGGAGTACTACACGAAGGATATCACCGTCCCTGATGAAGAGGTCAGGGCCGCATACGACAATGCTCTTGAAGTTCAAAAAAACAATGTGGAGAAGAAACCGGAATCCGTTGAACAACTCCTTCTTTTCGATGCCGATGTTTTTTATTACCCCGAAGGGTATATGTACGCAAAGCATATTCTCATAAGTTTCGACTCCGCGGACAGCGGCGCCGCCGCAATTGCTTACGTGAACGGCAATATCGCTAAATACAACGGAATCGTAGGTGAGGCTATGCCGAAGATACAGGAGCGGGTCGATATGATCATGCAGAAGCTGAATAACGGCGGAGATTTTGATGATTTGATGGTCCGCTACAGCGATGACAGCAGTCTGAACGAAGAACCCTACCTTACCCGGGGCTTCCTAATTGGACCTTACTCTATCTCCTTTGATATCCCTGAATATCTTGCGGCTCTTAAGACCCTGGAAGCCGAAGGGGAATATACGGATCCCGTTACGACTTATTTGGGCATCTATATTATCAAGTGTGAAGAAATGCTTGCCGGTCCGGTTCCCTATGAACAAGTGAAAGACCGATACCGGCGGAAATTGATCGAGCAGCGGAAAGAATATGCCTGGTCGGCCCTCGGGCAGGAGTGGGTCGACAAAGCGAAGACCGACGGAACATTGAAGCAATACCCGGATAGGTTGGAACCGTTGACAGAAAGGTAAATAAATCTAAGTAACTATAAAAATATATAACTATCATGAAACAATAAGAAAAGAAGCAATTTTCATTATTAGGAATTGGATGCTGTCATTTAGTGGTAAAAATATAAAAATTAATGTGTTTTAATGTATAAAATTACCATTCTTGAGGAAGGTTATCTTACGAGATGGAGGGAATTTCATTCTTTAACATTATATACTTTTAAATGCTTAAAATGAATGTTACAAGAACAAAAAAAACATAAGCTAAATATAATACTTTGTAAAATAATGTAAAACTTTTCC
>CAZSGZ010000381.1:0-2996 GCA_964606455.1 uncultured Spirochaetales bacterium
CGAATTTCCCGTAGAGAAAGTAGCGCTGCCCCGGAAGAATTGAGTTTTGCAGAAAATTTCTTCCGAAGCAGACGAGGGCGGCGGATGCAGTTTCATCTTTGACGAAAATTTTTAACGTTTGGTTCCGGCCGAACCCGATAAAATCGTGGGCGGTCACTTCCGCCACCGTATTGACCGGGACCGCTTCGCCGGCACCGAAGGCGCTGCGGAGGGGGCGGGCGGCCGACCTGTCTTCGTAGGCCCGCGGAAAAAAAAGAAGCAGGTCCCCGGCGGTTGTAACGGAGAGAGCGTGCAGGTCGGCGGCCGCCTTCGGGCCGATGCCTTTCAGCCTCCGGATATCTGTTTTCAGCTCCCGTACGAACATGAGGCCTGACGGGGGGTTAAAAGGGGATGCCCGCTAAGAGCCTGATGAGCAGCCTGAAGAGCACCCGGAGGATGAGAAACGAAAGGATAAATATTGCCGAGAGAATACCGAGGATGGTGGAGTATTTCAGCGGCGTCCGCGGTTTTACAAGACGGGAGAAACGGAACACTAAGGGCTGGACAATGGCATCGAGAGAGTGCCAGCCCGGCGAATTGGCGTTTCTTCCGATAACGAGGCTGAAAAATCGGATCAGCATAACGGCGATGTAGAAAAAAATAATAAATGCCCCCGCCGACCACGCCGCTTTTACAAGAAGAGCGAGGATGATACCGAAGGTAATTCTGCCGTAGGTAGCCAGGGTCAGAAAGATATTTTCTACAATGACCAATGAAATAATGGCAACAATGGGTGAAAAGTCGAAGCGTCCGGTGTGCAGGAACCGGAGCCTGCGGAACAGCGCCATGTAGGGTTCGGTTATCCTGTAGATAATATCGTAGGCTTTTCCGAAGCTTCGGGGCTGAAACCAGCTTAAGAGAATGCGGATAAATAAAATCAGCATGTACACGGACAGAAGGGCGGCTAAAACCTGCATAAACGGGCGTATAATCATTACACTCTCCAAATATCTTCAACGAAAGGATTTTCTCTCAGAGCTTCAACTGTTTTCTCATCGGGGGAAATACGGATCTGCGACGCGGCCTTGATAACGACCTCGTTTTCCGGTTCCGAATTCTGCACATGGAGGTACACCGGACAGCCTCCGGGGTGCTGAAACAGAAGGGACCGGAACTGCAGCAGCGAATCTTCATCCGTGTACGCCCTGGTAAGGCGGAGATGGATTTCCCCGGTCTCGTTAATCTGAATTTCCTCCGGCGGGATAATCTGCTCCGCGATTATTTTTACCCCGTTGTCGTTTTTCTGTACTTTCCCCCGCAGGGCGGTTACCGTTTCGGACTGCAGTTTGTAATGCTCCTTTTCGTAGGTATCGGGAAAAAACACGATTTCCACCGAGCCGTTGTAATCCTCGAACTGGGCGAAGGCCATCCGTTTGCCGTTTTTCGTCTGGATTTCCTTTATTGCTTTCAGAATTCCTATAAACTCGTAGGTTTTATTTTCTTTACACCGCTCGGGGTTCCCTAAATCGACAATGGTGGACTTTTCCCATATGTCCCGGTACTTGTCCAAGGGGTGGCCGGAAAAATAGACCCCTAAATTGTCCTTTTCGAAGCGGAGGATCTCCATTTCAGGCCATTCCTCGATCTGTTCAAGCTCCATCTGGTCGAAGGCCTCTTCATCTCCCTCATCGAAGAGAAAATTCTGTCCGTACTGCAGACTTTCTTTTTTCCCCGAGACAAAGGTCAGGACTTTGTCTAAATTATGAAAGAGGGCCGCCCGTCCGGCTTCGATAGAGTCGAAGGCCCCGGTCTGAATGAGAGATTCCAGCACTTTATGGTTTACCGCTTTTAGATCGATCCGTTCGAGAAAATTGACAAAGGAGGAGTAGGGGCCGTTTTCTTCCCGCTCCCGGACAATTTCCTCCACGGCCCCGGTACCGACGTTTTTTATTCCGATCAGACCGTACACGATTTTTCCGTCGGCCACATTGAAGTTTTTTACCGAGAGATTGATGTCCGGGGGCTGGACGGTAATTCCCATCGATCTGGCTTCGCTGATGTATTCGGCAAGCTTGTCGGTATCGTTTATTTCGTTGGTAAGGTTGGCGGCCATGAATTCCACCGGGTAATTGGCCTTCAAATACGCGGTTTTATATGCAAGGACGCTGTAGGCCGCCGCGTGGGATTTATTGAAGCCGTACCCCGCGAAGGGTTCGAGGAGGGTAAAAATCTCTTCGGCCTTCTTTTTCGGGATACCCTGTTTTTCGGCGCCTTGCAGATAATCCACCTTCATTTTGGCCATGACATCTTTTTTCTTCTTCCCCATCGCCCTCCGGAGAATGTCCGCCTGACCTAAGGAGAACCCGGCAATTTTCCGGACAATCTCCATGACCTGTTCCTGATAGACGATAACGCCGTAGGTCTCCTTCAAAACGGGCTCGAGGCTGGGATGGGGATAGGTAATCGGTTTCCGCCCCCATTTCGAATCGACAAACTGGGGGATGTTTTCCATCGGTCCGGGGCGGTACAGAGCGTTCAAGGCTATCAGGTCTTCGATGCAGGTGGGCTTTGCCTGTTTCAGAATGCCCTGCATGCCCGAGCTCTCGAACTGGAAAATACACTTGCTCTTTCCCTCCCCTAAGAGGTCGAAGGTCGCGGTATCGTCGTCGGGAACGGCTTCGATGTCGAAATCGAGGCCCCTGCTTCGGATAAGGGCCGCGGTGTTTTTTATCAGGGTGAGGGTTTTCAGCCCCAAGAAGTCCATCTTTACCAGTCCGCAGTCTTCCAAAAGTTCCATGGAAAACTGGGTGGAAATGGAGCCGGTTTTCGGGTCCCGGTAGAGCGGGACAAAGTCGGTAAGTTCCGTTTTTCCGATAACGATACCCGCCGCATGGGTGGAGGCGTGCCTGTTAAGGCCTTCGAGTTTTTTTGCCGCCTCGATCAGCTCGGAATAGACCCCGCCGCGTTCCCGAAGCGCCTTGAATTTCGGCTCCATATTCAGGGCTTTCTCCAGGGTA
>CAZSGZ010000382.1:0-2993 GCA_964606455.1 uncultured Spirochaetales bacterium
ATTTGCCGCCTTCGGCGCCCACCACTCCCATTCGTTTGTTGCTTCAACCATAACAACTACAACAATCCGGTCTTCCGGGTTATCGGTTTCATAGGGACCGTAGGCGGTAAACCATGAACTCCACCGGTCATCCTTCCCAACTTGACCTGTCCCTGTCTTACCGGCGGTATCCACGGCATCCGTTGTAATTACCACATTAGCCGTTCCCTCGGTAATGACTCCCCTCATTGCTTTTTTGACCGTGGCAAATGTTTGTTCCGGAATATTGGATTCGTGGTGTACTTCGGGCTGTGTTTCCCTGATAATATTTCCGGAAATAGGGTCCCGTATCTGTTTCAGCAGATGGGGTTTGTAGACCGTTCCGTCGTTAACAATGAAGGAAATCATATTGGCTACCTGAATAGGAGTAACCGTTAAATATCCCTGCCCGATGGAAATATTCATCGTATCGCCTCCGAGCCACCTCGCGTTGTATGTTTTCTCTTTCCAGGTGGGAGAAGGTACAAGGCCCCTTGCCTCGCCCGGAAGGTCAATGCCGGTGTACTCCCCCAGACCGAATCGGTTGGCATAGTCAACGATATGCTGTACCCCCAATTCCTGTCCCGCGGTCCAGAAATATACATTGCATGACTCCGCCAGGCCTGCAAAAAGGTCAACGGGACCGTGCCCCCAGGTCCTGTGGCAGTTGAAAGTCCTGTCCCCGAAAAATATTTTCCCGTCGCAGATAATTTCTTTTTGCAGCGGCAGCGCCTCTTCATTAACAATGGCGGTTGTCATAACGACTTTGAACATTGATGCCGGAGAATAACTCGATTGGATTGCCCTGTTTAAAAAGGGATAGTTCGGATCGAGGGAAAGTTTATTAAACTCTTTTTCGGCATCATCGGTGTAGAAAAGGTTTGGATTGAACCATGGATAAGAAACTAAAGCGAGAATTTCCCCGCTGGAAGGGCGAAGTACAACGATAGACCCGTTCCTGTCCCCTAAGGCTTTTTCACAAATTTTCTGGATATTCCGGTCGATGGTAAGAACGAGATTATTACCCGGTACCGGAGGGACTTCCGTTCTTTCTTCGTTTCCAATGCTTCTTCCCTCTACATCAACGGTAGTGAATATTTTTCCCGGTTCACCACGCAGGACATCGTCGTAATAGCGCTCGATGCCGTTCTTCCCGATGACTGAATTCTGGTTATAGCCTCTGTTGTACATAATCTGTAATTCTTCACGATTAATCGTTCCGACATATCCGAGAACATGGGAAATTGAACCTGTCTCCACGTAACTTCTAAGCTGCTTTTTATGCCACTGCACCCCCGGGAAATCCTGGATCTGTTCCGCAATGGACACTATATTTTCATACGAAACGCCCTCTTTTATTTCTATCGGTGTAAAAATATTTTTGTAATTCGCCGGTATTTTCTGCAAAATATCATCCCGGTTCAGTGAGAGAACAGGCGCGAGCTTGTCGGCGAGAGGAATAATGTCCTCCTCCCGCAGTTCCCCGGGAATGATATCAACTGCATAACTGTCGATATTCAGTACAAGGGGAACATCATAGTTGCGGTCAAAAATCTCGCCCCGCTGCGGCTCGATGGATAGAATTCTCCGTGCAACCTCTTCCGCGCGTTTCTTGTACACAGACCCTTTCACCACTTGGAGAGAAAAGACATACATACTGAAAAAAATAAAAACAGCTGCAATAAGAAAAATAAAAAAAATGAACCTTCCCCGAAGTTCCCCAATACGATTTTTTTCAGAATTATTAAAATTCATCTTTTTTTACCCGCCGGAAAATTTTGAATAATTTTAAAATACCAAATAAAAATGGACTAATTACGGCGTTCAGGCCGATTTCAATTCCTAATTTAGCTGTAAATACCGGTTCGAGAAGGTCGGGTGCGACAAAAACGGCGCCTAAGAGACCTGCGGTTAAATGTTTTAACAGTGTGGCACCAGCGGTCAATAACAGGGGCATAAATACCGGATCGAGGAAAATGTTTCCCCGCGTTAGTCCGAAAAGAAAACCAGTCAATGTTTTCAAGAATGCGTGAAATCCGAGGGGAGACAGACTGATGAAATCCTCGATAAGCCCCGAGGCAAACCCGCTTATCTGTCCCCGCATGCTTCCAAACCGGTTTGAAAAAAAGACGATCAGGATAAGGGCGATATCAGGGGTAACACCCCAAAGAGCTATTCTGCTCAGCAGCGTGGACTGCAGGAGAACGGCGAAGATAATAATCAGTGTCGGAAGCCATATTTTCACGGTCTTCATTTACTCACCACTCTTTAAAACGAACACATGCTCGATTTTTGTAAAATCAATTATCGGCTCAATATCGATGGTAAGAGTTGATTCATATTCCTTTGCCGCGATACTTCGTACCCGGCCTATATATATCCCCTGCGGATATATTCTGCTCAATCCGGAGGTAATGATAAGATCGCCGTATTTTATTTCCGACCTGGCGCGTTTTTTCACGTAGCTCATTTGAATATAGGAGGAGTTATTACCCTGCCCGGTTATGAGTCCTTCGTAACGGGACTCCTGCAGCCGCGCGGCTACACTGCAGGAACGATCGTACAGCGGGAGCACTTCGGACGACAATATTCCTACATTCACTATTTTTCCCATCAAACCGTGGAAACCGTCCTGATAGGCAATGACCGGCATATCTCTTTCAATTCCGTGTCGGGAACCTTTGTTGATAATAATGGTGTTGAACAGGTTACTCGGGTCTTTCGCGATAATTTCAGCGGGCTCATGTTGTATAGCAAGGCGGGATGAAAAATGAAGCTGTTCCCGCAGTCTGTTGTTTTCCTCTCTCAGCTCCACTAAGTCCCGTTCAAGTGTTTTGTATGTTTTTAGCTGATCGAGAAGATTTTCATATTCACTCTGCAGTTTGTTCAGCTCATTTACGGAACGGACCGTGCGTGCAAAAAAATCACCAACCTCTGAAAAGGCGTTTTGAAAAACCGAAACAAAGGAGAGTCCG
>CAZSGZ010000383.1:0-2968 GCA_964606455.1 uncultured Spirochaetales bacterium
AACCCGCCTGAATGTTCGGTTCTTTTGCTTCCGTAACGCCCCCGGACGCGTAATTCGGAAGCTTGCTGAGTTTCGCGAGCTGTACAGCCGCAGCGTTCATCATGCCCATTTCGACGCTTCCCGTTGCTATCTCCATGGTTTTCAAATCCATTACGGTGGGAAAAGCGCCGTAGAGGATTTTCGCCCCCGGATGCAGGGACTGTACAATTGCTATAGCCGCCAGTTCTTCGGCGTGCATCTGAACAAGGGTCCCCGCTAAGGTGACCGGGGCCGTCGCTCCCGCTATCGGGGCGGCCGCGCAGGTTACGGGTATACCCCTGGCGGTAAAAAAATCCAGAACGTTCAGGGTGTGTTCATCTATGGAAAGAGGGCTGATGGGGTTGGTAATGACCGAAACAAACGGACGGTCCCGCAGTTCCTCCTCGTCATCCGCGATAATGCAGGCAAGTTCATACATTTGTTTAGCGCCTTCCATGGAGTCGCAGCCACCCATAACATGCTTTGTGGTGTTGTTGAAGGCGTGGTAAAAATCGTGGACATGGTAATATTTTGGTTCGACATCATAGGCTTGGCAGGCGATGATATAAACCTGTATCCTGTCTAAGTTCTGAACTAGTGCCGCGGAATTGGCAATGTCCCGAAGCAGCGTTTCCCGGTAGCCTCCGCTTATTAAATCGAGAATACGGAAAGCCCTGCCGCCGTTTCCGAAATGGACCTTTTGCCCGCCCATGAGTAAATTGTTGCGGTTATCTCTCGAATAGAGGGTAAAGGAGGCCGGTGCCCTGTCCAGCTGCCTGTCCAGCCAGCTCCCGTCGAATTGAACAATTTTCGTGTCGTGATAAACCCTCGCGCCGGACTGTTCCAGTATGGCACGATATTTATCGGATGTAATACTTATACCGACCTCCGCTAAAACCTGGCGGGCCTTCACGTCGATGGCCGTGATGTCTTCAGACCGAAGCATGTGAAACAATGGGCAGCTCATTCCCATAAATACACTCCTCCCCTTCAGGATACATGGATTGGTAAAAGATGCAAGACCGGGTAGACGAAGCAAATAAGGAAAATTACAATACGGCATGGTATATCTGGGATTAGACGCCGGTACGACCTCCGTCTGCGGTGTAGCAATTGACGGCGAAACAGAGGTTTCTCTTCAAACTATTTCCAAAGAACATAATGCCGCCTTGCCCGGAAGAACGGCCGAAGAGGACATACAGGACCCTGAACGTATTTGGGCCGTAACGAAAGACATTATCGCCGCTCTTGTCCGTACTGTTTCCGGCAAACGGGGAGGTACCGGACACATCGGCGGCCTGTGCGTTACCGGGCAGGTCCACGGTATTCTGTATACCGATTCCGGCGGGAGGGCGGTCAGCCCTTTTTACACGTGGCAGGACAGGAGGGGCCGTCTTTATGTTCCGGGGGAGGATAGGGACTGGGTTTCCTGGATACGGGAAAAGTCCGGCCGGATCGTACCGGCAGGGTACGGGATGCTTACCCATCTTGTCAATAAAGCCGAAGGGAAGGTGCCGGCGGCGGCGGTATCACTGTCGACTATTCTCGACTATTTGGGGATGCGACTTGCCGGGAATACACGGCCGTTTATTGATCCGACGAACGCTCATTCTCTAGGGCTCTACGATCTGCAGCGGCGTTCTTTTGCGAAGGAGGCGCTGAAGGAAGCGGGTATCGATTCGGGGCTTCTCCCGGAAATAGTCCCCGTCGGGACGCTGATCGGAACATCTGCTGATGGGATACCCATATACACCGCTGTCGGGGACAATCAGGCAGGATTTGCCGGGGCCGTGGCGGATAGGGAGAGCACAATTCTCTTGAATATCGGAACTTCCGCTCAGATCTCGGTATATACGGGTGCCGGAAAATGGGCAGGGGAAAAAGGAACAATTCCGCCGTGGGTAAACGGTCTCGAAGTCCGGCCCTACCTGCATGATGATTTTATATTCACCGGTGCAAGTCTTGCCGGCGGGAGTGCATACCGGCTGTTGGAGCAGTTGTTCCGGGATGTCTGCATGACTTTTTGCGGCAGCGATCCGGGGAACCTGATGCAGAAAATGAACGAACTTGATTTGCCGGAAATCGATGAGGCTGACCGGCTGCGTGTTCTAACTCACTTTTACGGGACCAGAGAGGACTGGACGGCATCGGGAATAATTGAAAACATCGGAAAAAGTAATTTGAAGCCCGGCTATCTGATTGACGGATTTCTACGCGGAATTGCGGAAGAGCTGTACCAGTTTTACGGCTGGCTGCCGGCGGAAATTCGCGGACGGCTGAATTTGATTGAAGGCGTCGGCAACAGCTTGAGAAGGAATTCGCAGCTTAAAAACATTATCCGTGAACGCTTTCAGCTTCCTGTCCGCATCTCTAAAACCGGCGAGGAGGCCGCTTACGGGGCCGCCCGAATTGCCCGCGGTACATTTTAGCAGTATATTACCATAGAGGTTATATATGAGAAGTTTTATACTATCCGTTATAACAGCGGTATGTTTTTTAATTGCCGTATTACCTTTATCAGGAGAAGAGACAGTGAGTATTTATGATTTTACCGTAAGCGATATCAATGGGAAGGAAACATCCCTCGGTGAATTTTCGGGAAAAGTGCTGATGATCGTTAATGTTGCAAGTAAGTGCGGCTTTACTTACCAATATGAAGGTTTGCAGAAGCTGTATGAGAAATACAAGGACGACGGTTTTGTCATTCTCGGATTTCCGGCAAACAATTTTTTATGGCAGGAGCCCGGGACAAATGATGAAATACAGCAATTTTGCAAGCTGAACTACGGCGTATCCTTTCCAATGTTTGGAAAAATTTCGGTTGCCGGGCGGGACATACATCCGCTGTACGCGTTTCTGACTTCGAAAAAACAAAATCCGGAATTCAGCGGAAAGATTACCTGGAATTTTAACAAGTTTCTTGTTGATAAGGAGGGTGCGGTTATAGGCC
>CAZSGZ010000384.1:0-2955 GCA_964606455.1 uncultured Spirochaetales bacterium
AAAGGACTTGAACCTTCACGAGAGCAATTCCCACTAGCCCCTCAAGCTGACGAACTTTTCATATGCCACATATAGTGTTAGTTTTTACCGCTTTAGACCGGTTATTACAACCATTTTTTCATATACATCATATACGTTGCAGGATTTTGTTGTATTTTTGTTGTAACTTGAGCTGTTTTAAGATGGTTTATCGGGACAGTCGGCTCGGTTATTGTAGACTAATGCTTCCTGCATCTGCTTCTCCTAAGAAACGAAATTCGGCCGACGAACCGTCCGTCCTTTTTGGCAAGAAGAACAGCGTGCTCGGACCGCTGCAGAACGACGTTCTTACCTTTCCTCTCCGCAGGTCTTGAATGGAAATAGTTTTATTCATTTCAGCATCCTGATTATGGAGGAAAACATGGAATTGCATTGGGAACATCATCCGGTATTTACAATTAGATTTCCGATAGTAACCCGAAACTATACCGGCACCTTAATTTTCTCATATAAATACTCGGGAGCAATGTCTGCGCCGTTAGGCCAATAGATTGTATGAAAATCAGGATGAATCGAAAACGTTTTAAAAAACTTTTGGTCTTTCAACGGTTCAAACATCTCCCCATACAACTCATTCTGAAGATCAATCTCTCCCTGCGTTCCATCGGAGAAATGAAGGTAGATAATATAATTTTTTTTATATTTGGCATCTATAATTTTTGGTATCATCTAATTACTCCAATGGACTTATTTTTTTTCCAGGTTTACCATCCTGGATTAAGTCCCAGTTTTCTATAAGTTCCTTTTCGTGCAAATCTAACCATTCAAGTACATGCCTGAGAGCTCTTTTAGGAAAGTCTCCGTGTACTACACCTGATGTTATTTCCACAATAATTTTTTACTCACCGTATACAGCATGGAAATGCGGCGGGAGATGTTCTCTTGGGAAAATACCTATTACGATTCCTAAGAATCTAGCTAGCTCGGGCATAATATAAATGTATTCTAATTTATCTAATGATTCAACTAATTGTTCCCTGCCGGGAGAACTTTCCTGATGCCATCCGCCGGTAGCGAATGACCCTTTTTTCTGAGCGGAAAGGACTTGAACCTTCACGATCTTGCGACCACTAGCCCCTCACCATATACAGACTTTCTTGTATCCATATATATTTTTCTATCAAAAATATTCATCTAGTAATAAGGTAAATCAATAAAATTTATTGAATTCTATTATGGTATCTGATATAATTGGACCTAATATGTCAATTGTACTGAGATTTTTTGAGCAAAATAAAGGTAGCTTTTTCCTTTTCGGGCCGAGAGGTACTGGTAAGACTACCTATTTGCAGAGGAAATACCCGAGTGCCGCCTGGATAGATCTGCTGGATACCGAAAATGAACGCAGATACAGTGCCCGGCCGGAAAGATTAGCGGATTTTGTAAAAACCCACAAACAGAAGCAAGTGATAATAATAGATGAAATCCAAAAGGTGCCCCAGCTGCTGTCCGTGGTCCACCAACAGATTGAAGCGGATAAAAACCTTCGGTTCATTCTTACCGGTTCAAGTGCAAGAAAAATAAAAAAAGCGGGAGTGGATCTGCTTGCCGGCAGAGCGGTCAACAGGAAACTGCATCCATTTATGGCCGCTGAGTTGGGATCCGCCTTCGAATGGGAGAAAAGCCTTCAATTGGGGATGATACCTCTTGTTCTCTTTTCAGACACTCCGGAACAAACTCTGCGCGGGTATATCGATCTGTATATTCAGCAGGAAGTAAAAGCGGAAGGCCTTGTAAGAAGATTGGATGATTTTAATCGGTTTTTGGAAGTTATTTCGTTTTCCCAGGGGCAGCAAATAAATGTTGCGGCTGTCGCGCGGGAATGTACTGCTTCAAGAAATACGGTGGAATCCTATATTACAATTTTAGAGGATTTACTGATTGCCGTTCGGATTCCTGTTTTTACACGACGCGCGAAACGGGCGATGGCGTTACATTCTAAATTCTACTTTTTCGACTGCGGCGTATTTCGGGCTGTTCGTCCTGCCGGACCTATCGATTCTGAGACTGAAATCGGAGGTCCGCTGCTCGAGGGACTAGTCCTTCAGCACCTTCGTGCGTGGATTGATTACAGGGACAGTGATATGAGACTCCACTATTGGCGGACCCAGGCCGGCAGCGAAGTGGATTTTGTACTGTATGGTAAGGATGGATTTTTCGCGATCGAAGTAAAGAATAGCAGCATGATCAGAAACAAAGACCTTCGAGGCCTGAAAACTTTTCATGAGGATTATCCCGAATCCCGCATTGCCTTTTTATACCGCGGAAGAGAAACGATAGAACAGGAAGGGATCTTATGCATGCCGGTCGAGCATTTTCTTAAAACTCTCCATCCTTCCAAAAATGTTCCGATTTAGCGCCGGCATGACGGGGCGAGGCGACGATCTGAATCCCGAACCTTCCCATATCGAAGAAAAGCGTATTGAGAACGTTGATGTCCGCCTCGCAGGCATTGCATCCGCCAGTGCTCACCTGCCTGAGTCTGAGAGAACGGCGGAGCAACGTACGGACGCTTTTATCCGGCGGGAGTTCCCGTACGACCGTTTCCCGGCAGTCCCGCTCTGCAACCGCTGAACAATGCATCGCCCCTGCTCGCCGGATCTTCGTTTCAAGTCCTTTCTTCTCTCTACAAAAAAATGGAGAATCACTCTGTCGAGCAATTCTCCATTTTATGCGGCGGAAAGGACTTGGCTTCCAGGGTTCGCCTTCCTGGCTCTCCCTTCCAGCCCGCCTTTGGTGCTCACGGCACATCCTGTGCCGCGGTGCTGCGAGTCTCGCACACGCACCTTCGTTTCAAGTCCTTCATTTCTTCATAAAAAAAACGGAGAATCACTCTGTCGAGCAATTCTCCATTTTATGCGGCGGAAAGGACTTGAACCTTCACGATCTTGCGACCACTAGCCCCTCACCATATAC
>CAZSGZ010000385.1:0-2943 GCA_964606455.1 uncultured Spirochaetales bacterium
TCGGCGGAATGTTAAAAAAAAATTTTTCAAAAAAAAACGTGGAGGTTTTATAATGAAAAAAGCATTGATTATACTGCTTGGACTGCTCCTTGCAGCGGGATTGGTATTTGCAGGGGGAAAGCAGGAGGAATCTTCCTCTGCCGGTTCGGCGAGTTCGACAGCGGAAGAGACGAAAAAGGTTGAGCATAAGCTTGCACCGAACGCGGTCATCTCGGGCACGGTAGTGGCCAACGAAATGCTCGAAGACGGCACAAAGGGCGTCGACATGGACGTTCTGAGCTTGAGCGCGGCGGATGAAGCAAAGCTGAAAAACGGGAACTATACGGCAGCCATTGTTATGCACGTTCTCGATGCGTCATGGCCCCAGCAGCAGATTGCCGGCATGCGCTCGGTATTTGACAAGTACGGTATCGAAGTTATCTCGGTAACCGGTGCCGGAGGAAAACCGGAAGTGCAGATTGAAAACATCGAGAATGTTATTGCAATGGGCCCGGATGTCATTCTTTCGATTCCCGTGGACCCCAGCGCGGAAGGTCCCGCGTATGAAAGGATTACCGAAAACGGAATCGAACTTGTTCTCTTAGACATGATCCCCGCGGGTCTTACCCATCCGGACGATTATTCCTGCCTCGTATCTTCTTCAAGCTACGGTAACGGAGTTTCCGCCGCGGACATCATGGCAAATGAATTTATCGAAAAAGGAATGGCGGAAGCTGAAGTTGCCGTTATGAAACTGAATTTCAGCCATTTTGTAACGGAAGAACGGGTCCGCGGTTTTAAAGAACAGGTGCAAAAATATTATCCGTGGATAAAGATTACCGCGGAAGCGGACTTCCCCTTCGACATGCCGAAGGTCGTGGAAATATCATCGGGAATGCTGGCGGCGAATTCGGATTTAGACGGCGCCTTTGTTGTCTGGATGACACCTGCCATGTCCCTCGTCGCGGCGGCGCGTGAAGCCGGTAAAGATCCCGACAACTTTGTAATTACCACCGTCGACCTCGAGGAAGACGGGGCCATGGAAATTGCAGCCGACAGCTACATAAAAGGTACCGGTGCGCAGGATCCGTATAAAAACGGTATTGCCGAAGCCATGGCGGCATGCCGGGCAATACTCGGTTACGATAACCCGAAATATGTAGCCGTACCCGGTTACGCTGTTACAAGAGAAAACATCGTGGAAGGCTACAAAGCGATTCTCGGAGAAGAACCTCCGAAGCAGATCAAGGACGCGGCCAATAGATAAGAGCGCCTAACGTCCGCGAACAGAATTCGACAATCTACAATCGGGCAGGAGGACAGCTTCTGCCCGATTATTTTTAAAAGGAGATAGAAAATGAATCAGGAACGAAAACTCTCCATGCCCTTTTGGTGTGTAGGGAACCCGGTCGGAGACCCCTTTGGCCCCGGCATCTTGAGCAGAGTCAATTCCCTGGAAGTGGCCGATATTATTGCCGACGCCGGCAAAAAAGGGCTTATCGATTACACTGCGGCCCATGATGACGACCTCGTACCCTGGGACCCCGCCAATCCCGAGGACGATCTGGATACGTCCGGCGATACCTATAAAACCCTTGTACAGATAAAGGAGAAACTGCAGGCGGGAAACGTTCAGTACAACATGATCGGCTGCGCTCTCCATCCCGATCCGGTTTTCCGGAACGGCGGCGTGGCCAATCCCGATCCCCGGGTCCGGCTGCTTGCGTCCCAGAAGGTAATGAGGGCATTACGGATCGGGAGTTTTCTCGGTGCAAGGTATTTTACCTACTGGGTGGCCCGGGACGGGTTTGAAACACAGTTCGCCGTGCCATGGGAGAAAACGTACCGGTATATTCAGGAGGCCCTCAATTTGGTACCGAAATACTGTAAAGAAAAAGGGTTATCCATTAAAAACGCGACCATCGAGCATAAGCCGAACGAGCCGAGGGGGGAGATGTATCTGCCCACTATCGGACATTCCGTGGCAATTATCAGTACCTTGGAGGATCCCGATTTCTGGGGATGCAATCCCGAGGTGCTTCAGCATGATGCCATGACGAATCTTTCCCCGGTTGCGTCGGTTGCCTTCGCCCTCTACATGAAAAAATTATTCTTCATCCATGTGGGTTCGCAAAAACCGGGGCAGTTTGACAACGATAACCCGCCAACCATCGGCATGGACGGCCTGAAAGAGATGGTGAGCATTATCTACATTATCAATAAATACGGCTGGGACGGATATATTGAGTTTGACAATCATATGCTCAGGACCGATACGATTCCGGGAGATGCCGACAAGATCGACGTTCGCAGAAAGTATGTCGCCCTTGCCGTGGAAGCCTACAGGACCGCCGAAAAGAAAGCCAATCAGCTTCTGCAGGAAAAAGAGATCGACGAAAAACAGAAACAGGTATGGAAAGATGACGAGGCCCTGGAGAAAATTCTGTCCGGCGGCGATATCGGAAAAATTGCCGGAACAAAGGTCGATTACAACGCCGTCGTTGCCGACCCCATCGAGATCGGCGAATTGGACCTGACAGTCAACAAGAAAATATTGGGGCTGTAAGATATGTCCGAAACACATACATATACGACGAACTTACGCTGGACTGAAGCGAGAAAGGGTGTTGAATCGTCGGCAGGACTGCCGGATATCGAGGTTGCGACACCGCCGGAGTTCCCGAAAGGGCATCCCGGAATATGGTCACCGGAACACATGTTTGTAGCGTCCGCGGAAATCTGTCTCATGACGACTTTTCTCGCCATCGCGGAAAATTCAAAACTCGAGTTCTCCGAATACTCCTCCGAGGCCGCGGGGACCTTGGAAAAAACCGGCGAAGGTTTCCTTGTAACGAAAATTCTTATTAAGGCGAAGGTGGTTATTCCGGATGAAGCGAAGGCGGAGAAAACGGAACGGCTTCTGGAAAAGGCGGAAAAATACTGTCTTATATCCAATTCAATGAA
>CAZSGZ010000386.1:0-2941 GCA_964606455.1 uncultured Spirochaetales bacterium
TTCAACTAAATTCATGGTGCAGGATCGAGGGCGCTACTGAACTTTTCGTTATATGGCACTAAATTAGATAATAAAAAATAATAATAAAATATTGACAACTGTAGCTATTGTGGCTATTATAATAAAATGATTACAGTAGGTATACGAAATTTAAAAAACTCTCTAAGCCAGTATATTAATATGGTTAAGTCAGGAGAAAAAATATTAATAACTGATCATGATAAAATCGTGGCAGAAATAATTCCTTTCTCAGGCAGCTCGAATGGGTCTGAAATGATAGAAAAATATTTAAATGAACAAATTTTAAATGGATCAATTATTAAGGCAACAAAGAAATTAAAAATTATAAAACAGAAGAAAAAAAATAAATATGAAAATAATGAAATAACTGAAATTTATAATGAAACAAGAAGCGATAGATAATGAATATTGGATACATAGATACTAGCTTTTTATTGTCATTAATATTTGAAGATGAAAATTATGAAAAAAGCATAGACCAATGGAATAAATTAGAAATATTATTTAGCTCTATCTTGATAGAAATAGAATCTCGAATCAATATTTATAAATATTGTATTGGGAAAAAAAATAACGAAGAGTTGTATAAGGGAAAATTGGATCAATTAGGAAATTATTTAGAAAATATTTATAAAAAAATTATAGATAATGAAATATTATTAGAAATTAAAAATGTTGATAAATTAAAACGTCCTCGATCCTTAGACAGCATACACTTAGCCACTGCAAATATTTTGAATAAATTATCAGACGATCGAATATTATTATGTAGTTATGATAAAAATATGAGAAAAATCGGTAAAGAACTCGGAATAACAATCCAGAATTAATTGGTTCATTAAAAGTGCATACTCCTTCTTGACATGACCACTTTAAGTGACTATATTGACGGTGAGAGGAACAAGAAGAATGAAAACAATGTCAATCAGCTATTTTAAAGCCCATGCCTTGAAAAATATCGATACCGTCTATACTTCGAAGGAAACAATACTCATTACGAAACGGGGGAAACCTGTTGCCGAGGTCATACCCTATGAGAATCCGGATGAAAAGCCCGTACCCGGGAAATTGGCCCATGCCCTGGTGGCTGAAAAAGATATTGTAAGCCCCCTCGGGCAAGAAATGTGGGATTCCTGTAGGTGAAGTATCTGCTTGATACCCATACCTGGATTTGGTGGAACATGAATCCGCCGAAGCTCTCAAAAAAAGTATTATCACTAATTTCGGATTTGTCAGCTTATAATGAGCTGCTGCTTTCAGCGATATCTATGTGGGAATTCTGTAAACTCCTCGAAAAGGGGCGGATTACTATTGCCTGTGATCCCGAGGAGTGGATGAAGGAAGCTCTGAAACTGCCGAAATTTCGTGTTGTCCCGCTGACGCCGGAAATAGCCTATCATTCCACAATACTGCCGGGAGATTTTCACGATGATCCGGCTGATCAAATAATTACTGCCACGGGCAGGATGGAAAATGCCGTTGTTATTACGAAAGATAAGAATATTCAAGAATACGTTCATGTAAAGACTTTCTGGTAGTTCTTTTTAATTTGGCTGAGAATATTTAATTCTAAAATTCTTCTCCGGGAATCAAATTGATGAGAAACTCTTCTACCGGAAGACACAGGATTCCGTCGATCTTCCGTTTCTCCTTCCCTCGATACAGGAAAAAAAGGCGGGCTTCAGGATAGTCACTGCTGAATATTTTTAAACCGGTTAAATCCTTGTTTCGTATCCGGTCTGTATTTTTTATTTCAAAAGCAGCGAAATCCTTTTCGCCATAGAGGACAAAATCAACCTCCACCCCCGATTTCGTTCTCCAAAAGTATATCTGTGCATTTCTGTTACCGTAATGGATCCACGCCTGTAGATGCTGAAGAAAAAGGCCTTCCAATGCCGGGCCGGCAATTTCTTCCGGTTTATCTAACGGGCCCTTTGGACGGAGGCTGTTAAAAATGCCTGCATCAAAATAGTAAAATTTGTTATGTTTAATGAGTCCCCGCTTTGCCCGCTTTGAAAAAACCGGAATTTCATGGGAAAGCAGCAAGTCATGCAGAATCTGAATATAACCTTCAACTGTTTTTCTGCTAATTTCCGATTCACGGGCAACTTCGGAAATATTGAGAATCTGCCCGTGGGAAAAACTTATCGCTTCCATAAACCGGCTGAAGTTCTCGATATTCCGCACAAGTCCTTCCTGCTGAACTTCTTCTTTCAGGTAAAGGGTTATGTAGGCGGATAATGTCTTCTCCGGTTTAGCTGCCGCTAAAACGAGCGGTACCATACCGAGAGTCAAAGCGTTTTGCAGTTCGAACCGGCCGACGATTTCCGCGGCCATAAAGGGAAAACATTTTTTCAGCAGCGCCCTTCCTCCTAGAAGATCGACACCGGTCCGTTTCAATTTACGGGAACTCGACCCGGTAAGGATAAACCTTTGTTCTTTTCTCAGTTCTATTTGCTGATGTACGGTGGTAAGCAATCCCGGGACACGCTGTATTTCATCGATAATGATGGTATTCGGGTATTCGCCGCTCTCTACATATTCAGCCAATCTTTCGGGACGGGTAAGAAATGTCCGATAGACCGAATCATCAAGCAGATCGATATAGAGTGAATCGGGAAAATTTTCATTAAGCCAGGTTGTTTTTCCCGTACCCCGCGGTCCGAAGAGAAAAAAGCTGGAGTTTTCAAAAGGAATAAAACGCTTTATTGTTTCCACTGCATGAAATTATACAGGAACTATTTGTACAAATTCAAGCAATTTTCATCTTGTTATGCCGAAAAAACAGAAAAAATGGCGAAATAGATGCCAAATTTATCTATTTATTGACGGTCGGCGCTCAAAATGCTTATCCGGCATATTCCCGCTTGACAAAGTATTTTTTCAATTATAAAATGTATTAAAGTGGAAAAAATCGGCT
>CAZSGZ010000387.1:0-2936 GCA_964606455.1 uncultured Spirochaetales bacterium
TGCAGGCGGCATAACATTCTTCCAGAGCGGCGGGGAAGGGGTGTTCCGGGGCGGGGCTGTAGTCGACCGAGACGGTGATACAATCCGCAAAACGGGAGATATACCTGCAGTGCCGGTCGTGGGTCTCCAGGTTCCCGAGTACCCACCCTCCGCCGTGAATAAAGACAAAGACGGGAAAGGGCGGGGTCCCGGCGGGCGTATAGATTCTCAGTCTGATATCGCGCAGCCCGGTGGCGGCAGTAATGTCCCGGACCGATGCCAATTCCGCCGGTTTGCCCAGAAACTGCAGAATACCCGTGTTGAATTCTTTCCGGACCGCGGGTATCCGTTCGGGAGTGACGGTATGAAGCGGAGGAGCTTCCGCGGCTTCCATTTTTTTCAGGTACTCAATTGCCTGTGGATGTAATTTTGTAAAATCCGGCTGTTTGTCTGTCATGATCTGAATCCTCCTTGTGGATTATCCTCTCGCAACGATAGTGCCGCAGGCGGGGCACCCGATTCTGTCAAGCTCCACCGGCAGTGACAGAAGATATGAGCATGAAGGGCAGGAAATTTCGAGTCCGGTAACATCGATTACCGTCCCGCATCCTTCACAGACCGTCCGGGTGGATTTTTCCGGCACCTTCAGAACCCTGCCGCAGACACTGCAGTGCTTTTCCAAGAGCGCCGCCGATTCGACAAGTGTAAAGGTATCCAGTTTGTCCGTTATTTCCAGTGCTTTTTTTGTATCCTCCGGGGAAAGCTTGGGAAACCAGGATTGGAGGAAGAGGGTTTGCTGTAGATTGAGAAACTGGTCTTTGCTGATTCCGTCCGGGTGGACTGAGAAGATATTCCATCGGTCGAGCTCTTCCGCCCAGGCTTGCTGGAAATTTTTCGTTACATCGAACTGGACCCAGAAACTGCTGGAATCGACGTAATGTTCGTCATAGAGTAACTCTGTTTCCCGCAGGTCCAATTCCGACATCATTTCTAGCAGCGTATCATTTTTAACGATACGTGCATTTGATTCATAGATAAACCGGAGGTACTCGCGGCGGTAGATGTCATCGGCAATTTTCGGTGAAAAAATCCCGGGATGTTCATCGATCAGCTGTTCCTCCCGTTTTACCTTAAGCCGGGCATACCGGTCCGCATCTGCCTGTTCCCGGGCGATCTTAAATAAAAACGGATAGGCCATTCCTCTCTCTTCCAGAATTTCGCACATTTTTGAGAGGTATTTCTCTCCGCCGTAAGGTTGTGAATCGGGGGTAATCCCCTCCTTCTGAAGCTGCTTCTCGGCAGCAAGATATTCGGGGTAGGTCATCCAGTCGATGATGGTATAGGTGCTGTATAGCCGGTTTTGCTGCCGCAGAGCTTCCGTTTCATTATCGATTTTTTCGGCCGGGACCAACTGCCGGGCCAGATGATAATCGAAATCCATGAAAGCACCGCAGAAATCACAGTAGAGATAGGCATGGCTGTAGTCATTTATCTTCGGAGCTCCGCAGGAGGGACAGCGGACCTTTTTAATCATTCCGGGATGCTTTTCCGCCAGTTTCCGTTCTATCCCGTCTGTACCGCCCCGGGGGACTCCCGCTCTTTTCAGTATCAGGGCCGTCTCCTGAAAACCCTCCTCGAGGGCATAATCGAGGGCGGATTTCCCGTTCCAGTCAAGCTGATCTTTGTTGCTGCATTGTTTCAGTATCACTTCCAGTATTTCGGGTTTATCATGCATGGTAAAATACATGAGGACCGAGGCTCCGGCGTCATCGGTATCGTCGATATCCGCTCCTTTCGAAAGCAGGATCTTAAATGCTTTTTTCGATCCGCCGTCTGCTGCGTAGAGGATTGGACTTTTCCCGTTGGAATTGCGGGCATGGATGTCCGCTCCGTGGTCGAGGAGCAGTTCAACCGTTTTTGTATGATTATTATAGGCGGCGCGCATCAGCGGCGTCTGCCCCCACTGGTCCCGTGAGTCGACTTCGGCCCCTTTTGCTAACAGCAGTTCCGCGGTTTCCTTCAGTCCCCTGTTTGCGGCGAGGGCTAAGGCGGTCTGCCCTTTGTGGTTCCGAGCATCGATATCCGCGCCTTTCTTGATAAGGGCAATGGCTTCCTCTTCATTTTCGTCGTATACGGCCTGAAGAAGTTTGTCGTCTATTTTTTTACCCACCGTCTTTCCGCCACCCCTAGAGGATAGTCCCGCCGGAGCCTGCGGTCAAGCGGGAGTTGCCGCCTGCAATCCTGTAAGCACCTCTATGAGAGCAAGGACCGCGGCGGCGGAATTTTCCGATGCGATTTTCAGGTTCTTTGTAAAATCTCCCGGCGATTTACTGTTTGCAAGGTCCGATACGGACCGGAATACAATATAGGGAACCTGCATCTGGTAACAGGTCTGCGCGATGGCGGCACTTTCCATTTCCACGGCAAGCAATCCGGGGTGGTCTTTTCGCAAAGCCATGACCCGTTCGGGATCGTCCATAAAAATGTCTCCGCTGGCGATGGAACCGACAAAGAATCGGACCTCTGTTATCGATTCGCTTAGCTTTACGGCAAGGTCGAGAAGCAGCCGCTCCGGCTCGAAGGCGGCGGGCATTTTGGGAATTTGCCCCTTCGCGTATCCGAAGGCGGTGGTGTCCACATCGTGATGCAGAATCTCCTGCGCGATAATAATGTCCCCGATATGCAGAGAGGGTTCGATCCCTCCCGCGGAACCCGTATTGATAATAAGTAACGGCTGAAACTGTTCAATCAAAAGGGTGGTGCCGATGGCGGCGTTTACTTTGCCGATGCCCGACTGCAGCAGCACCGCGGGGATGCCGTCGATATTTCCGGTCAAGAACCCATACAGCCCCCGACGGACCTCCCGTACATCCTGAAGCGAACGTTTGATAGCTCTTATCTCTTCATCCATGGCGCCGATGATGCCGATCGGTCTTCTCGTTTCTCCCTTCATGCGG
>CAZSGZ010000388.1:0-2932 GCA_964606455.1 uncultured Spirochaetales bacterium
ATATTCCTACGGTAGTATTGTACCATAAAAAAACCGGTTTATGCATCAAAGGACACATAAACCGGCGCCCATAGGGCATCATCAAATGAATCGCCATAACCTATAGGAGGAAGGTTATGCTTTAATATAATGGAAGCGGGAAAAGAAGACCATAAACATGAATTAAATAGTTATAAACAAATTGTTTAGAACTACGAGCAGCCGTGGTCCTCGGCGCCGCCGCAGCCGACTCCGGAATCGACGACGTTCCCGTCAAGCCATGCTTCCACCGCATTCCGGGAGCTGCCTGAAAGCCCGCGGTATACTTCCATCCCGAATTGGTTGAGCATGGCAACGGCCCCGCCGCCCATATTGCCCGCTAACATAACCGTTACACCCTTTTTCGCGAGCTCCGGGATAATGTTTGTTTTACAGCCGCAGCCGTCGGGAGGGACAAGCTTCTCCTCCCCTGCTATCTCTTTTCCGTCGGTAATTGAATATATAGTGAACTCGGTACAATGACCGAAGTGGGGATCGATCATGCCGTTTGAGGTTGGCGCCGCTACTTTCATTTTTATCTCCTATCCTTGTTTTTCTCTGCCGGATGAGTATGGCAAAGAATAGTGTTTTAATCAAGTATTGGAGAAATAATTCCTAACGATAGCAGCTCTTCGAAGAGGCATTTATTATAGTGCCTCCGCGTTTTCACTTCATGGTCCTTGAACCGGTGGATGCTCTCGATTTCATACATTTCAGGATCGACGCCCTGTATCCGCATGATGTGCTCAATTCCATCTAAGGTATCGAGCCGGTACAGCATATTCTGACAGATCAGGTTCATTACGGGCCTCCTTTACCTGGGGCAGCAAGTACAGCAAAAGAAGCTTCTTTATTTAAATATCGGCAGAGGAAATGTTTTGTTGACTTATAGATAGGAATCACGTATTTTTTGATTAAAAGTAACCTAGGGAGATGAAAATGGCGGAAGAAAACTTGACGGAAGGAAAACCTCTGAACTCGGAAGACGAAAAACTCATGCGGGCAAGGGGAATTGCCAAAAAGAAGGCGGATTTTATAAAACACTTTATTGTGTATGTAATTGTAATTACTTTTCTGGCAATAATTAATAATGTAACGTTCCGGGGCTACCAGTGGTGGCTGTGGCCTGCATTGGGATGGGGTATCGGCGTTGTTCTCAATTTCTTTTCGGTATACGTTTTTAAAGGAAAAGAGCTGGAAGAGCGCATTATGCGCAGTGAACTGGAAAAAATGGACAGGGACAGATGAAACGGTCCGGATTAAACATACTCGGCATCATTTTCGGTATTCTCTCCATTGCAATTGTATTCACAGTCGCGGCAATTCTTATCGGCCAGCAGTCCGCACGGCCGATCTTTACCTTTGACCGCGGCTTCAGAATGAATAATTTGGAAAATCTGTTTGCAAAAAATGAGCTCACGGAACAGGGAGAAGAAACATTTACAGGAAACTACAACGAACTGGAGATCGAATCCATATCGGGGGACATCGGGATACAAGGCTGGAATGAAAACTATGTAAAACTGGAATACATAAAGGCAGCCCCCACCCGGGAGCATCTCGACTATCTCACGGTAAAAATTGATGAATCTGAAGATACGTTGTCTATTGAGCGTGCGTTTACCGGCTCCGGCATTTCGCCGCGGGGAGAAATTGATTTTACTCTGTACGTCCCAAAGGAACTGCTGAAAGAACTGTCGGCTAAAACGGTAAGCGGAAAAATTACCTGCTCGAATATGTCCGAAACAACGGATATGGACCTTTATACGACCTCGGGACGTATCGAAACCGACGGGAGCCGTAACTTTTCCGCAAAAACCATCAGCGGCGAGATTGTTTTTATCTCCTTCGGGGATGATATCGATATCCGGACGACCTCCGGAAGAATTGCGGGAGACCTCCGTTTTGACGGCAACCGGGGCAGCATTGATATTCACTCCGTCTCGGGGGCGGTGCGGCTGACAGTTCCCGATACATTTGCCGCGGATGTCGATATCCGCTCCATAAGCGGTTCGGTAGACACCGATTTTCCAATCCAGGTAACCTCTTCGCAGAGGAACAGCCTCAAAGGTACTATCGGCGAAGGCGGTATTTCGGTAAATATCAACACCACCACCGGAGCGATCAATATTAAAAAAGCAGCCGGGGATGAATGAAACGTATAGGAATAATCGGCGGCGGGCAGCTTGCCCGGATGATGATTTACGAATCGAAAAAGCTCGGCTTCAGCTTTACCGTACTCGATCCCGCTGAAGACCCGCCGGCGGCATCATGCGCGGACCGGCACATCCGGGGCGGACTGTACAGTGAAGCCCATCTTCGGGAACTTGTCGAGTCTTCCGACGTCAGCACCTACGATATTGAACACATCAGCACGGAAATACTGAAACAGCTCGAAAGTGAAGGCGGAATTATCGAACCCGCGCCGCGGGTACTCGAAATTATTCAGGACAAGTATGTACAGAAAACGATTTTCTTCGAAGCGGGGCTGCCGGTAAGTCCTTTTTACGCCGCGGAAAGCACGGCGGATATCGACACTTCCGAAACCTCGTTTCCCCTTGTGTGGAAGGCCCGGACCGGAGGATACGACGGCCGGGGTGTCGCCGTCATTAGAAGCATCGAGGATATCCCTTCCCTTCCGGACCGTCCTTCACTTATTGAAGAGTATGTCGATTTTGAAAAAGAGCTTGCGGTAATAGTTGCCCGGTCCGTTTCCGGTGAACTATGCTCCTACCCGGTGGTTGAAATGCTCTTCGATCCGGCAACAAATATCTGTACCGAAGTAATCGCTCCCGCCCGGATCGAAGCCGCGGCAGCGCGGCGGGCGGGGGAAATTGCGGAACAGGCGGTGCGTTCCCTCGGCGGGACCGGAGTCTTCGGCGTGGACTTGTTTCTTACGAAAGAAGGCGCTGTT
>CAZSGZ010000389.1:0-2924 GCA_964606455.1 uncultured Spirochaetales bacterium
AAGTAGCCGAAAAAATGATGCGCTTATGCCCGGGCGATAATATCGGTATCCGGGGTATTATCGGACCGATAACCGATCATGAAGAATGGCGGGAAGAAGACTGCGTAGGTTAATCCGAATTATCTCGGCCCGATCGGGCATGTCGCGGTTAATTTATTTTGATGCTTGTTATTGCATATGTTATACTATTCTCGTGATTCTTGAAAATATTCAGAAATCCTTTCAGAAAAATACGGTACTCTATTCTCGGCACGCATTGGTAGAAATGCGGAGTGAGGAGTTCGGGAGAATATCAGATACAGAAGTTTTTGAAAGCATTTTGAATAGTGAGATAATTATGGAATATCCGGAGGATAAACCATATCCAAGTGTTCTTATTTTCGGAAAAACGAAAAAAAACCGACCATTGCACATAGTTTGTGCTTTCAATAGCGATGAAGAATTGGCTATAGTAATTACCGTATATCAGCCCAATCCAAAACATTGGAAAGATTTTAAAAGGAGGAAACAATGAAATGTATTATTTGCCATAGTGAAGATATCCTTGTAGAAGAGGTATTGGAAGATTTTAAGTATGAAAACGATATAGTTTACGTTCCAATTAATGTTGAGGTTTGTCAAAGTTGTGGTGAGCGGTATTATACTAGGCAAACGATGAAGTTCATTGAGGGTATCGAGGAAAAAATTAAAAATAAAAACATTAAACTTAAAGAAATTGGGAAAATTCTTCTCGCCAGTTGAACATACCAAATGAAAAACCTTTTAGTCCTGAAATTAACCAATACCGGCTTTCGTGCCCGGGATTTGGACAGCAACGAAATGGTGTCGGTCAAAACAAGTGTAAGCCTGGATACCATTGAGTTGAACACCCTCGAGTTCTCCGTCAGCAAGGAGTGGATGTTTAAGAAGAACAAGTACCTCTCCGGTACCGTGAATAGTTCCCGGTTTGTTATAGAGAATATCGATGCTCCCGGTCATGAATATGATATCGAGGGCCTCTGGGACCCGAGGGATTCCTTCGGCGATGAAGCCGAGCAATACTTTCCGGAATATCTTGCCGAAGGACTCAGGGACTACTACGTTTTCAAAGACTATACCGGGTATGGGTTTTACCGGAAAGATGAAGACCCGGTATCTGATGCGGTGGAAGCCGATACCTGGGAGGAGCGTTACAATATCCTTACGAAGCTGTGGGAGGATTATCCGCAATGTATCGACGCACTGGTACATATAGGAAATCTGCATCTGGATTCCAGGTACCGATTACCGAACGCCTTAAATTGCTACAAAACTAGTGTTCATATCGCTGAAAAGAACCTGCCGGAAGACTTCGACGGCGTGGTCCTCTGGGAGTGTCTGGAAAACCGTCCCTATCTTCGGGCATTGCACGGGTTGTGTCTTACATACTGGAAGATGAAAGAGTTCGAAGATGCCCGGAAAGTAGCCGAAAAAATGATGCGCTTATGCCCGGGCGATAATATCGGTATCCGGGGCATTATCGGACCGATAACCGATCATGAAGAATGGCGGGAAGAAGACTGGGTAGGGTAATTATAATTATCTAGGCCCGGTCGGGCATGTCGCGGATACAACGTTCTGAGGAACCGAATCGGATAGAATTCCCCTCGAAACAATTAATATCTTTACGAACATCAATTATATATGTATAATCGTACATATAATTATAAGGACGATTGTATGAAACGAATCCGAACTACCTTTACCTTAGATGAAGATATAGTAGACGAATTGAATCAGTATGCAGAAGAGCTGGATACAAAAAAAAGTCACATCGTCGAATCTTCACTAACGGCCTTTTTCGACTACCTCGATTTAAAGGTTGCGGAGAAACGGCTGCAGGATTTGGAAAACGGTGGTTCTGAAATAGTGTCGGCAGCCGATGTTTGGAAAGAACTAGACATTGATTGATGTATACCCTTCTATTCGACCGGAAAGCTGTTAAGGAACTCTCTAAGATAGATAAACCCTTTCAGCGAATAATAAAGGGAAAGATTGAACTGCTTGCATCCAATCCCGAAGTACTGAAAAATGACATAAAAGCGGTAAAAGGAAAAGTTTCGAACCTGTATAGATTGAGGGTCGGGAACTATCGGGTAATATACAGGCAGGATAACGATAAGCTGATTATCCTTATCGTCAGAATCGGGCATAGAAAAGATATCTATGATTAGCGCGGTCCCCTCTCTAACTGAACACTTTACCGGCATCAACCCGGAACTCGGGAAAAATAGCCGACCGTGCTTCGCCTTTTTTTGCTATCTTCGATATAAGAGTAAGCCTGTTTTTTGAATTCGTAAAAACGTCAACCTGCTTCTCCATGGGGTCCACGACCCAGTATTCCCTTACGCCCGATTCCGCGTAGATCTCGGCCTTGTGCCGGAGGTCATAGTAAGCGGTGCTCGGGGAAAGAATTTCGATAATCAGGTCCGGAGCCCCTTCGACAATTTTATCGACACGGACGTTCTTGTTTTCCTTTGCAATGAAAATGATGTCGGGCTGATATACTTCGGTATCCGAAAAATAGACATCTATTGGTGCAAAAAGCAATCTGCCGATTCCTTTGTCTTCTAAGGAAAGAAGGTTTTTCACGAACCTCTTTATTAATTCCTGGTGGTTCACCGTAGGAGAAGGAGTTTTCACCAACATGCCGTTGATCAGCTGATACGGTTCCCCCTCTTTCAGTTTCCGATAATCGGCGTAAGTTTTTATTTCGTTTTTCGTAGCCGTTGTGCCGCTCATTCTACTCCCCTTTATAAAGTATACAGTAAAAACTTAATTTACGCTTCAAATAATTAGGGAGATCTTTGCAAACTTGTCGTGCCTGGCATGGCTTGCCGCTTTTTACCGCAAAAAATCAACGAATTACCCATGTTTTCCCGGATGTTTGCTCATCCGATTTCAAT
>CAZSGZ010000390.1:0-2922 GCA_964606455.1 uncultured Spirochaetales bacterium
TTCCGATGGTCGTCGTCGGGGAAGGTGCTGTCCTTCGACATTTTTCCCGTTAGGAGACCGCTTGCCAAGGGGACCCGGACGATAATACCGATGTCACGCTTTGCCGCTTCGGAAAAAAACAGTTCCGCCGGCCGCTGTCTGAACATATTAAAAATAATCTGCACCGTTTTAACTCCGGGATACTCGATTGCCTTCAGCGCTTCCTCGACTTTCTCAACGCTTACCCCGTAATTTTTCAGTTTTCCTTCCCGTACCATCGCATCGAGCCCTTCAAACAGGTCCGGATTGTAGTATACATCCGTGGGAGGACAGTGAAGCTGCAGGAGGTCTACAGCATCGGTTTGTAAATTCTTCAGGCTTTCTTCGACAAAACCCCGTATGCTTCCTACCGTATAGGCCTCTGCCGTATGAGGATCCAGCTTTCTGCCTGCCTTTGTGGCAATGTAGAAATCATCCTTGTGCCGTTTTTTCAACTCCGCAAGCAGTTTTTCACTTTTCCCCATGCCGTATACATCGGCGGTATCGAAAAAATTCACCCCTAATTCCAGCGCTTTCTCCAGCGCCGCGAGAGATTCGCTGTCATCTGTTTGTCCCCATTGGGAACCAATTGCCCAGGTCCCGAAACTGACTTCGGAAACTTCCATTCCCGTTTTTCCTAGTTTTCTGTATTTCATATCTTCCCCTTCTATTGGGTAGTATACTGCTAAAAAAAAAGACTGGCAAATACTACTTTCCTTTACTACAATTATTATGGAGTGTAGCAATGGGAACAATACAGCGGGAAATGGACCTTTCAGATTTTGATGCCTTACTTGAATTAATTCGGAGCGAATTGGAATTGCTGGTTGACTGCCGGTATGAAATCGGAAATAACGTTTCTCATAACAACAAAAAAATGGACGTTCTCGACGCGGTGGAAAAATTAAAACGAAGAGTGGAGATGTATTAAGTATCAGGAATCGGACTGATTATATTCGGAGATCATGTCCCGAATTCGCGCTGCTTCTTCATAATTTTCTTCCTCAACCGCTTTATCCAGGTCTTTCTGCAGTTTTTCAAGCTTTACATCCTTCGAATCGTCCTCCGGAATGTTGCCGACCTGTTCCGTAATGGTGCTGACGGGAATACCGGCCTCTTCCACTACGTCCTCATCGATAAAAATCGGACATTTTTCACGCACGGCAAGGGCAATGGAATCGGAGGGGCGAGCATCGATGGTCTGCGATTTTCCCTGCTGTTGCAGGATGAGCTGGGCAAAGAACGTGCCCTCCTTCAATTCGGTTATTTCTACGCGCTCGATGGAGAGACCCGCCTTGTGCATAACGGATAAAAAGAGGTCGTGCGTCAGCGGACGCGGCATCGGTACATTTCCCATGCCGATTAATATCGATTGGGCTTCCAGCTGACCGATAAAAATGGGTACGGCAGTGTCCGACCCCGTAGGCCGTACCAGTACGGCGTTTCCCTGATCAGTTCGAGCTATTGTCCAAATTTCCGCTTCTACCAGCATGTTTTTTCCCGAATTTTAACTTCTTAAATAATCCATCAGTTCTCTTACATCCAGAAAACCCAAATCGATGGCTATTTCACCGAACAGCCTCTTGTCCCCGGCACGCTGCAGTTTGATAACAGCACGTACATCCTCATCCGTCAGTACACCTCTGCTGATAAGGGCCTGCCCTATCTTTTGTTCTACACCCTTTTGTTCTACACCGGCTTCTGTTTCCACATTTTCTTCCTATAGTAAAGGATATGTATTTTCAATCAAATTATCAAATTTTTTCTCACATATTCCACCGCATTTTTAAAAAAAACAAGTCCAGTTCGCCGCATTTCCCGGTCCCGGACCCACCGGGGATGGTTCTGCGGAACCAAGAACGCTTCGGGATGGGGCATGAGACCGAAAATTCTGCCGGTCACGTCGGTAATCCCCGCGATATTGTTAACCGAACCGTTAGGGTTGTTCCCGCTGTACCGGAGGGCAACGTTTCCATTGTTTTCTAGCCGGTCAAGAACATCGGTATTCTCCACGATAAATCTTCCCTCCCCGTGTCTCACAGGCAAATCGATTGTTTCCACCCCATCCGTCCAGACACTTCGCGTGTTCTTTTCAACTTCCACCTTCACCCAGGTATCGATAAACTCCCCGCCGGCATTATGAACGAGAGATACTTCCTGTTCCCAGGAACCGGTACTGTTCGGTAAAATACCCATTTTCACCAGGACTTGAAAACCGTTGCAAATTCCAATCAAGAGCTTTCCCGCGTCACGAAACTCATTTAATTCACGAAACAGATGTTTTTTACACAAATTTGCAAATATTAAACCGGAACTGATATGGTCGCCGAAAGAAAACCCCCCGGGAAAAGCAAGAATATGATATGTCCGCAGCAGAGCGGTATCGGCAATAAGATCGTTAATATGGACACGCTCCGTCTTTGAACCTGCCTGCCGAAACGCTTCGGCAAGTTCATAATCGGCATTAATTCCGTATCCCGTAATGATCAGCGCGCGTACACTCATCCCTTCCATACCCCCGCGGCTTCACCTGTTTCTACGCTTATCAATTCCCTTGTTCCCCGAAAAATACGGACCCTTCCGTCTCCGGTAACTCTTCCGGCCATGCCGCAGGGGTATCCTCGGAACATTTCCGCGAATTCTTCCCTGTTTTCCGGGGCCACGCTTACCACGAACCGGGAGGGGCTTTCCGAATACAGGAGTGCGGTATCGTCAATCCCGGGTGCGGAGGCGCCGGGTATTTCCGCCATGTCAATTTCAACTCCGCAATTCCCGCCGATAGCACTTTCCGTTACGGCAATTCCCAATCCGCCGTCGGAACAGTCATGGCAGGATTGAACAAGTTTCCGTGAAATAGCCTGATAAAGCTGTTTGTAGAGCCTGAAAGCGGAGGCCGTGTCCGCC
>CAZSGZ010000391.1:0-2918 GCA_964606455.1 uncultured Spirochaetales bacterium
CGCGGCGCTTGAGGCCCGCGCGGCGTTGGCGCTCGCGCGCATGCTCGACGTAGGCGCGTTGTTGCTCGGGGGTGTTGCGGGTGCCCATTACAGGCCGCCGACGTTGGTGAAGTCCCAGCCGCCAGTACCTCGGCTGGCGTCTTTCGGCTGCACCAGATCGCTGGCGTGTAGTCTGCCAGGCAGACTTGCCGGGTTGCCGCCACCGAGCTTCCATGCGGCATCAGCGGCCGAAACCTGCTGCACCGAGCTAACCCGGTGCAGGCCGTGGAACTGCGCTGGCACGTTCGCCAGCGCAGCGCTCAGAGCGGCCTTGGCGTTCGCCAGTGCGTCATCGCGCGTCCGGCCAAGGTGCCAACCGCCAGCGGCTAGGCGGCTGTCCACGAATGCGGCGAATAGTTGGTCGGTCATGCGGCCTTCTCCTCTTCGAGTTTCCGGAACGTGATCCCGCCGTCACGGGTAACGGTGTAGGCGTCACCGCTTGGGCCGTAGCCGGTCGCTTCCCATCGGTCGCCGTTCGCCATCGTGATGATGGCTGTCCCCTCGTAGTGATCGACGCGGCCCCAGCGCGGAGTCGAATATGACTTATCTCGGACGCCGGATTGCAGGGCCAGTGCGTAGCCGGGGGCGTCTGCCCGCAGCGCCTTTGCACGCGCGGTGCAGCGATCGGCGTGGGCGTCAAGCTCGGTGGTGCTGAGGTGGTTAATGTCGATGTGTGCCATTGGGATCTCCGGTTGGTGTGTGTGATTAGGATGCCGCGTCCGTGCGGCTAGAGCATGGTTGGCAAGGTTGCGGGCTCAGCCGAGAAGCCTAGCGACCTCTTCAGCGTGATCATCATCACTCGGCGCCCACTGATCATCGAGCAGTTCCAGATCGGGACTGGTGGTGATGTGCCACCCTTCATGGATCGATTCGTCTTCGCCCTTCCAGAGCGTGACGGCGGTCTGCGGGTCGGCGGGGCACTCGACCCCATAAGCTGCGGACAGCGCGGCGAGGGTGGTTTCGATGTTCGCGTTCATGAGTTCTCTCCGGTTGCTGAGCGGTCAGTGTCGCGCCGTCCGTGGCGTTTGTGGTGGTTGGCAAGGTTGCGGTTAGCTGATCGGTTCCCATGGCGCCTTGGGGTCGCCTTTCAGCTGGCTGTCGCTGTAGAGGATGCGAGCCAGTGCGTAGGCGCCACGCTCGTCTTCATCCTGCCAGTCGTGCAGATCGGCGTAGGCCATGCCGTAGGCGATTTGACCATCGTCGTATCCGGCTGCGCTTAATGTCTCTGCTGCGGTCATTGTCTCTCTCCGGCTGGCCCCGCTTGCGCGGGGCGGGGTGGTAGTTCGGCTATTTTTCCAGTTCGTACTCGAGCTTAATCTCGGCCTCGGTTTCGTCCATGTCTGTTATATCAACGACCCCCGCAACGTAGGTTGCGTATTCATAAATGTCTGGCTCATCTCCGGCAGCCTTGGCCTTGAGCCATGCTCGCCACTTGTCGTTTCGGAGCTTATACAGCCCGCCCATGCTAGCGATGTACTTCATCATTCAGGCTCCACGGCCTGATACATGCACCACTCGGCGACCTTGGCCTTGCCGCCCTTCATCGTGATCGATTCCTGACGAGCGTTCTTGGAGTGGCCCCACCACTCGCGCTGCGAGACGTGGAACATGCGAGCCAGGTTGTCTTCTGTCTCGAAGATGATGTCATCGTCGCTGACACGTTCAACCATGACGTTGAGCCTTGCTACCTCTCTGGTTACGTCTGCGAAGTTCATCTGATTACCCCTTCAGTCCGAGTACCGCGCGCCATTCGCGCTCGGTGCGCAGCGCCTTTGCAACGGCATGGTCAACCGTTGCGTCAAACCCAAGCCCATCCGGTGAAACAACCAGGCCGCGGCTGCGGGATGTCTTGCCCATGCGGATAACGAGCCGGCCATCATCCTCTGTCACTGTCGCGCCATTCTTCTCGGCATCTGCAATGACTCGATTCAGCTTAGGTGTGCGGTTCATCTTATGCCTCCAGGTAGAACCATCCGCCGGCGTTGTAGGTAGCAACCCGACCGTTGCCGCTGCGATCCCAGCCGCCATCAGGAACGAAGCGGCCATAACCAGCGGCGACCAACTTCTGCGCTTCCAGGGTCATCCGCAGGCCGTCGATCGGTGCGCGCATGGTGCCGCAGTCATCCGCGATGTTCGCGATGATGGCTTGTTGGGTTTTGTTCAGCTTGGTCATGATTTGCTCCGCTCTGCGTTGTTGCCTTCAGTGGTTCTAATAATAGCGTACTTACCGGAAAGTACAAGCAAGTAACCTATTGTTTGTACCTATCGCAACGATAGCCCGCACCTATCACACTCAAAAACACCCCGGAAAACGCCCGCAATCCCGCGCGTGCAGCGGTGCATGATGCCGACATGGCCAAATCCGCAAAAACACCCGCGCAGCCGAAAAAGCCGCTGCTCGCTCGCTTCGGCATCGGCGCGAAGAAGTGGGAGCGCGAACATCTGCCCGCGGCCACTGAGATCACGCCCGCCGATACCATGCTCTACGGAGCGGGCACGACCACGGTCGCGAGCCTGCTGGCCTCTGGCAACCGCCAGGCGCGCACGCGACAGGCGATCTATGACAAGTGGGCGCAGATGGAGTCGGACCCGATCATCTCGGCGGCTTTGCGCTTGCTCGTGACCTCTGCGCTCGGCGGCCATGAGACCACCGGCGACATCGTGTTTATCGAGCAGCGCCCGGAGGCGCAAGACGACGCCAAGCTCGGCAAGCTGGTCGATGAGATCAGAGAGGACCTGAGCGGCCATCTCAATCGCATTGCCTACCCGATGGCCTATCTCGGGGGCACGTTCGGCGACGCCTATGCGCGTATCTATGCCGATCGCACCGGCGTGCAGGACCTCTATTGCGATGAGCTGGTCCGCCCGCCCCTGGTGCA
>CAZSGZ010000392.1:0-2914 GCA_964606455.1 uncultured Spirochaetales bacterium
TCTCCCTTCCGGTTCCCATTAATAGTCCGCGTTTTCCAGCGCGGTCCGTACAAATACCTCCACATTTTCGGGAGGCGTCCCGTATTCGAGAAAGTCAATATTCTGCATAATAAACTTTCCCCCGGGCTTTCCTGCCTTCATTGCCTTCTCGGCGGCCCGTTTTACATCGTCAACCGTCCCTTTCTGCAGCACATTTACCTGATCGACTCCCGAAAGCATACTATACGCCCCGTCTACCTGTTCTTTTGCAGCCGCCAAATCGGCGCAATCGCCTAAGGGGGGCGGCGAAAAGGGTTCGACGACCGCGGCGCCTAACTCTTTATAGGAATCGACGAGGTTCATGATCTCGCCGCAGTTGTGGTACATTGCCGGGGTGCCGTTCTGCTGCACGAATTCGATATATTTTTTTTCGAAGGGCAGAATGTACCTGTCGTAGGTTTCCTTTCCGAGGAAACCGCCGGGGACATTTCCGCCGACACAGTGTATATCGACTCCCGCCGCGTCGATGGCCGCGGTATAATCGAGGATACGGTCCGCGGCAAAAGTCATAAGTTCCTTGTAAAAGCCGTAGTCCGTTAAATAAAGCATATACAGTTCTTCGTGCTCAAACAGCAGAGAGGCATTGTTGAAAGGTCCGTGGGGCGTCCAGGAACCCACAATCCCGTCATCTCCCACCACCTCTTGAAACCTGCCGATAATTCGCTTCGCCTGTTCCGGCCACTCCCGAGGCATGCCCGGCTCATATTTCATGGCCAGTTCCAGATCAGCGGGGGTATGTATCGGTTTCTTTGTACAGGCGTAGACAAAAGTGCCCGGACGTATTTCATTTATCGAGTAGTCCTGCGTCAATTCGCCGCCGGGTGTCCGTATCTTCGAACGCCTGACCGTGACGGTACCGTTGCGCAGTTCCTCCGTTGTTACTTCCCAGGTATCGGTGGACCGGGAGACATTCAGCCCGCCGGTATGGATGGTAAGGGGGTCGTTTAAACCGTAGAGAATACGGAGAAAGACATCACAGCCGAGCTCCTTCTGATATTGGACTATTTTCAGCTGCATTGCCTCAAAATTTTGCGCGTCGATATCGGGATAAAGCTGATTGATGTAATGCCCCTGGTCGGCAATAAAAAGACAGACCGGCACCCGATCGGGGGTCCCGCCCCGGAAAACAGTTACAAACCGTTCCCGCGACGTCATCGGTACTCTCCAAACTCGCGGGCCGTCGTTACGTACGCCTCGATGTTTTCTTCGGGAGTACCGTACTCTAAAAAATCAACCGGCTGCATAATAAACTTCCCCCCCGGCTTCCCGGCCTTCATTGCCTTCTCGGTGGCCCGTTTTACATCGTCAATCGTCCCCTTCTGCAGCACGTTTACCTGGTCGATACCGGAAAGCATAATATACTCGCCGTTTACCTGTTCTTTTGCAGCCGCCAAATCGGAACAGTCGCCTAAAGGGGGCGGTGAAAAGGGTTCCACCACCCGGGCACCCAATTCCTTGTAGGAATCGACTAAATTCATAATTTCACCGCAGTTGTGGTACATAGCCGGGGTCCCGTTCCGCTGAACAAATTCAATGTATTTTTTCTCAAAGGGCAATATATAATTGTCGTAGGCGTCCTTCCCTAAGAAACCGCCGGGGACATTGCCTCCTACGGAATGAAGGTCCACACCGGCGGCGTCAATTGCCGCGGTATAGTCGAGAATCCGGTCGGCGGCATAGGTCATCAGCTTGTCATAAAACTCGTAGTCGGTTAAAAACAGCATATACAGCTCGTCATGGCTGAACAAAAGCGAAGCATTGTTAAAGGGGCCGTGCGGGGTCCAGGAGCTTACAATCCCGTCATCTCCCAGGGCCTGTCGGATGGTATCTATCCGCTTTTTTACCTGCTCCGGCCACCATTTTGGCATTTTCGGCTCGTATGCAACAAGAATATCAAGGTCTTCCGGTTTTTTTACCGGCTTGTCGGTACACGCGTAGAGATAGGTACCGGGGCTTACCTCGTTAAAGGAAAAATCCTGGGTTATGGTCCCGCCGGGAGTTTTTATTTCAGAACGGTAAATGCTTACGTTCTCTTTATGGATCTCTTCGGTTTTTACTTCCCAGTTGTCGGTTTGCACCGAAGTATTTACTCCGCCCATGTGGATAAAGAGAGGATCGTTGACGCCGTACAGCAGCCGGACACACACGTCCATCCCGAACTGCTTCTGCACTTCAATAATTTTCAGCTGCAGTGTTTCAAAGTCATAAGGGTCGACGTCGGGATACAATTGATGAATGAAGTGCCCCTGGTCGATAATAAACGCCGTTACCGGGACCTGGTCCGGCATTTTCCCATCCAGTACCCGCAGAAACCGCTCCCGTGATGTCATGTCACCTTCCCCCCCCAAACACATCAGTCATTCGTATGACTGTTATTCTAGGGCATGATATTGAAATTGTCAAACAGTTTTTTGTACTTTTTTACGGCAGAGCTTTCTCGATTTCCTGTTTCAGCGCATCATAGGGATACGCCCCGGATAGGCGCATGAGGACCTCCCCTTTGTAAAAGAGCATAATTGTCGGGATCGAGGTCACCTGATAATGGCCGGCAACATGCTGTTTTTTATCAACGTTTACTTTCACGGTTAACAGCCTGTCCTTCATTTCCGAAGCGATCCGCTCCACCGCAGGAGACACCATTTTACAGGGTCCGCACCAATCCGCCCAAAAGTCCACGAGGACCGGTTTTTCGGAGTCTTTTATTAAATCAAAAAAGGATTTTGGCAGTTTGTCCATGCTGAAAATATACTGACGAAGGTCCAAAAGGGCAACCGGCTTGTGTCAAAGGGGCTTTTAATGCCCGCGATTGCCGTAGTTGAAATATTTTTATGTCCTAAAAGCCGCTGGATGCAGCGAATATCCGTACCGCCCGTAC
>CAZSGZ010000393.1:0-2906 GCA_964606455.1 uncultured Spirochaetales bacterium
CACGTTTAAATGGGGCTCCGCCGATGAAGATGAAATCCGGCGCGACTTTGCTTCCTTCGGGGCCCCGGAACCGGTTTTTATTCAGGCGGATGTAAGTGTTTCCGAAGATACGAACGCGGTCATGGATGAAATTGCAGCGCACGCCGAGGGGATCGATATATTTATTAGTAATGTCGGGTTTGCGTCAAAAACCGATACCCTCGCGGATTACAAGAAACGGTCTTTTTTCAAGACACTGGAATACAGCTCCTGGCCGATTATTGAATATACCCGAACGATAGAGGAAAAGTTCGGACGCTATCCGGAGTATGTACTGGGAATTTCCAGTGACGGACCGGACCATTACTACCGGGGATACGATTTTGTCGCGGCTTCGAAGGCGCTGTTAGAGTTTTTCGGTAAATACCTGTCGGCCCATCTTGCGCCGGCCGGATCGAAGGTAAACATTATCCGTTTCGGCATGGTCCGGACGGAATCGTTTCAGCTTATTTTCGGAGACAAGTTTTTTGAATACTTGAAAAAGGAAGAAGGCGTAACCGACGATATGCTTCTAACACCGGAAGACTGCGGAAGAGCCGTCCTCGCCTTTTGTTCGGGGCTGCTTTCAGGTGTAAACGGTCAGATTATCAATGTTGACCACGGCCTCCCTTTCAGGGACAATACAATGATGCGGTACATTGCTCAAAAAGGGGACTAGTCCCCATAAAAAAGTCATAACACAAGAAACAACAAGGAGAAAAAAATGACCAAAGAAGAGGTACTTAAAGTAATCAGCAAGAATATAGTGGAGAATCTTGACGATATGGAAGATCAGACAATCGATCCCCAGAAATCGATGAAAGACTACGGGGCGAACAGCCTCGACATGATTGAAGTCGTATCCACTTCCATGCGGGAACTCCAGATCAAGATTCCCCGGACCGAACTTGCCGATATCAAAAACATCGACGAACTAGCGGACAAGTTTATGGAGTATGTAGATCAATAATGCCGGACGCACTTAATTTTAGTTTAGCTGACTTTTTCTTCAACGACAGCGACAATGTTCTCGATCCGCCGACCGATTTCGAGGAATGGATTAACGACCCGGATGTACAGCGCGGCTACGGATTTTTCGAACAGAAACTGCTCCATGCTCCGACGGTACATACCGAGGTTGAGAGCCGCTTCGACGGGAAGCGGAGAAAGATCATCAACCTGACTTCCTACAATTACCTCGGGCTGTCTACGCATCCCGAGGTGCTGCAGGCGGCGAAAGACGCGATGGACGAATACGGCCTCGGCGCTTCCGGGGCCCCGCTCCTGTCCGGCTCATTCGATCTCCATGTGGAGTTTGCCCGGCGCCTCGCGGAGTTCAAACAGAAGGAAGACTGCCTTCTGTACTCCAGCGGTTTAGGCGGTAACCTCGGCGCAATCCAGGGACTCCTGCGGAAGGGAGACGCCTACATCCTTGACGAAAAGTGCCATAAAAGCCTCGTCGACGGCGGTACCCTTTCCGGGGCGAAGATGTATTTTTTCGACCACAACGACCCCGTATCTCTCGAAGCAACACTGGAAAAGGTGAAAGGGAAGCGGACCCTCGTTGCGGTGGAAGGCGTGTACTCCATGGACGGCGACCTGGTCAAATTGCCGGAAATCTCCGCGGTCTGCGAGGCATACAATGCCCCGATCTATATTGACGAGGCCCACTCGACGCTGATGTTCGGGGAAAACGGCCGGGGAGTGGCGGAACATTTCGGAATGGAGGACAAGATCGGGGTCTCTTTCGGGACTTTCAGCAAGTCTTTCGGCGCCGTAGGCGGTTTCGTCTGCTCGAACGCGAAAATTATCCGCTATTTGAAAGGGTATTCGTCGCCGTGGAATTTTTCCTGCGCGCCGTCGCCGCCTATTGTAGGTGGACTCATGAAGGCCCTCGAAGTTGCTACCCGGGACTCGACGCTTCGGGACACAATGTGGGAAAACGTCCGGTATCTCAAAAACGGACTGGACGCCATGGACCTCGATCTAGGGGGCACCGAATCCCAGGTCATTCCGATTATCATCGGCTCTTCCGGGGAGAAACTAATGCGGATGGCCTACGAAATGCAGAGCAGGGGATTGTTCCTGCAGCCGGTGGATTTTCCGGCGGTACCCGCCCAGGCGCGGCGGTTTCGAATTTCCGTCTCCTCCCAATTGACCAAGGAAGATATGGACACGGTCTTAAACATTATCGAAGACGTGATAGCGAAAAACGTCTAGACAGGTACACATGGATACGGAAAAACTGTTAAAGGAACACCGCAAAAAACCCGTTGCACTGCCCGAAGACATGCCGGTACGGACCGAAATCGGGCGGGAGGAGATCAAGCGGATCATCCCCCACCGGGACCCGATGCTGTTAATCGACAGGATAACCGGACTCGATCTGGAAAACGGGATTATCACCGGGGAGCGTTTTCTCTCCCCGGAGGACCCGGTCTTTGCCGGCCACTTTCCCGATTTTCCGGTCTACCCGGGCAGCCTGGAAATAGAAATGACGGGCCAGCTCGGACTCTGCCTCTACTATTTCGTTCAGAACAAGCGGACCGACATCGGCGGAGATGCCGTGCCGGTGGATATCCGGGCCACCCGTGTCCTTGGAGCCCACTACCTCGCGCCGCTGCTGCCCGGGACAACGGCGGTCATCGTTGCCAAGTCCCTCGACTTCGACGGCTTCTTCGCCAAAGCATTCGGCCAGGTCATAGCGGACGGAACGGTCTGCTGCACCGCAATCGGCGAAGTGGTGTTTCCGTAGCGGAGCATCGTCCGGTTTTGTGGATGCCACGCTTTTTCCTCAGGCAAAGAGTGAGTTGAGAGAAACCTGAAATTCGGGAAAAAGCGCCGAGGATACAGTACCCTTTTCAGAAACATTTCCCTGCGGGAAAAAT
>CAZSGZ010000394.1:0-2864 GCA_964606455.1 uncultured Spirochaetales bacterium
GTAATGCCGCTTATTGTATCCATCCTTCCGATCATACTCCTCGTCTTTTTAATGACGAAAAAGCGAAGCGTGCCTTCAAAAGTCGCCCTTCCCGCGGTGGCGCTGCTTGCCTATTTTTTCAGTTTGATATTTCTGAGGCAGGACCCGCTTCAGGTGAACGCGGCGGTTATTGACGGCGTCCTGACGGCCCTTACCCCGGTAACCATCATTACAGGCGCCATTTTTCTGTTCAAAGCGATGGAGAAAACAGGCGCCCTTGAAGTTATCCGCGGCTGGCTGAACGGCGTGTCTTCAAACAAGGCCGCTCAGCTGATGATTATCGGCTGGGCATTCGGTTTTCTCATCGAGGGCGCCAGCGGATTCGGGACCCCCGCCGCGTTGGCGGCGCCTATCCTCGTTGGTCTGGGATTTAACCCCTTAAACGCCGCGATGTTTACCCTTATTATGAACAGCGTCCCCGTTTCTTTCGGTGCCGTGGGGACCCCGACATGGTTCGGCTTTTCAGGGATTGCCGGTCTTTCTTCTGCCGATATACTGGAGATAGGATTGAAAACGGCGGTTATCCACGGGATTGCGGCGTTCATTATTCCGGTAATCGGCCTGCTTTTTGTTTTGGACTTTAAACAGGTCCGGAAAAATTTGGGCTTTATCTATATTTCGATTGCAGCCTGTGTCGTTCCGTATGTTGCCGCGGCGTTTGTCAATTACGAGTTTCCGAGCCTTTTCGGGGGTTTTATCGGGTTCTTCATAAGCATTGTCGCGGCGAAGCGCGGATGGGGGCTCGAAAAAACGGCGGCGGCTGATAACGGTACGGTTGCCTGGCCGCGGCGCTACTCTTTCAAGGTACTGGTAAAGGCCCTCTTCCCGCTCTGGGGGACACTGCTTATTTTAGTTGTTACCAGGGTGCCGGCACTGGGGCTGAAACGGCTTATTACGTTGACGGATCCCGAGTGGACGATCCGGCTGGGGACGCTTGGAACGTTTTCCGTTTCTCCGGCGCTTGTGCTGAAGCTTAAAAATATTCTAGGAACACCCGCGGCGTGGGACTACAGTACACTGTATGTACCGGGCATTGTTCCGTTCATACTCATTGCCGTCATTACGTTTTTCATGTTTCGGACAAACAGGACCCGGATACGGGAAACCATGAAAGAGACTGCCGAAAGGATGGAAGGGCCGTTCAAGGCGCTGCTGGGGGCCTTGGTGTTTGTCAATTTGATTATGCTCGGAGGTGACCGGTCTCCGGCA
This sequence comes from uncultured Spirochaetales bacterium, assembly GCA_964606455.1. GTDB lineage: Bacteria > Spirochaetota > Spirochaetia > SPDA01 > CAZSGZ01 > CAZSGZ01. The sequence continues at coordinate 1,249 of CAZSGZ010000394.1, forward strand.
ATGATTATTGGGAGCGCCCTGGCGAAGGGCCTCGGCTGGGGATGGGAGTTTTTTGCTCCCTACTTAGGCGCCCTGGGATCATTTTTTGCAGGGTCGAACACCGTTTCGAATCTGACTTTCGGCCCGATTCAGGATTCCATCGCCCTCAGTCTCGGACTGGACCGCACAACGGTGCTTGCGGCCCAATCCGTGGGCGGCGCAATGGGCAATATGGTGTGTATCAATAACATCGTGGCGGTTTGTTCGGTGTTAGGGCTTACAAAGGCGGAAGGAAAAATTCTGAAAAAAACAGTCATCCCCATGCTTGCCTACGGTATAATCGCGGGTGCCGTTTCTCTCCTGATTTTTTGAGGGGAGCGGCTGCACAACTAGCAAGAAACGCGGTGTTATTCCCTAAGTACCTTCCGTAACCGCTCTAAGGCCCAGTCCACCTCGCTTTCGGTAATAATCAGCGGAGGTGAGATGCGGATGATGTGTTCATGGGTGTCCTTGCAGAGCATTTCCTCTTCGGCGAGTTTTTTACAGTAGCCCCGTGCGCCGCCCGCTTCCGGTTCAAGTTCGATGGCAAGCATCAGCCCCCGGCCCCGTATTTCCTTGATGACCGGGCTGTCGATATCTTCCAGCCCTGCTTTAAAGTAGGCCCCCATTCGTGCCGAGTTTTCGATCATTCCCTCTTCGATAAGGACGCGGAGCGCCGTCCGGGCGATGACACAGGCCAGAGGGTTTCCGCCGAAGGTGCTGCCGTGCTCGCCCGGTTTTAATACGGCCATTACTTCCCGGTTCGAAAGGACGGCGGAGATAGGGTAAAACCCGCCGGAGAGGGCTTTCCCGATAAGAGATAAATCCGACTCGATTTCCTCATGCTCTTCGGCTAAGAGTTTTCCCGTCCGGCCTAAGCCGGTCTGGATTTCATCGAGGACTAAGGCAATGTTTTGCTCGGTGCAGATCCGCCGAACTTCTTTGAGATAGCCTTCCGGCGGAATAAGGACGCCGGCCTCCCCCTGGATCGGTTCCGCCATAAACGCCACCGTATTCGGGCTTATCGCCTTTTCGAGAGCGTCGGCGTCTCCGAAGGGGATTATCTTGAAGCCGGGGGTAAAGGGGCCGAAGCCCGACCGGGCGGTCTCGTCGGTGCTGAAGCCCACAATGGTTATGGTCCTGCCGTGAAAATTGCCGGCACATACAATGATTTCCGCTTTGTTCTCTTCCACACCTTTGACGGTGTACCCCCATTTGCGGACGATCTTGACAGCGGTTTCAACCGCCTCGGCACCGCTGTTCATCGGGAGCACCTGATGGGAATTGGTAAGCTCGCACAGTTCTTGATAAAACATGCCGAGCTGGTCGTTTCGAAAGGCCCGGGAGGTGAGGGTCAGCTTTTTCATCTGTCCTTTTACGGCACGCATAATTTTCGGATGACAGTGCCCCTGGTTGACGGCGGAGTAGGCCGAGAGACAGTCCATATACCGCTTACCGGTAACGTCCCGGACCCAGATCCCCTTCCCGCGGGTCAGTACCACATCGAGCGGCTTATAGTTTCGGGCCCCGTAGGCATCTTCGAGTTCTATCAATTCATTTGCAGTCTGCTTTGCTTTTTTCATTTCAACTATTGTTCC
>CAZSGZ010000395.1:0-2864 GCA_964606455.1 uncultured Spirochaetales bacterium
CCCCTTTTTTCCCGGTGCAGGATGCGGAAATCTTTGCCGCTGCCGCTAACAATAAAGGCTTCGATGCAATCAAAGGGGGGATATCCGAGCTCCAGCAGCCATTTGTCGTCTCCGGACCTGTTATCAACCAGAAGCATGGCCCAGTAGTCGGAACGGGTAAAGCCGATATTCGGCTCTTTTTCCGGATAAAGACGGAAGTCAGCAGCCTTTTCCGCCGCTTCCTGAACGGACAGCTTTCCGGCCGCGTCTTCTAACAGATAAATCTTGTTTTTCAGCTGGATCAAGTCAGATTCGCCGGTGAGGATTATCCGCTCTTCACAAAAGCCCGACTGCAGAAGAAAAAGAAAAAGTACGGCGGAAAAAAATATCGCTTGTAATTTTGCCACAAATTATCCTATGTATGCAAATCATAGTATATGTCGAGTGACGGTGCAAGAAATAAATTCACCGCTGGATAAGTTCGATTGCTCTCCACTTTTCTCCGCGGAAACGGAAAAACACGGCAATGCCTAAAGAAATAACAAATATAATCAGCAGCAGCCAGCCGATAACCGGCGGTACCTGAATAATTCTGATAAAAAAAACAGCAATGGCGGCGAATGCCCAGTGGAGGCCGACGGACATCCGCATTACCCATTTTGTGTCCCCCGCGCCGCGGAGGGCGCCGGTAAAGACCAGCTGGGCGGAATCCGCAAGGGTGTACAGAGATGCAAGCCGGATCATGGTCGTTGCTATTGCCGTTATCGAACCCGTGTCGCCTTGAAAACCCGACGCGAAAACACCCACTAAGACGCGGCTCCCAAAAACAAAGAGAAACACCATGGCGAAAGAGTAGACCCAGGCTACCTTCAAGGCGGTGTAGGTTGATTTTTTTGCTTCGCTGAAATTTCCCGCGCCTACATTCTGTCCCACCAGCGCGGTGGTGGCGTGGCCCATTCCGATCATGGGGATAAAGGCCACAATGTCCCAGTTAAAGGCGATGGTAACGGCGGCCGCCACGTCGGTGCCGTAGGAGTGCATAAACTGGACAAAGAGATTGAAAGCGGTAACCCCTAAAAACATCTCGATTCCGGCGGGGACCCCGTACTTCATCAGTTTTCCGAAAATTTTCCTTTGAAAGGAAAACGCGGTGTGCGTTTGAAAGTCGGCCCGGTTTTTCCCCCGCAGATAAAATACAAAAAGGATAAGGAAAATAACCATATTTCCCATAATGGTGCCGATTGCCGCGCCCCGAAGTCCTAAAGCCGGGAAGCCGAGTTTTCCGAAGATGAGGATGTAATTGACCGGGACATTGATAAGGACCCCCGCGAAATTTGCCACCATGACAACGGTCGTGCGGCCGATGCCGATAAAAAAACCGGCCAAGGCAAAACGCAGCATCAGAAATACCGAGCCGAATATGAGAGTTTGAAAATAGACATACCCTAAGCGTACCTGTTCCGCCGAATGTCCCGCTACCATGAAAAAATACCGGATAAGCGGTGAAATACCCAATAACAGGGGATAGCTCATTAATGCCAGGAGAAGGGCCTGGAACGTCGCTTTGCCGCACATATCGAAGCGCTTTGCCCCGTAGTACTGCGCTACAATTGCCGTTACGTATCCGATGGTACCGATGAAAAAAGAGCTTACCATAAACTGGGTCAGACCGCCGCTCATGGATGCCGCCAGGTAGGCCTCCCCTAAGCGGGAAAGAAACAGTCTGTCTACGAAAAGCATAATGGTGTCCGATGCCTGGGACACAACCATGGGAAAGGCTATCGCGAGAAGACGTATCAATGTCGATCGTCGGGTCCTGTCAGCGGGCATTATTGTTCCTTGGAAATTATTCCGCGGTAAGTTTTACCGCGGCCTGAATTTCACCGTCCCCTTTTTTGTCCCAAATCCGGGATTTCCAGGTATAGACAGTACCCGGTTCCATGGGACTCCCGAAAGAAAGGCTTAAAGAAAGCGCCGCCGCGTCCTCCTTGCTGATGCCGGTGCCGTCGTACCGGCTGAACAGGTCCTCCACGTCCAGAAGTACTAACCCGTCGGGGCCGGTAACAAGCATGGATGCACCCGGATAGGTCATCCCGTCCACGGAAGTAAAGTTCTCGACACCGGTAAAGTACATAACGACTTCCGATCCGAGGGGGACCGACTTAGAGGTAAGCTTTGAACCATTCAGCACTAGATAGGCATCGTCGACGCTCAGGCCCTTATAGTTCATTTTCAGTCCGGTAAGAGCGTCTGTTTTCGTACCCACGCTGAACCCGCCGCCGCAGCCCGCGGTGCTGAAGATGAGCAGGAAAAGCATTACAACAGCGGCGGTCCGTGTTTTCAGGATTCTTTTCATCAGCAGTATCCTCCTAACATAGATCATAGCGCACCTAATCTATATGGTCTATTGTTTTTGTCAGCTGCGCTTCAGTACATTATAATAGAAACAGAAGAAAAGGAGTACTGTATGTCACCCGTATATCAACCGGCCCCGGCTGAATTAATAAACAACTCTCTCTCCATTAAATAACCGTGGCCCCTCTCTATTATTCCGCAGGTGCCGATGAGGCCCTCGATACCCTCGGGGTCTCTATCGACGGTCTTTCCTCGAAGGAGGCGGCCGCAAGGCGGAAGCAATACGGCCCGAATACCCTGAAAAAGGAGAAGCCGAAGAGCCTTCTTCGTATTCTTCTCGAGCAAATCAACAGCCCTGTCATTTATCTCCTGACCGCGGCGGCGGCAGTGGCGTTTATATTTAAAGACGCCGTGGAGGGCATTGCCATTGTGGTGGTTATTATCCTGAACACTGCTATCGGGTTCTGGATGGAAGTACAGGCAAGAAAGTCGATGAAAGCGCTGCGGGCGATGGATACAATAACCGCGAC
>CAZSGZ010000396.1:0-2835 GCA_964606455.1 uncultured Spirochaetales bacterium
TGGAGCCCGAGGGGATGGAAACCGAAGAAATGTACTTAAACGGCATTTCCTCCTCCCTCCCCGAAGAAGTGCAGGAGGAATTTTTACGGACCGTCCCCGGGCTGGAAGACTTGGTTATTACGCGCCCCGGCTACGCGGTGGAGTATGATTTTATCGACCCCCGTCAGCTGTATCCAACCCTTGAAACGAAGCGCATACCGAACCTCTATGTCGCCGGTCAGACGAACGGGACTTCCGGGTACGAAGAAGCGGCGGGGCAGGGCCTTTTGGCGGGAATAAACGCGGGACTGAAACTTGCCGGCGAAGGGCCCCTTCTCCTTACCCGGGCGGAGGCGTATATCGGGGTGCTTATCGACGACCTCGTTACCCTAGGCACCAACGAACCCTATAGGATGTTTACCTCCAGGGCGGAGTACCGGCTGAACCTCCGGCACGACAACGCGGACATGCGGCTGTTTGAAAAGGGACGAGCCGCCGGGCTCCATCCCGACGGCCGCCGGGAGCTGCTGGAGCAAAAGCGGCGGGGCCTCAATGAAATAAAAGAGCTGCTGCGGAAGCGGAATTTGGCTCAGCGGGACATTACCGGGGACGATCCCCTGAAGAAACACGTAGGGAAAAATTTCGCGGCAATTATCAAAGACCCGGCGGTCGATTTTGCGGCCCTGCGGCGGAAGGAGAAGGGTCTCTCGGGCTATCCGGAACCCTGGGTCCGGCAGGCTGTAATCGATATCAAGTACGAAGGCTATATCGAACGGCAGGACCGTCAAATCAAACGTTTTGAAAAGATGGAATCGATGAAAATCCCCGAAACCTTCGATTACGGCAAGATTGAGGGCATTTCCACCGAGGGGAGGGAAAAACTGCAGCAAATCCGCCCCCTTTCCCTGGGACAGGCCGGCCGCATTTCCGGGGTGCGTAATTCCGATATTGCCGTATTAATGGTGGCACTGCGAAATGGACCTGCTTGAAGCGGGGGTCAGGCGCCTCGGTCTCTATGACCCGGAAAAACTACATACACTGCGGAGGTATACCGCGGAGCTGGAGTTTTGGAACACCCGGCACAATCTGGTTCGGGCCGAAGGCAGCGGCCTGGTGGTACGGCATATCCTCGATTCCCTTGCGGGTGTTCCGGTTCTTCGGGACGCCCCGGAGCTTCAGCGGGAAAGGGCCCGCCTGGCGGGCAGCCGGGGGCTGAAAATCGCGGACATCGGCTCCGGAGCGGGGTTGCCCGGCGTCCCTTTGGCAATATGGCTTAAGGAGGATGACGTTGTTCTTGTGGAAAAATCGGAAAAACGCTGCGGGTTCCTTCGGAATGTAACGGCCCTGTGCGAATTGCGGAACTGCAGCGTGGTTTGTTCGCCAATTGAACAAATTAAAGAACGGTTTGACTGCTGCGTATTCCGGGCTTTAGGAGATTTTTCAGTGTATCTCCCCAAATTAGCGGCCATAACGGCCCCCGGAGGATTACTGGCCGCCTACAAAGGAAAGCTTGAGACTATCGAAGCGGAGCTTCGGGCCCTTGGGCCGGGCTGGAATTCGGCGGAGGTCCGGCCGGTGGCAGTCCCCTTTCTCGAGGAAGAGCGGCACATCGTTGTTCTTGAAAATACCAAAAAGTTTGACCTTCCATGAGAATACTAGTAAACTTACCATGTAAAACAAATACTAACGCGTACAAGGAGAGAGAGAAAAATGGCGAATACTTGCCCAGAATTATCGGATTTGGATTTAGCGGAAGCGTACAGCCTTGCTATAGCCACGGAGGAAGAAGGGTATAATTTTTACAATAAAATTATCGAAAAAACGGATAATGTCCGTGCAAAAAACGAGCTGACCTATCTGCGTGATGAGGAAAAAAAGCATAAAGAAATTTTCGAGAAGCTTTTACAAGACAGCGGAGAGGAATTTGTAAAAAACGAAGAATCGGACCTCAACTGCTGGGTTGAAGCGGAAATTATCGGGCCCATGAAGGAAGCCCTGGAGAAACACCTTCCAGAAACTTCCCATGAGGCGCTGAAAGTAGGGGTAATTTTAGAGGACAAGTCGATTGATATGTTCGAACGGCTGCAAGGAATAGCGAAAGACAAAGAAAGTGTAAAAGCGATTAAAAACGTTTTAAAAGAAGAGAAGAAACACAAAAAACGCCTCAATATTATTATGGCGTATTAGAGTGAATTCAGTATTTTCATCAGCTCCTTCTTATCCACTAAGTCGATAAGACGGGCCTCGACAAACTGTTTTGCTCCGTCCGTGTATGAGCCGGAAGTAAGGCAAAACCCCCTTCCGGCTTTTACTTCTTTCAGGCGGGTGTAAAGGTCCCGCAGGACGAGCTCACCGGTTTGCCCGCCGGTACGGATAAACCGGTACAATATCAGGTCCTCCCACTGGGAGGTGTTGATGTCCGCTAAAATATCGGTAAATTCATTTTTATTCACCGAAATATCGAGGATTTTAGTCCTGGATTTCGGAAAATGGGTTTCCACGATCTTTCTGCAGAGGCTGACATATTCGGATTGGGTGGACATTAAATATTTCTGCAGGTTTTTGTTCGAATTCAGTTCTTTGTATTTGTTTAGCTGCGCCGCGACATCCTTGTACCCCGGGGCTACTTCATGGATCGCCTTTAAGAGGCTGACCGCTTTTCCGATGTCCTGTTTTTGAATATACGCCGATGAGAGACGGTACTGCATCTCGGTCCTTGTCTCCTGTTTACTATTCTCATGGCGGAGTCCGATTTCAAAATCCATAATTGCTTCGTCTAATTTCCTGTTTTTCAGGTTGATGGTACCGGAATAGAGGGCCGACATCGGCCCTATGGCGGGATCGGTCCGGAGGTGG
>CAZSGZ010000397.1:0-2824 GCA_964606455.1 uncultured Spirochaetales bacterium
CGAAGAAGAGCCTGTCAGTCTCGACATCGAAGAGCCCGAAGCAGAAGAGGAGCCGATCAGTCTCGACATCGAAGAAGAGCCGGAGACCGAAGCAGAGCCTCTCGATCTCGACGTCGAAGAAGAGCCCGAAATCGATGAGGAGCCTCTCGACCTCGATATCGAAGAGCCGGAGACCGAAGCGGAGCCTCTCGACCTCGACATCGACGAAGGCCCTTCCTTAGAAGAGCCTGTCAGTCTCGACATCGAGGAAGAACTGGAAACCGAAGAAGAGCCTCTCGACCTCGACATCGAAGAAGAGACCGAAGCCGAAGAAGAGCCGATCAGCCTCGATATCGAGGAGCCGGAAATCGAAGAGGAGCCTCTCGACCTCGATATCGAGGAGCCCGAGGCTGAAGAACCTGAAACGGATGAGCGGGAGCTTACCCCGCCCCCGGAGAGCGCTGTCGATTCCGCTATTCCCGAAGACTTGAAAAATGAAATTAAATCGGTTCTTACCTATATGGACCATCTTCTTGAATCCCTTCCCGAAGAAAAAATACGTGAATTCGCTCAATCTGAACATTTCGAGGTTTATAAAAAACTGTTTGAACAGCTCGATTTAAAAGGTTAAGCAGCAGATATATGGGACTGTTGATAAAAGCTACTTCAATTAAAAAAAAAAGTGATACCTGGCTCGATTTATCCGATTTTTCAGCAACTCCCGAAAGCAGCTCCCATCTACCGGATGAAACGCCGAGCATAAACTCGTTTAACGAATCATCGGCTATCGGCAATCTCGTTTCATTCATTCAGGACACCGCGCCGAACCTTCATACTCCCGCTCAGATATTCACCCTGCTCGAAAACAATTTTCAAATAGAGAAAGGCGCCCTGCTCCTGCTCGACACCGTTTATCGGCAGTACAACGGCACCGCCTACTCGGGCTACGATAAAACGACACGGTCCCGCTTGCGGATCCCCTTCGACACACTTTCGGAATTATTGCCGGATCCTGGTGAACCCGTGTTTCTTCAAAAAAACGAAATTGAACTATTTAAACCCTATTTTTCAATACGTGAATTTTCACTTATCGAAGAGCTCGTGCTGTATCCCTTCGTGCACAACAATGCCGATATGTTAGGAATACTGATAATTAGCCAATCGCCTATCGTTTTTTCAAAAAGAAACACCCTTTTTCGCAATTTCGATACCGTTTTTTCTCAAATTTCACATTTAATTTTTGCTTCCCGGGAAAAATTACTGAAAGGGTCAGCATCAGGTAAGGTAAAATCGAACGATAATCTTCTGCAGGAAGTTGAAAATGCTATACAAAAGGCCGACACAGCTGGTGCGAAACTCTTTTTCCTTACTCTTTCCGTCGTGCCGATCCTGGAAAAATTACACGCTGCATCTGAAAATGTCGAACTGTACCAAATTCAAAACGATATTATACAAATCATCAGCAACATGATGCCGGACGGAGACAATATCTACCTCATCGATTACGGCACCCTGCTCATCATTCTTTCCGGCCGTTATCATATCAATAAAGAACTTTTTTTCCATCAAATTCGCACCGCGGTCCGGAAACTTTTTTCCTCTCTCGATTCTATCGATCTCGATGAGGTCTCTTTTTTTGAGTATCCCGGGGAAGTTTCCGGCGCCCAGGATGTTATCCGGCGAATCTTCAATTGATGTATGGTTCGAACGCTGAAAGGTCCGAAAGGTCAGTATTACGCTGTAGTTGACGATATTCGTCTACACTCCCCCTACGATCCCCGGCGGGAAGCCGACCGGTTTACCGCGGCGGCAATTACATCAAAACCTTCCACAATACTTGTCTTAGGTCCCGGGCTCGGATATATCATCGATTCCTGCAAAAAATACTTTCCAGGTTCTACAATACTTGCGGTTTTTTATCACAACGATTTTTTTCGCCGGCATTCCGCGGATTCCGTTTTGTCCTATTTGTACGATAATCCCGCCGGTTTGTCCGATTTCCTCCGCCGCTGCCTGCATGAACTCGATCTCGAAGGGTTGAGTATTATCGAATGGCCCGGAAGCGGCCGCTGCTTTCCGGAGATATCCCGGGCCGTCCATGCAGCTGTCCGTAATGTCGTCCAGGAATTGCACGCAAATTTTATTACAACCGATTCTTTCGGGAAAAGAATGATGCTGAACAGCATCAAAAATTTTATATTCCACTCGGATGTAATTGATCTCCATACAATTAACCGCCCGGTTTTCATTGCCGCTTCCGGCCCCGGGCTCGAGAAGGCACTTCCGTCCATCCGACGGTTCCGGCGGAAGGCCGTACTTCTCGCGCTCCCTTCCTCTCTCGAAGCACTGGCATATTACGGTATACAGCCGGACGCCGTTGTGATGACCGATCCCGGCTTTTACTCCCGTTTTCATACATTTTCTTTAACGAGAAATTTTCCAACGGACCTCCCGATAATAAAATCGTTTTCCTCCTGTTTCACCACCGCTGCCGCCTCTCATCCGACAATGTTTATCGGCTGGGACCTCCCCTTCGAGTCGCGGTTCGTGGAACATTATTACGGGTCCGGGAATTCCATACCGGAAAACGGCACGGTTGCCGGTACTGCTCTGGAACTCTGTCTGTTTCTTTCTTCTCCCGCCGTATTTTTCGCGGGTCTTGATTTTTCTTATGCCGATCTTCTTTCCCACGTCCGCCCCCATCCGTTTTACGACATTTTGCTGGAAGCAAGCGGGAAAACAAGTCCTTTTACGTCACTGCTGTTCTCTCGAAAACGCTCTTTCGTGGATTCTTCAAATTCATTCTCCGCTTTTCGTAACTGGTTCTCAAACAAACTGGGAGGAA
>CAZSGZ010000398.1:0-2801 GCA_964606455.1 uncultured Spirochaetales bacterium
TAAAAGATGAGCTGGATGAGAAGAACCGTAAAATTTTGGAGAAAATCCTAAACAAAGCAGGGTTACAATGAGAGTTTACGTTTTCGACAGCCAATCATTGCAGAATTCCGGTTTATCCCGTATGATTTTAGCAGGATGAAATCTATTTCCCCGCTTACAGCGGAATTGCGAAACTATTTTGCGCAGCGCGAAAATGTAGTACTTGCGTTCTTGTTCGGCTCAGCCGCCAAGGAAAGCCTCACAATGGACTCCGACATCGATATTGCCGTGTATTTCCGCCCTCCGAAAAGCATGCAAGGTATTGAAACCGAGTATATCGACAAGGATGAAGATGCAATATGGCGGGATATGGAAATACTAGCAGAGCGGAATGTGGATTTCGTGGTCCTCAACAGGGCCCCGGCAGCGCTGGTGTGTTCCGTTTTTGACGAAGGCGTACCTCTTTCGATAAAGGACGAGTCCCTTTATCATCAACTATACATACGTGCAAGTACCGAAGCGGAAGATTTCCGCGGTTTCGTCAAAGATTTTTGGGCAATCAAACAGCGGTCCCGCTCCCTCTCCGAAGCCGACAATGATCGCCTCATGCGAATAATTGATTTTCTGGAAACCGAATTAGCGGATATTCCACACTTCGAAAACATAACCAAAAAGCGCTATCTTTCCGATAACGATTTTCGCAGGAATGTTGAACGGTTTGTCGAGAACATCGCCAACGCATCAATCGATATTGCCAAAATACTTCTTGCATCTGAAAAGAAAAGAATCCCCCAAACCTACAGGGAATCCCTGGGAAATCTTACCTCCCTGGAAGGTTTTCCCGCCCATAGTGCGGAAAAATTGTCACAAAATGCACTGCTGCGGAACATCCTTGCTCACGAATATCTGGATCTTCGATTTGAAAAAATAAAAACCTTCATTTCTACCGCAAAGCCGTTGTATTCGCAATTAGCCGAATATTCGAAGCAATTCATCATCCGTTGACAGACAGTTTTTACCTACCAGCTCGGAGGGGTGTCCACCCAGATAGCGATTGTTTTTCCTTTATGGATGTTCGTCAGTTTGTGGGGCTTGGAAGAATCGATAATGATACTGTCCCCCTTCTCTAATATGTATTCCTTGTCTCCGTAGTCGACTTTCAGTTTTCCCTGCAGGACAATGCCGCACTCCTCCCCGATGTGCTTGTACATCTTGTCGGTGGAACCGCCCTCCTCGAAAACGTTGTAGAGGAACTCGATCCGGTGGTTTCCCACATCGGGGGTCAGGAGATGATAGGTAACGCCGCTCTCGGTACGAAGGACCTTACGGTCCTTCGACTTTACAACCGGGCTTAGGTGCCGGTCGTCCTCGTCGAAAAAGGAGCCGATGGGTGCGCCGATGGCCTGGGCAATGGCCATGAGGGAATTGATGGACGGGTTGGCCTTGTTGTTTTCGATCTGACTTAAAAGACTCCGGGTAATGTTGGCCTTCTCGGTAACGTCCTTGATGGTCATTCCTCTGCTTAAGCGAAGCTGTTTGATTTTTTCCCCGAGCATGTATGTCCTCCTGACGAAACGGTGACGCTATAATACCAGAGATAGAACGCACTAGGCAACAGAACACGTCCGCCGGCCGCAGTTAAAACGTCAGCATACACTTCAGCACCTTGTCCGGGTGGTGGGACACGAACTCGATTGCTTCATGCAGCTTTTCGAAAGGATAATGATGTGTATTCAGTCCCTCGAAATTGTACGTGTCCCGGATTGTGCTCATAAAGCGGATGGTCCGCTGGCCGAAATCCTTCGTACCGCCGGAGCCGGTAATGCTCAATGTTTTCCAGATGGTTTTCCCGATTTCCACGGGGACCTTTCTGCCGATGGAATGGCCGATAAGCCGTACCCTGCCGCTGTGACCGGCAACATCGAAAATCGAGGCAATGGCATTGTCGTTTCCCGAAGCCTCGACAACAACATCCGCGCCCCTGCCGCCGGTTAGATCGTTAATCGCGTCCTCGAGCTTCCCGTCCGACGGGTCCACCGTCTCGTTTGCGCCGTACCGGGAGGCAAACTCTCTGCGGCTTGCAATCGGGTCTACTACAATCGTATATGCCCCTGAAGTTCGTGCCGTCATCGCCGCCGACAGTCCCACCGGGCCGGCGCCGAAGATGACCGCGGTGTCGCTTGCATCGATGGAACCGCCGTTCCCCCAGATACCGAAGTATCCGATGGAAAAGGTCTCCACCCAGGCGCCGTCGGCATAACTCCAGTTATCGGGAATCCGGTGGACATACTTCTCTTCGATGACCATATACTCCCCCATTCCTCCGGGTGAATCGGGTCGAAAGCCTGCTTCCCGCATATTGAGACAGGCCGACGGCATCAGTCCGTCTTTACAGTTTCGGCACACCCCGCATGCCATGACGCAGTCCCCGGTAACTTTCATGCCGGCCTTCAGATGTTTCACCTCCGCGCCGGTTTCCACGATTTCGCCGCCCCACTCGTGCCCGGGTGTGTACGGGCCGATGTCGTAGCGTCCTTCCGCGGACTTTCCTTCGTAACATTCGATGTCGGACCCGCATATTCCGCAGGCACCGACTTTTACCAGTACCTGATCAGGATTCAGCGGAGGAAGCTCCACCTCCTCTATGCGCAGGTCCTTCGGTCCGTATAAAAACGCCATCTTTACTTTCATGCTAAACCACCTTATTTATCAGGATTAGGGACCATAAAGTCCCGTATTGTTTCCAAAAACTCAGCATACCCCGAGAGAAACTGCCGCAGGGTCCGCGCGGAAGCGCCGTAGGATACAAATTCCTCCGGCTT
>CAZSGZ010000399.1:0-2797 GCA_964606455.1 uncultured Spirochaetales bacterium
AGGTAATATCAACCTTCGGGGTAAATGTTATCGTGTCTTTTGTTCCGTCGCCGTTCGGTGAAAATGTTTGCAGATTTCTAGTCAGTTCTATGTCCGTGCTCTTTGTGTCTAACTCAATTCCTTCACGCTCGTAAACGACATGGTTGCCGGCTTTATCAGTGCTTTCTATCTTGTAAGTGTAGGTTCCGTCAGAGACCTTCTCTCCTTTTATGTTCCTGCCGTTCCAGGTAAAATTACTCGGGCTTCGGTCCATCCATTGCTTGGTGAAAACAGTATCACCCCCTTCATCTATAATCTCAGCGTTCCAAAGTTTTTCACTGCTTCCATCCTGTTCAATAACAAGAAAGTCTTTTCTGCCGTCATTGTTCGGTGAAAAAATTGAATAAGGCAGTGTAACCGATACCTCCGGGACCTTATTGTCGATGATAATTTCTTTTATTTCACTCTCAGCATAAATATCGTTGCTGTCCCAGGCAATTGCCTGCAGCAGATACCTTCCGTCATCCAGATACCTTCCGTTCATACGCGTTCCTTCCCAGCTGAGGCGTTCCGTAACGGTTTCACCCTTCTTGTTTGAGGGGGCGTTGTCGTATTTCCAAACAACGGAACCGGCCGGGTCAATAACGGCCAGCTGTATCAGTGTGATCGTTTTTCCCTTCGCGGGGGCCACTGAATAGAGAATTTCCAATTGGTCCTGCTCTCCGAGGGAAGAGATTGGTGAAATTGCGTTTTCACTCTCCATATTGAGAAGTACCGCGGGCGGCTCTTCCTTCTTCCCCCCTGCGAACGCAAGCGCTGCTGTAAGAAATAAAAATAATACTGTAACAAGAATTTTCTTCATAATATCCTCCTTTTCAAAATTCATTTCGTATCACCTACAAATTAGCAATTCCTGTGCCAAGAAAATGGGCCTATACGGCGCTTTCCAGTGAAAAACGGGGGGGCAGAAGGATAAAAAGTGTGTTCCCGTGTAATTATTACATACCCGTCGGGAGCAGGGAGGTTTGACTTTCGGGAGAAATAGCCGCACATTTACACACGATGAAAGTAACTTTCCCGGATACCTTTACATGGGCAACCTCTGCGTATCAGGTAGAAGGAGCATGGAATGAAGACGGCAAAGGTCCGTCGATTTGGGATGAATTTACCCGCCGCCCGGGTACAATACTGGACGGGTCTAACGGCGACAATGCATGTGATCATTATCACCGATTTGACGAAGACATTTCATTACTTGCCGGCATCGGCTGCAGCGCTTACCGCTTTTCTATTTCATGGCCGAGGGTCATGCCCGACGGAAAGGGAAGGGTCAACCGGCAGGGGAGCGATTTTTACAGCCGCGTCATCGACAGGCTTTTGGAAAAGGGTATTACTCCCTTCGTGACCCTCTTCCACTGGGACTTGCCGTCCGCCCTGCAACAGGAAGGGGGGTGGACGGTCCGTGACACGGCAAAACGGTTTGCCGAATACGCGGAAAAAATGGTGCGGCTGTTCGGCGACCGGGTAGACCACTGGATTACCGTAAATGAACCCATTAGTATTGCAGGTTCGGGATACGCTTCCGGGGAACACGCGCCGGGGATACGCAATCCGGTAAAATTGTTTCAGGCCGTACATTTTCTGCTTCTCGGCCACGGGATGGCTCTTCGGGCGATGCGGAATGCGGCACCGCCGGGCAGGGAGCTTACAATCGGGATTGCAAATGCTTTCTCCCCCGTTTATCCGCGGAAAAAGCGGGACGAGCACGTTGTAGCGCGAATCAGTGCCTTTATCAACAAATTGTTTATGGACCCGATTTACCGCGGCAGCTATCCGAAGGAGATCCGTCCTCTTATCTATTTGTTTAATCGGAAAATCCGGCAGGGGGATTTTGATATTATCCGCACCCCCGTCGATTTTGTCGGTCTGAACCATTATTCCCGGTTTATCGCACGGCGGACCTTCCTGCCGTATATCGGCTTCCGGCTGCTGCGGCCGGTGTATAAAAATGTCGTCTTCACCGATATGGGATGGGAGGTGTTTCCTAAGGGGTTTCACCGGATTGTGACGTGGGTAAGCAAAGAGTATCGGTATCCGCCGATTTACATAACTGAAAACGGTGCCGCCTTTCAGGACGTGCCGGTTAACGGGGTTATCGAGGACAGGAACAGAATTGCCTATCTCCGCTCCTACCTGCGGGAACTGCATACTGCAATGCAGGAGGGATCGGACATCCGCGGTTATTTTGTGTGGAGCCTTTTGGACAATTTCGAATGGCGTTACGGTTACACAAAGCGCTTCGGCTTAATTTATGTTAATTATGAAACGATGGAACGGACCCCGAAAGAGAGCGCACGCTGGTACAGCCGGGTCTGCAGATCGAATACTATTGAATCCTGATTGTTACGTGTCCAGCAGTGCCTTCAGTTTTTCCGCGGCTTTCTTGACTTTTTTCGGAATATTTTTCGACCGGAACCTCCGTTCCATATTCTCAAGCTTCTTTTCGATTTTCTCAAGCTGCTTTACCAGAGCGGAATTATCCGTTTCCTCGAAGTTGTCAAATTCATATTCGATGCTGCCGTCCCGGATTTCCCCTTTTAGTTTTCGGTGAAAAAACACCTTCACCGCCTTTCCGATGTAGGGAAGCCGCCCCTCTTTGTCGAACCTCCGCATGCTGACGTGTACCTGTACCGATTCGAGCAGCTGTAGCGGTGCAATTTCCGACGCTCTCCTGACGAGATCGTAGTCCTCCGCTAACTGGACCTCCTCATCGAAGCCGCCGACGGCGGACGGCTGGCGCTGGACAAGGCCGGTGACG
>CAZSGZ010000400.1:0-2793 GCA_964606455.1 uncultured Spirochaetales bacterium
TGAAGGTCGTTGAATCCAAATGGCCGAACCGTGTTGGAATCCCGTACCGGTTGCAGATATTCCGTGCCAGCAGAAAAAACAGTTCCTTTATCCCGAAGTCGTAGATCGTGTCCAGCGCAGTTCCTAACGATGAATCATGGCCTGTACCGCCTGTCCCACTGACACCTTCCGTCGTTTCTGTTCGATATGCCGGTCAATGAGTTCAGCTACCCGGCACTCATTACTGTTCCCCGCCGGAAACTATTATAACATACCTAGAAAGTTATTAATACTAGACAGTAGTTAAGTATTTTTGTCAGGTAAACAGCATTTCTTCCATGATTAACTCACGAAAGTGGGAGTATCTATTAAGCGACTGATTCTACATGAGGATACTCAAGGATTTTTATGTCCCCGGTTACAATCATAAGCGAGTGTATTCTTGCCGTAGCAACGATGATGCGGTCCGCGGGATCGCTATGAAAAACATCCGGCAATGAATATGCCTCCTCGGTAATGGTTAAATCTATCGGTATCTCTTCCCAACCGTTCAGTTCAGTGAAATATCGAAACCATTTTTTCCAATGCCGGTCGAGCTTTATCCGGCCTCGATCTACACCGCAGGCTACTTCGGTACAGCTGATCGGGGAATAATAAATGTCTGTATTTTTAAGAGTCAATAGCGACTGTGCGTGTTTTGTCAATCGTTCCGGTTCACCGACAATCCAGAGAATAGCGCAGGTATCGAGCAGCACTTTCATTTCAGCATATCCCAGTTCTCTTCCTCCATAAATGGTTCGGTCAAATCATCGGCTAAAAACAGTACCGTCTCTTTCCCGATTCCGAGTCTAGTTTTATTTTGTCCGGGTTTTCTGATGGGAATTACTTTCGCGACGGGCAGATTTCTTCTTCGGATCTCGATTTCTTCGCCGTTCTCTACCTGTGCAATCATCTCACTTAAATGATTCTTAAATTCAACGATATTGGCTTCTTTCATGTACATATTATGGGCTATATACATGGCCATGTCAATGCCATCCGTTATTTACCCGTTTAGCGGCGGAAGCAGGCGGAGGTTCAGACCGCCGTATTTCTTAAATCCTTCATCATAGGTAACGAATGTACAATCGTATCGGACGGCAATCGCGGCAAGGAACGCATCGGGAACATCATTACCGGCTGATGAATGCACAAGCGACAGATGTTTGAAAATTCCGAGGGTCATATCATCGGCGGACTTATGCCGCGTGTTCTGATGGGTCTCCAAAAAATCGATAAACCTCCAAGCCTCCGCCGAGGGTGAAGGTTCGACAAAAATTCTTTGATTTGTAACGACACGGAGAAAGGAAGAAGCAACGGTTGGGGAAAACAATACGATGCTGCCTGAATCGAGACCCGATTGGATCTCCCCGGCGGCAGCCTTGTGATAAGGGCTGTCCTTTCGGAATGCATATATCCATAGATTGACGTCCCAGAAAATCATCGATACAGCTCGTCACCGCCGGCATGCCGAATATTCTCCCATGTATGCCCGGCCGAAAGACCGCCGGAAGATGTCGAAACAGGAAGGGTCCCGTGCACCTTTGTTTTCGCCATCCGATGTTCAAGGGCGTCGACGATAAGCGCAGTCAATGTTGTATTCCGCCTAACAGCCTCGATTTTTGCCTGTGCAATGAGCTCATCAGGGAAATTTAAGGTTGTTTTCATACAGATATATTACTTATTATACAGTTATCTGTCAAGATACATTATTACTGTCTAGCGTCAACTCTTTTTCCCTCTAGCGACAATTATAGTTGTCTAAAAACAGCATTTCGTTTAATCGTTAGACATATTTTATCTACAGGGATAGCCCCTCAAATTTATTCATAATCACATCGTATTTCTCTATAGGCGTCTTTCATTTCCATGCGCTCTAACCAGTTTAATAAAGGCCTGGATTCATATGTCCCTGCATCCGTTACCATTACATCTCCCTGGTCAATGCTGATAATACCGGTATCACCCGTCTCTTCTGTACGATAAACGGTAACGGTTAAAAGTCTTTCATTTTCTACTGTCAGCGTGAAACGGAGTTTATAATAATATTCGATGTGCAGTGCTTTCAGCGAAGCAGTAGATTTCTCGACATTTTGTAAAAGCTGCAGGAATTCTCTTTTCTCGTCTTGATTTTCAATCGGTAAGTATAAATCTCCGTCATCCCGCAGAAAATCTTTGTAAAAGACTAGTCCTTTCATATCATCGATTTCAGCCTTTTGGATTTCAGAAATAATAGTTTGTGAACGGTGTCTTCCGATAACAAACAAAACCGCGATCACGGAAAAAAGGGAAATGACAAATATGAACAAAGTTTTATTCTTCATTCGCTTCCTTAAGTACTACACTATTGCATATTTTACTGAAAAAAACCGCGAAAGGGGATATAATTTTCGACATGAAGAACAATGGTAACAATTTTTTTCTTGTCCTTTTGGTTATAGTTGCAGCAGCGGTGCCGGCGGCGGTATTCGCGGATTCGGAAAACACGCATACGCCTATGGATCCGGAGGATGAAATTGCCGACGGCGACTGGAGCTGGAACGGCAACTACCGGAAACCGGTGCGTATCATGAATCTATCACTTTTTAGAGACGGAATTTTCAGCGGCTACGATTCTCGGGGGAATGTAGCCTGTTTGGGAATGTGGGATATTACGGAAGCCGGCGGGAAGTTCAATTTAGAAATGCACTATCAGAATCTTGATAATTTTTCCTCATACTCCGACTTTTTCAGACTTATTCCCCACCCGGAAAAGGAAAAGCTGACGCTTATCCT
>CAZSGZ010000401.1:0-2047 GCA_964606455.1 uncultured Spirochaetales bacterium
GCGGTGTTAGGAATTACGGAAGCGGTGGACGCCGCTATCCGATACATCCGGCGGGACCCGGCAGGGGCCGCCGCGGCCGCTGCCCGTTTGTATAATCTGCCCGAGGAGAAAATGGCGGAATACCTGTCCAGCCCCGACATGACGTTTTCCACTGCCGTACAGGGTGTCGAGCAGTTCAGGGATTTTATGAAAGGGCAAAGCTATTGGTAAGTATCAGACGCAAGTGGGTCCAATATCTGCTGTGGCTTGTCCTTATTTCAGGACTGTGGCAGGCGCTCTCGCTTTCGGGGCTGTTTCCCCGGCTGCTGCTCCCCGGACTCCCCGAGATCTTCCGCGCACTCTTCCGCTCCATCGGCAGCGGGCAGCTCCTGGGACAGACGGGTTTTTCCGTGCTTGTTATTGTCATCGGTCTTGCGGGAGGGGCCGTTTTGTCCCTTCTTCTCCTGATGGCGGGTACGGTATCGAAGGTGTGTGCCAGCTTTTCCGATTTCCTGGTAACATTTCTCCACCCCCTTCCCGGAATCGCCCTGCTGCCGCTGGTGGTGCTTTGGTTCGGTACCGGGACGGCGGCGGTCCTTGTTGTCATTGTTCACTCCGTTGTCTGGCCGATGTTTACAAATATTCTCGCCGGATACCGCTCCCTCCCCGAACAATGGCGCCTGGTTGCGGACAATTACCGGATGGACCCCTGGAGCAGGCTGGTCCATGTAGTTATCCCCGGGATTCTCCCGTCGGTGTATGCGGGACTGCGCATCGGCTGGGCAAGGGCCTGGCGGGCGCTGATAAGCGCGGAGATGGTGTTCGGGGCAATAGGAAAAACCGGGGGACTCGGCTGGTATATTTTTAACAGACGGGTGTTTATGGATACACCGGGCTTGTTCGGCGGCCTGGTAGTGGTTGTGATTATCGGCCTTCTCGCGGAAAATTTACTGTTTTTACGCTTGGAAGCCCGGACGGTAAAACGGTGGGAAACAGGCTGATGCTCCTCGAAGTTGTGAAAATTACCAAACAGTACGGCCCCGCGAATGCTGCAGCTCCTGTTTTTCAAGAAATTTCGTTCTCCATGGAAAAGGGAACTTGTCTCGCCGTCTGCGGGCCGTCGGGCATCGGCAAAACCACCCTGCTGAAGTGTATTGCCGGTTTTGTCAGACCCGACGCGGGACAAATTCTGTATGAAGGGACGCGGGTAGAAGGGCCCGGACCGGAAAGGATTATGGTTTTTCAGGAACTCAACCAGCTTTTCCCGTGGAAAACGGTGGGCGGGAATATCGCCTTTGCCCGCCGCTTCAGCGGCCGGAAGGGGCCGGTGAGGAACGGCGCCGCGGTAACCCCTTTTCTCCGGATGGTCGGCTTGGAAAAAGATGCTGAAAAATACCCCTATCAGCTGTCGGGGGGGATGAAACAGCGGGCGGCGGTGGCCCGTTCCTTAGCGGCGGGACCGGGACTGCTGCTTATGGACGAACCCTTCGGCAGTGTCGACTGGAAAACACGGAAAAAACTGCAGAACATGCTGCTTTCGGTGTGGCGGGAAACCGGTGTAAGCATTATTTTCGTAACGCACGATATTACGGAAGCCGTACTATTGTCCGATGCCATACTCCTCTTTAATGAAGAAGGCGGGATGGAGAGAGTGGAAAACAACCTTCCGCGTCCCCGAAATATCGAAGATCCCGAAGCCCTTCGGTTTACCCACAGGGTTTTTGATCTTTTGGAAAAATTGTAGTATGATAGGGCCGAAAAACAATGACGGAAGAAACCATACGAAAACCGACAGTGCTCATACCCTACGGCGGTCCGTGCGGGAATAGAGAATGCCAGGACGTCTTTGTGTATCTCAGGCCGGAGACAAACGGCGTTAAGGTAGAAAGCATTCTTCTCCGGGTCATTCACAGCAACCCCCATTATAAAGACCGGCTGAAGCTGGCCTATCTTGCCAATATCCCCGGCGGTTTTATCGTACAGCGGAAAATTATTGAAAAACACTACCGAATGCACTTTTACTTCGCGGTGAAGGGGAAAGCGGCCTTTACCCCGTATATGCGCGGCC
>CAZSGZ010000401.1:2057-2790 GCA_964606455.1 uncultured Spirochaetales bacterium
CTTTCGACAGTGCCGAAATTATCGGGGCATTCGAGGCCCTGAAGATTCTAGATATGACCTATGACGAGCTGTTTAATCTGCGTGTCCCCTTCGAGGACATGCTGAGGATCCACGGTCAGACGATTAAACGGTATGCCGGATATTACATCATCAATTACGACCTTCCCGCGTTACTCCATAAGAACAACAATACGACGGATATCGCGGTGATGATCTTTCGGACAAATTTTAATTACGATATTTTTCATGAAGTTATCGATGAAATGGGGAAGGCCCTCATTAACGAGCAGCTTCTCAATCCGGGGAAACCGTTAAGCCGTATTTTCCACTATTCCAAGGGGCCCTTCGACCAGGTGCGTGACGCAATCGGATATTTATATACTCCCGACAACAAACATGTCAGTTTCAAGCAAATCGCGTTTTCCAACTACTGTATTTCCCGGGGAATCAATATGCACCAGATAATGGGAGCGCTGCACCATCCGTTAATGCGGTTTCGTGAAAACGGGCAGGGAATTATTGAAAGTGATATTTTTACCTACACTGCAGACGATACGTATCAAGCGGCGTATAACAAGCTGCTCAATGTTGTCTCGCAAGTCGTGATGGAGTAAAAAAAATAATTAATAATGTTACCTTTTGCCGCTTCCGTTGTTTGTATTATTGAGCAAGTAGTAATACACCTCCTTTTTTTTTAACTTTACCCCTTAGGGTTTTCACCTCCTTTTCCCTA
>CAZSGZ010000402.1:0-2775 GCA_964606455.1 uncultured Spirochaetales bacterium
ATGAGCAAGTTGAGAGCGGCATTGGTAAAAGGACCGATTAAAATGCTTACAATTAGTACAAACCAGACAGGCTTTTTCCGTATTGTGTTCAAAATTGTACTGTCCTTACGGTTTTTAGATACACTCCGGATGCACTTCCCCGAATTGCAGAGAATGCAGGAAACACTTTATGCGGAATATTCGAATTTGCGTACTATCTTGTTCGAGGCGGGGAAAACGGGGTCCTCCGGTCGTGAGGAGTTGTTATCGTCCTTAATAAACAATCAGCGTACAATTGCAGAGTCCCTTTCAGACTTTAACGGCTGGCTTATGACATACATGCAGCGGCAGGAGTATTATTACCGCCTCATTTATATTTTTTACATCGGCGGAATTATTGTTGTTATTTTTTTAATGATTCAGCAGGGCCGTGCAATCAGTCATCAGCAGCACCACAGCCGGGAAGTGCAGGACTTAACCGATAAAATTATCGAGAGTCAGGAGCTCGAGCGTCGGCGCATTGCCTTGGATCTGCACGATACCATTGCCCAGGAACTTTCTACCCTCATGCTCTCTATCGAGACGATGACCGACGGGATTGAAGGTGACGTGTCCGCGGACTACCGGAAAAATATACGGAAGCGGATAAAAAATATTTCCCGGGAAACGAAGGACATCCTTGTCCATGTCCGCCAGATATCCTATGAGCTCCGTCCCCCCGTTTTAAGTGAACTCGGGTTTGAAAAAGCCCTGTACAACATGTATGATGATTTTTCGGCACGTACCGGTATTGACTGCTACTTTTCATCTTCGGAAACGAAACAGTGTGTTCTTGGTGAAAAGCAAAAAATCAATTTATACCGTGCCGTGCAGGAAGTATTGAAGAATGTCGAAAAGCATGCCGCCGCCCGCAGGGTCTATCTAGACGTACAGTATTATGGGTCGAACCTGATGCTGATTATACAGGACGACGGCATCGGTTTTCAGCCCGAACAGGTAAACGGAAGCGGGAGCAAACATCTGGGGCTGCGCGGAATCGAGGAACGTGTCCGGTTGTGTGAAGGGACCGTTTCCATACAAAGTAAAAGAGCAAAGGGAACAATTGTTACCATGGAAGTTCCCGCCGCACCGGCACAGAGCAGGAGAAAAAAATGAGTACCATCGTTATTATCGACGACCATCCGCCGCTGCGGGAGGGCCTCAAAGCAATTATCGCCCGGGATGATACTTTCGAGGTGGTCGGTGAAGCCGGGACCGCAGGGGAGGCCCTGGAGCTCATGGCCCGGGAAGTGCCGGACATTGCAATTACCGATATTTCTCTCCCGGATTCTTCGGGGATTGAATTGACAAAGCAGTTTCGAATGCGGTTTCCGGATACGCGGGTCCTCATTGTCAGCATGCATGCCCAGCAGGAATATATTATCGCGGCATTCGAGGCCGGGGCGGCGGGCTATGTTACCAAGGAGGCCACTGCGGGCCGGTTGGTCGATGCCCTCCGGGTCGTGGAGGAAGGTGATTTGTTTATCGACCATGTCTGTACAAAGGTCATCATCGACCGGCTGCTGCGGATCGAAGCGAAAGCGGCACGGCCTTCCGCGGGACTGCACGAGGAACTGACCGCCCGGGAACGTGAGGTATTGTCGCTGCTGGCAGAGGGATATTCATCAAAGGAAATAGGAAAACGCCTGATGATCAGTGAAAAAACCGCCTCCAACCACCGGGGGCACCTCCTGCAGAAACTCGGCTTTTCCAACGTTGTGGAGCTGGTGCGTTACGCGGAGAAAAACGGACTGATTGACGGCTAATTCCGGCGCGGTGCCGGTGGGAAAAGAAAAAAAATTGTGCTATATTTTTACGGATTCAATTGGAGCGTGTATGAGAATTGCAGCAACTATTGTCACCGTCGTATCGGTAGTTATCTCTCTCATCTGCCTGGGTATACTCGGTATGGCTATTCTCGCTTTTTCCATGTTTGGTGGTCCTCCGGACCAAAATATATTTTCGGCACTGATAGTAGCGGGCCTGCTCGTAACCGCGGTTCCGCTTGTCATGCTGTTTCTATGCAGAAGAGGATTTCGTAAAAAAAATCGGAAACAGGAACGCATTTTCGGAATACTGGCCGTCGTTAGTTCGGCCCTTCCCGTCCTGCTGTTAAGTGTCTTTCTCTTTTCGGTTCTCTTGCAGCGGCCGGGGATTTAGTGCTGTCGGATGCTGAGTACCGTTGTAATCTTGCTTTTTATTCCCCGCGGCGGTTATAATCGGCCCCGGGGGTTTACATGAAAAAAGCTATATGTCTTTTGGCGCTGCTCCTCTTTCCGGCCTGGTTTTGTGTTGCCGAAGAAGCGGTGTTATACGATTTCGATGGTCAGCCCGGGGGCACGGTGGAGTGTGGACCTTCCAAAGAGGACCGGACCCTGATTGTCAGACCCGCAGAGGGAAAAACTGAATGGGTCTCGAATACGGGGGTGATAAAAAGCTTCTCGCTGCAAGTGGATCTTACCAGGGATGATCCGGGGACGACGGGACCGGAAATCGTTATTCTTTACGAGACCGAGACCGGCGCGGAAGAGATTGTATCTCTCGGCCACACCGACTGGGGTTCGGGAGAACGGGAATTACTGTGGCAGAACCCGGATTACGTTCGGCAAATCCTTTTGTCCGAGACGGAGCCAAAGGTGACCCGTCCGGAGACCGAACCGGGAATCATTTTTCGCGGATTGCGCATCGACGGTTCATCGAAGCAGGAGGGGTCCTTGACCCTTACATTCGGGGCCGTGAAATGTAACTACGAGCCGG
>CAZSGZ010000403.1:0-2767 GCA_964606455.1 uncultured Spirochaetales bacterium
GGAAGTAGAGTTTCTAATTCCTGAATTGGGACGCTCATCCAACGAACCCGTGAAAATAGCTGCGTTAAATCTTACCGCTCAACCTCTGAGATACTTGTCCCTTGCCTACTGATGGCAGAAAACAATCGAAAATGTTATTGCATTATATTTTTCAGAACTTTTTTCTGCTATAACACTCATCTAATCACACCCTTATGATTACCTTCCGGAAAAACCTAAACCACTACCGTTGCCGATAATTGAATTGTACTAAATTTCGCTTCGCCCGGCTGAACACCATTCCCACTTCGAATACTTGCTTACCCGGCTCCCCAAGATATTTTTCTGCGTAGCCCCGGGCGATGATTTGTTCTAACGCAGAGTTATTATTATCCTCAGGCCCCTCATCGGAGATTACCTTTATTTCCATAACATAGACCTTGTTCTCCATAAAAACCGTCATGTCCGCCTGCCCGTGGTTCGTGATGTCTTCGGGAACTACAATACAAGTAACGGAAACGAAAAAAGCATAGAGTACCGAAGCATAAAACCCTTCATACTCTGCAAGGTCGTTATGGGTAAAGTTACGCCAGGGAATGCCGGCAAACATCCGTCTGATGGCCGCTTCAAGCTTATCCATATCGCCGGCCAGGAGGGCATCGTAGACACTTTCGGCATATCGTTCTTTTTCAATACCGGTCTGTGTATACGCGGTTACCAGATAATCGCTAAACGCAAGCCGTACCTCCCGATTTGGGAACCCTATCCGGTATATCGTTCGGCCCCTTCTAAACGTGCTCTCTTTTATGGTCAAATACCCGCTTTGAAACAGGAGGGTAACCGGCTCCATCGTTTCAATTTCAAAAGAGGAAAGCAGCTCTTCCCCCGCTTCAAACCCCTCCAGCTCAGGCAGGAAATACCGCTTCTTCTGCATCAGCCGTACCAAAAAAGAGGGGGTCCCCGTCTCAAACCAATAGTTTCGATAGATTTTACCCTTTTGAATGAACAGCAGAATATCAAACGGATTATACACCGGTTCGCCTAGAAAACCGTAGCCGTTATACCACTGCCGTAATTCCTGCCGGTCAACTCCCCTGAGGTGCTCCGCGAAATCGGCCTCCAAATCTTCCTGGGTAAAGCCGCAGAGGGTACCGTATTGTTCGTCTAACGTGATATCGGTTAAGTTGTTGAGTCCGCTGAAAATACTCACTTTGTCTGGTCGCACACTCTGTGTGCTGCTCGACCATGCAGCCGGGCTAAACTTGCTTACCCCGGTAAGAAAGACAAAGTGGAGGTACCGATCTACTTTTTTCAAAACGGAATAAAAGCTTTTCAAACCATCCAGCATTTCTTCCGCTGTTGCAGGATTATCGATGTTGTCCAGAAGCGGCTTATCGTATTCGTCCACCAGCACCGCCGCCGGAGCGTGGTATTTTCGTTCAGTTGCTTTTATTAATTCCTCAAACGCCGTGGAAACATCACCGTCAACATTGAATGAAAGGCCCAAGGCGTCCCGGTTTTCCTGTAACAAATACCGAATTTTTTCATCAAGCGTTTCCCGATTGATAATTGTCCCGGAAGCGAAGTCGATTTTGATTACCGGATATTTTTTCGACCAGTCCCACGCCTCGTGAATCGCAAGCCCTCGGAACAGCGCCTCGTTCCCCTCAAACAGCTCCTTAAACGTGTCCACTAACAGGCTTTTCCCGAAGCGCCGGGGGCGAGACAAAAAGTAATATCCCCCCTGGTCTGTCATAGGCTTAATGATTCCCGTTTTATCTACGTAGACCATACTTTTATCGCGAATTTTTTTTAACGTGGTAATTCCAATGGGAAGCCCTTTCATCCGTCTCCTCTATCGTTAATTTTATACCGAACACCGAGAGGAGTCAAACCGGGGAAATGTCCATTATAGACAGACGGAACCGCGCCCAATCAATTCAACACTCGATTGCACCCTTTATGTAAAAAATGTTTCCCCGCGGGATAACTATGGCTGTTTCCATTTTACTCCGCGAAAGCGGGCAAAATCGGTGTCCGTCGAATAAACGGTGCAGTCCCGCTGGAACGCACGGCAGCATGCAACCGGGGAGAAAAACTTCCTGTCAGTCTACGGAATCTAGTATCGGCAAGTTTGCCCTAATTCAGGAAACTTCTGCCGGCGGGGAACAAAATAAAGGATTTTTTTCCGTCGTTAACATCCGACAGCGATTTTCAGCGCCTTGCAGACCGCTTGCATTTTATCTTCATTCAGCCGGCCGACAAAGCGTTTCAGTTTTGCTTTTTCAACAGTTTGGATATGATCACAGTTCACAGCGGATTCTTTTTTGAGCCCCTCATCAATACCCACAAGCACTTCACCGGGGGCGCCGTGAATTGTCGACGTTATCGGCGCGACCATGACGGTATGCAGCAGTCCGATAACAATCTGCCTCGATAAGACGAGTACCGGACGAAGTTTATCAGGCGCTTTAAATTGGTAAAACCAAATTTCACTCCTGTTTATTTCTCGGGCCATACCCCTTCACTCTCCCAGTCGGAAAATTCATCGCTTACACCTGCATTTTTATCGCTATAAGCCTGAACATATAACGAGGCTATTTCCCTCTCTTTTTTCCGCTTTACATATTCCGCAGCCAATTTCCGAAAGACCGCGGACCGGCCGTGTTTCTTCACATCTTCATCTTGATCGATGGCGGACAACAAATCGTCGTCCATCATTATCTGTATAGGTTTCATGTTGATATAATATCATGAATTTATATGTTGGACAATGCTGATATCAGCA
>CAZSGZ010000404.1:0-2762 GCA_964606455.1 uncultured Spirochaetales bacterium
TCGCCTGTGCGAAAGCGGCTATAGGGAGCGGTTATTATTTACTTTCCGTTGTCTTAGGCGGGCGGACCCACAACTGGTATATCGACCAGTTTTGTAACGCCGACAAAGTCGAGGCGGAGAAACAGGGGATTTCCGTGTATGAATTTCTGGATGAAAAGGCACGGGGTCTTCCTCCCGGTTCCGACGGACTGGTTTCGATAAATTATTTACAGGGAAGGTTTTTCCCTCCGGAGCCTTCGGTACGGGGTTTGTTTATCGGTCACAGCTGGGCGCATACCCGGTATCATTTCTACCGGTCCATCCTTGAATCGATTGCCTACGATCATTATCTGACCAAAGAAATTATGCTCGGTCTTGTGCCGGAAACCGACGTAAGGTCCGTTACCGCCATCGGAAGCGGGGCAAACAGCAGATTCTGGATGCAGATTAAGGCGGATGTTATGACCCAGCGGTACCAGAGCCTTCTGCGGAGCGACTTCGCAACCCTAGGCGCGGCACTGACCGCGGGCAGGGCTGTCGGGTTGTTTACCGACATCCGCGGAATAACTGAAAAATTCTGTAAACCGAAGGAGATCGTAGAACCCGGGGAGGGGAGGTTTAGGGAGTATAAAAAATATATCGAAATTTACAGATCGCTTTTTCCGGCATTGAGAGAAACCTACAGGAGTCTATCGGCAAATGAAGGCGGGGAGGAAAACACGTGACCCCGAGAGAAACCTTTAACGCGGTAATGGCCTTCGACAGGTCCGCCGCGACGCTGAAAGCGGAATACGGATACTGGATAACGGCGGTAAAGCGTTTTATCCGGGAAGGGATGCCTGTTACGGAAGCGCTGCCCGAAGAAGCACCCGATTCCGCGACCGTTTCCGGCGGAGTTCGTGTCGGCAGCTTTGATACTGCTATAGCGGATACCAATGTAAGGGCCGTTTTCGGCCTTGATCCGTACCCGGCAAAATTTCCCTTCGACGTGAGCCCCATGCTTCCGGAAAAAGTTCTCGAGGAGGGAGACGGTTACAGAATTGTAAAAGACAAGTACGGGATTACGAAAAAGGTGTTACTGACCGGAGCGTCCACGCCTCATGAGATAGAATTTCCCGTAACATGCAGGGCCGACTTTGAACACTACAAAGAACACTATACCGGTCCGCTCTCCGACAGGCTGCCGCGGGACTGGAACAATGAAAAGGAAAAAATCCGCCGCAGAGACTATCCCCTCCGCTTAGGCGGTTTTCCCTTCGGGTTTTTGGGTTTTCCCCGGCACCTTATCGGTACGGCGGAACTGTTTTTTATGCTCTATGATGATCCGGGTCTCGTGAAAGACATGAACGAATTTTTCCTGCGTTTTGTAATGGAATACTGGGACATTCTTATCCGGGCACTGCAGCCGGATGTTGTTCTTATCTGGGAGGATATGGCGAGCAAAACAGGCTCGATGATTTCAAAGGAGATGTTCGAAGAATTCTTGAGCCCCTATTATGTAAGAATAATCGATTTTTTACATCAATACGGTATACAAAATATCCATGTTGACAGTGACGGATACATCGAAGATCTTATCCCTCTGTGGGTGGATTTAGGTGTAACCGGTATTTTCCCTTTCGAGATCCAGGCCGGCAACGACATGCTCCGGATTCGAAAAAACTTTCCGGAACTCCAGGTAATGGGCGCCGTGGACAAGCGGATTTTTATGGCGGACAAAACGGAGGAAGATATCGATTCCGAATTAGCAACGGCGGAGATCCTGCTGCGGCAGGGAGGGTATGTTCCCCATGCCGATCACCATGTTCCGGATGATTCCTGCTGGAAAAATTTTTCTCTCTATAGGAACAAACTCAATGATCTCATCGATCAATCAGTTCAATAAGATAAGGAGTGTAAAGTATGGCGATATGTTCAATGAAGCGGATACTGCAGCACGCGGAAAAAAACAGGTATGCCGTCGGCTACTTCGAGGCATGGGACCTCTATTCAATTTTGGGGGTGATCGATGCCGCCGAAGAAATGCAGTCGCCTGTTATAATCGGTTTTAACGGGGGGTTTCTCGGGAATAAGCAGCGGTGGAAGCCGGAAAATATTTACCATTACGGAAGTCTCGGGAAAGCCATTTGTGAACAGGCAGAGGTCCCGGCTGCGTTAATTCTCAATGAAGCAACGGATGTCAATTTGCTGATAAAGGGACTGAAAGCAGGGTTTTCGGTAATTATGCACGACCATGAATCCTGCACGCCGGAAGAATCTCTGGAGATAAATAAATATTTGGTCCGGGTCGCGCACAGCCAGGATGCCGAAGTGGAGGCGGAGCTGGGAAGGCTGCCTTCCGCCGATGTCTCGAACAATTCGGTCTCCCCGGGTGAGGAGACCGATCCGGAGGAGGCCCGGGATTTTGTCATGCAAACCGGCGTGGATGCCTTGGCAATTGCCGTCGGGAACGTTCACATGCTCGAAGGCGGAAATAAAAGCAGTTTGAATCTCGGCTTAATTGACCGGATACGGGGCAAGGTTTCGGTGCCGCTTGTATTGCACGGCGGTACGGGAATAGAAGAATCGGTTTTAAAAGAGGCTATCGCGAGGGGGATAACGAAAATCAATGTGGGTACGGTTTTACGGAGGATATATATCGACACGTTAAAAGAATATTTTCAAAAAGAAGATGTGGATAAAATAGATCCGAACGAGGTTACGAGCACCGGCGGGGGCAGGGACATGATGACACAGGCCCGGGGGAACATCCGCGAAGAGGTTTGCAGATTTATGGATGTTTT
>CAZSGZ010000405.1:0-2759 GCA_964606455.1 uncultured Spirochaetales bacterium
GAATCGGTCGCTGTCTGTTGCCGCATAGGTAGCGTTCATTATAACCGGCAAATTTATACAACACAAGAGGCGCCGAGCACACGGCGCGATACTAGCAGCGCTGTGAGACGCTCGTAAAAACAGGCAGATTCATCCTGCAGAAGAGGCGCCGAGCGGATTCGAACCGCTGCATGAAGGTTTTGCAGACCTCTCCCTTACCACTTGGGTACGGCGCCGTTATGGAGATATACTATACTAAATCCGGCCTATAATGTAAAGATAAGAGCATGAAACAAATTATACTCGACTGCGATCCCGGTCATGACGATATGGCGGCAATTATCCTTGCCTGCGCGTCGCCGGAGATCGAGCTGTTCGGCATAACGACATCGGCGGGAAACCAGACGGTTGAAAAGACCTTCGACAATGCAAGAAAAGTACTGGCGCTGATCGGCAGGGAGGATGTCTCTGTTTACAGGGGATGTGCAACACCGCTGGTGAAGCCCCTGACCACGGCCCCGCAGATCCACGGCAAGAGCGGTTTGGACGGCGCGGAACTGCCGAAGCCGTCGGTGCCGGAAAAGAAGGAACATGCGGTTGATTTCCTGTATCGGACAATCGCGGCGCACCCCGGTCTTACCGTCGTTATTACCGGCCCTATGACCAATATCGCCATGCTGCTGAAAAAAGAACCGGAAATAGCCGGGAAGGTCGGCCGCTTTGTGGTGATGGGCGGGACACATGCCATGTCGAACATTACACCGGCGGCTGAGTTTAACATCTACGTCGATCCCGAAGCGGCGCACATCGTTTTCCATTCGGGGGTGCCGGTGACCCTGGTTACCCTGGACGTTACCAACCGGGCCCTGTTTACCGAGGAGGACCTTGACCGCATGGGCAGCGAAGGGGGAAAAGTGTCGAAAACCGCCTCCGATTTAATCCGTTTCTTTTTACAGGCAAACAACCGGCGGTATCAGCTCGGCGGGGCCCCCCTGCACGATCCCATGACCATAGCATGGCTCCTGCACCCGGAGGTGCTCGAAACAAAACGGGTGGCGGTCAATGTCGAAACGAAGGGAGAGTACACCCGGGGCAGGACGGTATTCGACTTTTACGGGATAACCGGGGAGGAGCCGAATGTGGATGTTTCCGTCGATTTTGATCTGCCGCTGTTCAAAAAAATGATTTTTGAGGCCGTCCGGTACTTCGATTGACCGTCCTCCGCCGGAACCGCCGTTACATCAGCTTGAAATTAACACCGATAACCGCGGCCGCGGAAAATTCTTCCACATTGTACCGGTCCTGAATATAGCTCCCCGCCTGGATGATGAAGTAGGGCTGGATGCCTTCCGGCAGGACCTTCCAGCTCGGCGTGTAGACGAACAGTCCCGCGAGCTTCATGTTGGCATAGTCCCAGCTGAATAGATCGGTATAGATAAAATTCGCCCCCGCCATAAAATCGAGAAAGCGGCCGATCAGCTTCGCATCGTGCACGAAGTACAGGTCGTTGATTTGCTGGATGGTCGCCGTTTCAGGATCGTAATAATAACCGCTGGCCGTATTCACATTGTAGGCATGGTATCCTAAGGTAAAGGTGTACGTCGCCGCGATCGGACCGACGGCCATTTTCGCCGTGGGCATCACTTTCAGGCGGAACCCGTGGGCGGTCTGCCGGGACGATTCGATGTAGACATCGGCGTATTCATTTCCCCAGTCGGTAATCGTCGCGGGGTCCCGGACAATGTCGTAAATCCCGCCGGTCAGCGCCGCCCATTCGAGGTCGTAGCCCGCCAGCACTTTCAGGTCGAAAAATGCTATCGGTTCGATAATCATCAGTGCCGAAATGCGGTGGTAGGACGGAGTCAGGTCGTCGGAAATACCGATTTCAAACTTCGTCGATTTCCACAGAAGACCGTTGTCTTTAATAAGCGGCACCCGGTAGGTGAGGTTGTTCGTCAGTTTCAATCCGAGGTAATTGATCGCCGCCGAAAGGCTGGTGTCGAGAAAGAGGCCCGGTTCGACCCACTGACGTTCGGCCCCGTCGTCCGCCGCCGCGGTGAAAAGTCCGCCGGCAAGAAATACAAGACACAATAACCACATAATCCGTTTTATCATACCGTATTGTTCCGGAAATAAGCGGTTTGTGCAAGCGGAAAAAACCGCTTATCACTTAACAAAGATGAAACAGAGAGGGTATGCTTGGGATTGTGACCGCGGCACCGAACGCTCTGCTGATAAATCCTCCCGTTTACGATTTCGCGCTGTACGATTTGTATCTGCAGCCGTACGGTTTAATGCGGATCGGTTCCTGGCTTGCCCGATGCGGCTGGAATGTGGAGTATGTAAACTGCCTCGACTATGCCGATCCCGCAAGCAGCCGGGTCCTCGGACAGCCGAAGCGGAGGCCCGACGGCACCGGTAAGTTTTACCGAAGCGTCGCGGAAAAGCCGGACAGCTTGAAGGGTATCAACCGGCGGTACGCGCGCTACGGAATTCTTGAAGAGGCCGTACGGGAGCGGCTTCGGAAAGCGGCGGAAGGAGGGGCGCCGGAGGCGGTATTTATCACTACCGGCATGACGTACTGGTATCCCGGGGTTGTGGAAGCGGTAGAGACGGTACGGGAGCTTTTCCCCCGGGTGCCGGTGTTTGCCGGGGGAGTGTACGCGACGCTGATGCCCGAGCACCTGCAGGCGCGTGCCGATGTGGATTATGTGGTGCCGGGAGATGCATTGTCCGGGACCTCCCTGGCGGACCTCTTGCGCTGCCTCGGATTGCCGGCT
>CAZSGZ010000406.1:0-2750 GCA_964606455.1 uncultured Spirochaetales bacterium
GCCGATTTCATCGTACACCTGTTCACTCGACAAAACCGGGCTCATACGTTCCAACAGCTCCCCGTACATGTCCGCCGCTTCGGAATACCGGTGGGTCGCCGCTAAGACCCGGGCGTTAAACATGGCAAGCTCGTCGTCGGAAAAGTACTCCCGCAGCATTTCGGAGCCGGTAACATATTTATAACCTCGGATAAGCACGCCGGAACTCGGTATTTCCTGAAACATCGTTACAAACAGGTCGTCCCAGCCGGGAATTTCGAGACGGGACGAGGAGACGGCGGAAAACAGCGCAAGCTCCCCGTCTGCCGCTGTTTTTTCTGGAAAACGTTCACGAATCACCTCGAGAAGATCGAGCACCTCCCGGTCCTTCTGCTGCCAGTACAGTGCTTCCATAAGGCTGCGATAGCCGAAATAGCTGTCTCCGTACACGCGAAGGAACAGTTCCGCGTTCCTTTCCGCTTTTTCATATTCGCCGCCATCCAGAAGTCCGGTAATCACCTCTTCCCCGGCATGCATTCTCCACAAGCCGGACCCCTCCTCCCATTCGAGACGGAGCATGTCCGCCGCCATTGCTTCCATTCCAAGGCCTTCGAAAACAGCGGCAGTGGAAAATGCCGCCCCCGGTCCGAGCCGGAATATTTCGCTTAAATCGGCTTCGGAATATTCGATATGCCGGAGAAAACCGGTGTCTCTGTAACGGATACTCGCGGCAAAAGTTTCGGTATCGATGTTCCAAATGGTGTCGGTAGAGCAGGAAAAGGAAAAAAAACAAACAGCGGCAATGCTGAAAAGTGAGATGCGACGTAAATTCATTTTATGAAATTATAACTCGGGAATGAATAATCTTGTGTTAGCGTAGATAAGATCGGGGTTCCGGATATTGTTCGCGCCGGCAATTCTGCCGTACAGCCAGGGCGTCCGGTAAAAGGAATAGGAAAGGTCCCACAGCGTATCACCCCATCGGATCCAATACCATACCCCGCCTGTCTCCGCCGCGGGACCGGCGGCAGCGGAAGCATCGGAGGCTCCCGCAGCGGATTTCTGCCCGGCGTCAGCCTGCGATCCGGTACCCGCTGTATCGGCGGCGGCTGTTTCTTTACCGCCGGCCGCTTCAGGTCCGTCTCCGTCTGCCGCGGCGGTCTTCGCATCGGCCGCGTCTTCTCCGGCAACAGCAGCTTCCTCCGCTCCCCCGCCCGGATCGGCACCGCCGGTATCTTCCGTTCTGTTTTCAGTCAGCCGTGCAAACAGCCGGGGAGTTTCTTCACCCTCGAAGCTGCGGTAGAGAAGAAACGCAAGCAGCCCGATAATGATAAGACCGAGAATAACAAAAATAATCAGCAGCCCCGGATTCGCCCGCCGCTGTTCGGCAACGGGAGGCGGTTCTTCTTCAAATTTCTCTTCGTCGAAATCTTCTTCCTCGAACTGTTCGTCCTCAAATGGTGTTTCATCAAATGGTGTTTCATCAAAGGAATAATCTTCTTCAACTTCTTCCTCGTCTTCCTCGTCTTCGAAGGAAGTTACCTCCGATGTAGGTTCTACAGACGTATCTAAGTCGAAATCCGGCAGATCGAACTCGTCCGCTTCACCTAAAGAGTCGAGGACCAAACTCAGGCTCTGCTTCTCCCCGGTTATTTCATCTCCTAACGAAGCATTTAGATTATTCTCTTCGTCAATGCCGATGATAAGTTCAAATTCCGGTTCGCCCCGGTCCGCCGGGTCCAAATTTTCCAAAACAAGGCTTCCGATGTACGCGGCAGTTTCGATAGAATCATCTTCCCCTTTATAGAGGTCTACCTGCACGTTCGCCTGATTGTCCTTTACCGTCGTCAATACAAGCCGCTTCTTTCCGACGGCAGATGCATCGATAATCGGATAGTAATTTCCGTCCGCTATTTTTATTCCAATGGTTGACACGATTCCAACCCCTCCTCTCTACAGTACCATTATGTCCCGTAATCTTCTTTCTTGACAATAGTACTTCCAAACGATCATAATAATATCATGCCTATACTTCTAATTATCATTATTATCGGCGTAATCGGGTCGATCTTTCTCATCTTTTTTCTGATTAAACGAAAAAGTGGTTCTTCCGGATCTTCACAAAATGGAGAAAAAGATAAATCAGCCGTTATTCGGGAGGCAAATAAACGCCTTGCCCAGGACCCCAAAGACGCAAAAGCCCTGCTGACTCTGGGCGATGTATACTACAAAGAAGGGAACTGGGACCAGGCAATGAAAAACTACGGCCTGCTGCTCGATATTGTTTCCGCCAACCCGGAGCTGGATGAATTCGGCATTACCGTAAAACACGCGTTGTGCGCCATGAAACTGAAGCAGTACGAAATAGCATATAAAAATTTCGTTATTGCCCGGACCATGAATGCCGAACCCTTCGACATCAATTACAACCTCGGCTATCTCGAGTTCATGAAAAAGAACTACGATACGGCGGCGGCGCTGCTGAACAAGGCGCGTCAACAAAACCCCGAACACCCCGAAACACTGAAATACTTAGGCCACAGCCTTTTCCGGATGAAGCGGTACAAAGAGGCGGCGTCAATGCTTCGGAAAACCATCGAACTCCATCCGGAAGACAAGGAATCTCTCTTTTTAACCGCCCAGTGCTACTATGAAATTGGTCAGCACGATGCCGCCACGAAGATATTTTCCCACCTCCGGACCGATCCCGCCATAGGGCCGATGTCGGCCCTCTATTCCGGTACATCAACCTGAAAAACAGGAAATTAGAC
>CAZSGZ010000407.1:0-2702 GCA_964606455.1 uncultured Spirochaetales bacterium
CGATGCCTTCCTGTTTTATCCGCAAAAGATGCTCGGGCGTCTGATAGCCGGGGTGCCTGAACAGCAGATAAAAGCACGGCCTTCCGCACTCCCTGCTGAAAATAACATTTGCCGTATTGCTCCCGGGTTTCCGGGCTTTCCATTTCTCCACCAGCGCCGCCGCTGTGTCGGCAGCCGCGGCAGTGTCCTCCCCCTCCACGCGGACCGCCGCCGCGGGATACCGCAGAATGTCCAGGATACAGCCGTTTTTCGTAAACCGCCGAAGGGTCCCCGCGGTCATTATCGGCAGGGTAAGGCCCTTGAATACCTGCAGATGATGGTGTTCAAGGATGGACGATCCGGCCCCCCGGACGTCCGAATTGGAACACACCGTATACCCCGGGGCCAGATCGGAAAAGCGGACCATCTCCCGGAAAGACTGCCGGTCCACCCGCATGGGCTCCGGTTCGAGGGAAATTACCACAAAGTGATACGGAAACACCGGGTAGGGGGTCAGCTGCAGGAAAAAATCCGCCCGTTTATCCGCGCCGCCGTTTAAAGCAAACTCGAAGACCCTAAGGGTTTCTTTCCCCGGTCTGCCGACGTTTTCCCTGCAGATAGCACAATGGACCGGCGGCAGCTCTCCCGCCGGCGGCGGAGACGGAGTGTAGCCCGAGCGGGCTCGGTTTACCTGTACGTAAAAATCAATCTCGTATTCCGCGTCGTAAAACCTAAAACATTCGCTCGATTCGAGTTTTTCCTTCGAGATGTAACCTACAGACAATTCCCACCGGTAAAGGGCATCCATCACCGCGGGGAACCCGGCCGCGCCGCGCAGAACTTCCAATTCCCTTTGTATTGTTTCCTGCGGAGTATCCGGCGGCAGCGACAAAAATCGGGCCGCGGCCTTTCGAGGCGCGGTCCCTTCTCCTGTGGTTTCAGCGGACACGGGGGTGTGCAGTTTCAGCATAGCACCTCAGTATATCCCAGGGAACAGGAACGGTTCTACCGCATCCGGTAAAAATTGTGAATCAGCCTGAAATCGTCATCGACAAGAATGAGGTCGGCAAAGGCCCCCTCTCCGCCGACGATACGCCGGGGGTTTTCCGTTACAAGGGGGATAATCTCCTCCGGGCCGGCGCCGGTAATGCCCGCGAACACGGCGGCGATCCGCGGCAGGAGCAGATGAGACCCGATAAGAATACCGTTTTCCCTGTACCTGACCCCTTCTTCCCCGGAAACCACATCTTTCCCAAAATATGAATATTCCCCCGGCGGGTTTCCCGCGGACACAACGGCATCGGAAACGAGCACCATCCCCTTCCGGGGAAGATGCTTCCAGCAGAAGCGAAGCATGTCGGGATGTATGTGCACGCCGTCGCCGTTCAGTTCGAACGTTACATCTTCGGACATGAAGGGAAGCATTGCCAGTCCCGGCTCCTTATGAGAGATCGGCGACATGGCGTTAAAGAGATGGGTGATGTGGACTTTGTGCCCGCTGCCGCGGTGATAAACAGCCGCGGCCGTTACCCCTTCCGAAAACGCCGCCGTGCTGTGGCCGAAACAGGGGACAATTCCCTCCTCTTCCATAACGGTTATCAGTTTGTCGGCACCGGGAAGTTCCGGCGCAATCGTCATCATTTTAATCGTCCCCCGGGCCGTGTCCTGCAGCCGTTTCAGCCGGTCCGCGTTCGGCGGGCTGATATGCTCTTCAAGAATACCCCCCCGTTTGTCCGGATGAACGAAGGGCCCTTCGATATACAGGCCGGGAATCCGCTCCCTGAGGGCTTCGTTTTCGGTAAGTTCCGCTCCGAGGCGGGCAAGTACCGTCTCGTTGCACTGAAGCGTAGGCAGAAATGTGTTCACTCCGTATTCCTGCAGGGCCCTACACATCCGGTGAAGTATTTGCCCGCCTTCGGCTTCCTGCTCCAAGCTCAATTCGCCGCAGCCGTGTATGTGAAGCTCGACAAAGCCGGGAACAAGCCAGTTTCCCTTCGCGTCGTAAACGCTGCTCCTTCCGCCGCTGTCATCCTCGCCGGAGCTGTTTTCAATCGCCGCTATTTTCCCGCCGCGCACCTTCACCGTTTTTCCGTATTCGGCCTTTCCGCCGCGGATAATTCTGCAGTTTGTTACATCGTAGGAGTCTTCCCTTTTCATTTGCGGGTATCAGTATAGGTGTTTGGTTCCGGTGAGACAAGTATCCGGGGCAAAATGGTAAAAATAGTGAAAAAATCCATTAATTTAATTTTATTTTAAGATTGGTCAATTACAATAAATACAAATTCTATTATAAGGAGCATGTATGAACAAACGTAAAAAGACAGTAATGATACTTGCCATCGTTTCAATAATCGGGATGATAGGTATTTTAGCGGGATGCGGGAAATCGTCCGAGACGGCCCTTCCCGTGGACAACTTGAGTGTCAGCACCGTTTCCGCCGACACGAACACGGAAGCCGAAAGCCCGCCTACAACCTACAGCGTAACAACGAGCTGGACTACCGAAACTCTTACCGAGGACAAGAAAGCATCTGCGGCTTTAGAGGGGATACGGGTTTCCGCCAAATCTGACTCTACTGAATTTTCAAAAGATCTCGACGCAACTGCAACGGAGTACACTTACACCGGGCTTGTACCCGCGGAAAATTACAGCCTCAGCGTTATGCCTGTCTACGCGGAGGGGACCTACGAGTCCCTGGCCGACGGAAGCACAAGCGTTAGAT
>CAZSGZ010000408.1:0-2701 GCA_964606455.1 uncultured Spirochaetales bacterium
TATGCGACTTTCGTCGATCAATTATGGAAGGGGCTTCTGTTTTAGAAGGAGCCCGCCCGAGCGGGATAACAGAAGCACCGGAGAGCCCGATTCCGCGGCGGGCCAGCTGTCCGGTCTTTACATCTGAAATTCTACACGCACAACAGCCCCCGGTGCATTTTTTATTTCGACTTTTCCTTCGACCTGCTCCACTAGTTTCGAAACCAGGAGCATTCCCATAGTTGATACCGATTCAATAGAAAAATCCGCTGGAAAGCCTGGCCCGTTATCTGCAATTGTCAATTCACAGGTAGATTTTTCACCCCGGGTGACAGAGATCTGAATAACGCCCTTATCCATTCCGCTGACCCCATGAACGAGTGCATTGGTAAAAACTTCATTGGCTATCAGGCCGAGGGGTATAGCTAAGTTTAAGGGAACATTGATATCTTCAGCGTCAATTAATAAAGAAATATTGGCAAGCCTTATATCGTCATTCACATACAGAATGTGGTCCGCAAGCTTGTGGAGATATCCTTCAAAATTGATTGCCTCTAAATTGGTCGTTTCGAACAGACTTTCATGTACAATTGACATGGCGATTATTCTGTTTTTGCTTTCCTGGAATAACCGCTCGAAATTACGTGATGTCAGTTCTCCTTCCTGCAAATTCAACAGGCTTGTTATAAGCTGAAGATTATTCTTGACCCGGTGTTGTACTTCCCTAATGAGGATTTCTTTCTCATGTAATAGCGCTTTGATTGCTTCCGCTTCTCTTTTTTCGGTAACATCTTCAATTATCAGTAGTATCGAGCTGTATTGTTCATAGGAAATTGAAATCATTTTGAGGATAAGATACCGCTGTTTATACTGAATAGGATATGCTTGATTATATCTGCTCTGTTCTTTCTGGACCATATGAAGGCTTTTTTTTATATCGGACATAGCAGGCGGTGTAAAGAGAGCAGTGAAATCTTCGCCTAGTAAAGAAGTTTCTTTCTGTGCAAAAAGAGTTTGAGCTGCCTCATTCGCATAGATAATTTTCCCGTCAGGCTTCATTTCGACGATGCCGTCGGACATTCTGCTGAGAATAATGTCGAGATGCTGTTTTGAATAAAGAAGCTCGGACGTAATTTCTCTTTTATATATTTCTTCCCGGCCGGTTATGCATTTCTTGTATTTCCCTACGTCATTATTTTCAAAATCCTCTAGTAATCGGACAAGGTAACCTTTCATTACTCGGAAGGGCATTTTTGCCATATAGGCGTCTGCGATATCGCGGTATTTGCTTTCTAAATCTTCAGCAGCTATTGCCGAAATGATTACAATAAACACATGCTGTAATTCTTTGCGACGGCGTGCTATTTTTATAAACCGTTCTCCGTCTATTTCAGGCATTATCAGGTCCACGAACATGATGTCCGGTGTAAATGTGTCGAGTATCTGAAGAGCGACCAAACTGCTGTGGGCGACCCGTACAGCATGGTTTCCGTTCGCGGACAGCGATTCTTCCATAAATGAAAGAACAGCTTCATTATTATCGACTACCAATATATTCATAAAAATGCTTTCCTTTCGCATGAGATCTTACTCCATATAGTAATCGAAAACGTAAAAAATTGGTACTGCGGTAATTTTTATTGCGCTTTGTCTGCCGGTCGTTTCCGAGGAATACGAGTCCTTCGCGGACAACGGTCCCCCCGGGTTGGATTTCTTTCATTCCATGGATGTAGTAGTCCAGGCCGGACTTGTCCCGGGCCCTGTTTTTGATGTAAGCAGCGGCTGTAACTATATCGTCAGTAATGCCGTTGAAAGCCCCGTTGTGGCCCTGCTTACGAGTGACGGAACGATACTTCGAAAAAATTTTACATCTTTAGGCAGGCTCAGTGACATTGCATTTCTTCCCGGAGATGAAGGATTTGTATGCGGGAGAAGCGATTACAGGTCCGTTGAGATATGGGACCTCTTAAGGAATCCCATCGGGTTTGCTGTCCGAAGTCGATCCGTATAATCCGGTGCTCCAATCTGCGGCTTGGACCTGCCCGTGACCGTTGACGTCCGGAACAGTGATGCCCCAGGTTAGTATGGTCGAAAGCGGAGAGGCGTAAGTAAGAATGATGAAATGTATGCGTATCTGCTTTGCAGGTTCGAGAATTAAACCAAGCCGGTGAAAAATCGAGGTATAGAAGGTTTTTATGTCCGGCGGAAGGACGCTTTGGAAAAAAAAGCAGCGCCGCCAAACCTGACAGCGCTGCCGATACTGATTGTTTCCAAATAAAAGATTAAAAGAACACGGAAGTGACGTCTAAGAGAACATCATTACCGTCCAGTTCCCATGTAGCAACCCCAAAGTTGTTCGGCCCGATTGTCTCAGCGTCATAGTCGATTTCTACGTCGACGAACAATTGTGCGGGATCTGAACCGACATCTGGAAACGTAATGGTTAGACCTGTATCTTCAGTCGTATTGCTAACGTCGCTGTCGATCAGCAGCTGATAGGGATTTTGGTCCATTTCTAGTAAAAGTTCTCCAAGAAGTTCGAGTCCGGTTTGGGTATCCAAATAAGAGGCAAACTCATAAACACTGTATGAATATTCCCAATCGGGGTCGCTTCCGGTGAAATGGGCAGTTGAGGTAATATCAGATACTGTCGGTCCAATGCTGTACCCGGTACCGTCTCCATTATCAGTTATAGCCCCGTAGTCACTTTCATCCACGGCAT
>CAZSGZ010000409.1:0-2701 GCA_964606455.1 uncultured Spirochaetales bacterium
GGCGAGGTGAAGGGTGGCCTCTTCGTCTTTCTGCGTGCGCAGGGCCTTTATATCGAGGCCGATGAATTC
Organism: uncultured Spirochaetales bacterium; assembly: GCA_964606455.1. GTDB lineage: Bacteria > Spirochaetota > Spirochaetia > SPDA01 > CAZSGZ01 > CAZSGZ01. The sequence goes on from CAZSGZ010000409.1 coordinate 70, forward strand.
GCCGCCGGCTCCGAAGTCATTTTCCCACAGCACCAGTACCTGGTCTAAGGCACGCTTGAGGTTGATGGAACCGAAAATCCTGTCCTCGTCGAATTTGAGGCCGTTCTGGTCGTTTAAATGGACGCTCCACAGTTTTTCTTGGGCAATGGCAAAAGCCATTTCAATAGCAGGATCGAGACCTGCTAAAACGGCATGGGCGCTTTCTATCAATATCCCGACACGTGAGGGATCGTCTGTCGCGGCGCCTAAGGCCATGAAATGACCGGTAGTGGGGCAGTAGGCGTGGTCCATCGGTTCGTTCGGTTTCATTTCGCCTAAGATACGTATGTTTGTATCGTAGTCCAGCATGACGTTTACGGCATGAATGAAACGGTGCATGCTATCCACGTGGTTTTTCGATTCGTTCACGTAAATTCCTTCCCTCGCCGGCCAGAGGACGATGTTCTTTGTTCCCAGCACGTTGGCGATGTCGATGGCCTTTTTCGATCGCTCGATGGCGTATTCCCGGTGTTTCGGATCGTTTGCCGTGTACGCTCCGTCCACGGTGTTCGGATGTTCCCACAGACGGGGTGCTACGAATTCGGCGACGAGCCCCTCACCGTCGAGCAGCTTTTTCATCTCTTTTGCTTCCGCGATCATCTTGCCGTGGGGTACATCCACGTCGGCTACCGCGTCATCATCGTGGAATTGGACTCCGTCGAAACCCAGTTCCTTATAAACTTTCAGCTTTTCGCCGAACGATACGCTTTTTCTAACCTGCGGCCCGAAAACGTCCGCTCCTTCATGAATGTTCCACGGTCCGAAAGAAAACCTGAATTGTGCTTTACCTGCCATTTGTCGCTCCTTTGTGTCTGTTTATTGTTATCTGTATTCTTTCCATATTTCAATAAGGTCCTCTATACCATCCCAGGGAGTGTCGGGGAAAAGGGCGTCCACCGGATGAAGAATAAACCTGTTCGTCGGTTTAAAAACCTCCATCGAAGTACGTATCTGACGTTCCAGTTCTTCCTTTCCCTTGTCGAGGGTAAGGCTGGAGACTCCGCCGGCGATGCACATTCTGTCGGAAAGCAGGTCCCGTACGTTCGGCAGGTTGAGCTTACCCTGTAGAATCGGATCGATTGGGTCGACAAAATACAGTACGTCTACACCCGCGTCGGCCAGGCGGGGACCGAGGGTTTCGACTCCGGTGGTCATGACATAGCCGAATTTCTTTCCGTGCCTGTGGGCCGCGTCGGCCAGGGTTTTGATGTGATCGAAAAGAAACTCGTCAAAAAGGGAGGGGGACCAGAAATCGGTCGACGAATACCATCCCCGCTCCGTTACGATGTCCACACCCGGGTGAGAGGCGGCCAGGTCCGTTCTGGCCTCGTCGGTTTCAGTTATAATGTCGATGAGCTTGTGAAATGCTTCAGGTTCATCTAAGGACATCATGATTGCCTTTTCGGTACCGGTAAACCAGACGACAGCATCCATGCCGAATCCCGTCCAGGCCTGCACCGGCACTCCGGCTTCTTCGGCAAAGGGCGTAACGATCTCCATTCTTTTCTCGAACCATCCTTTCTCTTCCTTTCCCGGGGGACAGTAGAGATATTTTATCGGACCGACGTCCTTCGGAGAACTTACAGCGTGCTCAACCGCCCGGGGTATATTGAAATCCTCAATAAGGGGAACATGGTCAGGCTGTACTACCCAGCCCTCCTGCATCTCCTCGTTTGTTTCCCGGCCGGAATGCCGCAGCGGGCCTTCGGGGGTTGTGTATTCCCGGGTCATTACCGTATACCGTTCATTTTTTGCCGGTTCGTTCCTGGTATCTTTCCAGTTTACTTCAGGAGAAACGCCCCAGGGGACCGATACATCGACCATATCGTCCACTCCGAAAGACTGCCAGGCTTTTACCCGCTCGAATTCATCCTCCGTTTCCCACGGAAAGGGTAGGGTGTGGAGATGTTCCATCCGCTGGGAGTACCAGTATTTCCGGATTGTTCCGTTTTTTTCCCACTGCAGATTTTTAGGCACTGCTAAGCCGAAGCACCATGTAGTCAGAGGAACGTGGTCCGCCGGCCTCCCCTCCCATGCCGCCTGTATTCGTTCTTTACTTGTCATTCGTTACTCCTTGTGTAAATTATATTATTATATGGAATATAGGTGTAAGTCAAGCATAATAGATGAAATATTGTGTGTAATAAATATATAATTTATATATATAGTTGACTAATTGGTGTGAGGATGCTACAATTATATCAATTATTTACGATAATATGGAGGTAAACAATGCCCGGACCCGGATATTACTGGATTGGCAAAGAAGAAGAAGAGGAAGTGCTGGAGGTTATCCGGTCGAAATATCTATTTCGCTACGGGGACTTAGGCGATCCCGGCTTCACGAAAAAAGTGTATACCCTGGAACAGGAGGTGTCGAAAAAAATGGGCATCGATCATGCCCTCGCGGTGTCTTCCGGGACAGCCGCGCTGATTGTGGCAATGAGTGCGGCTAAAATCGGCCCGGGAGATGAGGTAATCGTGCCGGGGTATACTTTTATCGCGTCCATATCATCCGTTATTGCCTGCGGAGCCGTTCCGGTGCTGGCGGAAGTCGACGAGAGCCTGACCCTCGATCCGGCTGATGTTGAAA
>CAZSGZ010000410.1:0-2696 GCA_964606455.1 uncultured Spirochaetales bacterium
CTGAAAGTAGAAAAAATGAATAGTATTGGTATTTTCACAAGAGGTTTTTAAGAATTATGTTCAGAATTTGTCATTTTCGAAAAATTATAATTAATCATTTATGTAAATATTTAATACGGAATCTAAAAAAGCGCTATCAAATTCCTTACTAATTCATCTATGGTTTCCGTCCAACAAAGTCTTAACATAGCTGTTACCATCATTTCCTGTTAATTCATTTTTTCACAAGTCTTTTAGGTATCAGAAAGTACCTTTTTTATGACAGCTACGTTAAGACTTCTATTTGTTATCGGAAGTTTGGACGATTAGGAAACTTTCATCCTTTGTATTCCACTCAACTCATTTCCAATTCTTATCCTTTCTTCTTCAAGATCATAATCGTCCTGAAGGCCCAACCAGAATTGTGCGGAATTACCAAAAAACTCAGAAAGCCTCAAGGCCGTATCCGCTGTTATTCTCCTTCGACCTTGCAATATCTGTGAAATTCGTGTTTGCGGTATTTTTATTTCCTTTGCTAATCTGTAAGCAGTAATGTCAAACGGATCAAGAAACTCTTCTTGCAATATTTCTCCGGGGTGTATATTTCGCAGTCTATCCATAATTATCTCCTGTTAGTGGTAATCCACAATTTCTACATTCAATGCATTTCCATTTTGCCATTGGAAACATACCCTCCATTGCGAATTTATTCGTATACTATGAAGCCCTTCTCTATCTCCTTTTAAGGATTCCAATCTATTATTAGGAGGGATCCTTAAATCATTCAGATCATGTGCATTATTTAGCATTCTTAGTTTTTTTCTGGCTGGATTTTGAATATCTATTGGCAGTTTCAATGACGTATATCCATTCCAGATCTTTTCTGTCTCTTTTGATCTGAATCCAATAATCATATTTACAATACTAACGCCATAAGATAGTATTGTCAAGAGATATTATCTCTATCATTTTTTCATCCAAATTTCCTATAACGTTCCGCGGCTACGCGAAGTTGCGACCGATGGGAGCAATTTGGGTGGAGCACAGCGGAGCCGGGTACTCGTTGTTATGTGATGTATCGAAGTACTATGAAACTTTAACATGTGGGATTTTCTCTAATTCACTCGCTATTTTCTTCTTTTCTTCGCGTAAATCATATTCATCTTGTATCCCGAGCCAAAAATCCGCTGAATTACCAAAGTACTTGGAAAAGCGTAGGGCCGTATCAGCGGTGATCCTGCGATTGCCTTTAATAATTTGTGATATCCTCGTTGCCGGGACATTCGTATCCTTTGCCAACCTGTAAGCTGTTATATTCATTGGTTTAAGAAACTCTTCCAATAAAATTTCTCCCGGTGTAATAGTTGGTATCTTTTCCATGCTTTTACCCTCAGTTAATGATAATCTGTAATCTCAACTTCGCTTGCAGCTCCATTATTCCAGTTGAAGCAGATCCTCCATTGATTATTTATTCTAATACTATATTGTCCTTTCCTATTCCCTGCTAATTGCTCCAATCTATTGCCAGGAGGGACCCTCAAATCTTTTAAATCTTTTGCTCTGTGCAATACAATCAGCTTCCTTAGTGCAACTTTTTGCATTTCTTTGGGAAATCTCTTTGAATAGATTTCTTCCCATATTTTTTCGGTAGCCTTATCTTTGAATGATTCGATCACAACTTATATTAACCTATAACGTTAATAATGTCAAACGTTAATATTAATTATATCTCGATATATCACATAACGTTTCAGAAATATGCGAAGGTGCCGTTGGGAGCTTGCGACCAAAGGCAATTTGGGTGAAGCCGAAGGCGGAACCGCCTATTCTCTGTTATCTGCTTTGAACCAGCGTTCCAGACCGTACAACGGAGTTAGGTCTGGAAATTCTTCATTCTTATATACTCCAATCTTCGATTTTTAACCCTTTCACTCTTTCAAATTCTTTAACATTGTTTGTTACAAATATTAATTCTTTATTTAAAGCTTGTGCTGCTAATAACATGTCTATTGGACCAATAATCCGCCCTTGTTTTCTTAAATCTGTTTTCAACTTTCCATAATCTATTGCATCTGAATCATCGAAATTTAAAATATTAAAAATAGATAGGAATTTGAGTAATGCAATACGGTTATTCTCTATCTTTTGACTATTTTCAACTCCAAACTCTAATTCAGCAACTGTTAGGGATGATATGTAGATTCCATCTGAAATCTTTTCTTTCAATTTCTTTAAAACTCTTTCTGGTCTTTTTTTTATTGCAAAAATACAAATATTCGTATCTAATAAATACATTAGAAACTTTCCCTTTCTTGATTCTGTCCTTGTTCTCTTCCTGTATCCATAAAATCATCTGAAAATTCATTAATGCCTTCTACGAATATTTCCCATAACTTATCATGAGGAAATAATAAAACAGCATCACCATGCTTTTGAATATAAACTTCATCTCCTCTGAACTGGTACTCTTTTGGTAACCTAACTGCTTGAGATCTTCCATTCATGAATATTTTTGCTGTTTGCATATTATCACCTCTGTATTCAATATATACCTCGGTATATACCCTGTCAAGCATTACTTTCTAAATATTTGCATTTGCCCGTACTCTTCATCGCCCGTCGGCCGGAGGTCCGGGCGTCTTCTCTTCGCTGGTTCATTGCAGATAACTCCCAACTACACGCACTCTTGCGTATATATCAGCCTTGTATTATTGCGT
>CAZSGZ010000411.1:0-2695 GCA_964606455.1 uncultured Spirochaetales bacterium
TTACACAGGCAGGAAATAGTATCATAATGAAGGTATGAAAGTAATATCAATAATCCTGCTGATCGGACTGGCCGTGTCTTTTTCGGCGGCGGCCCAGTCGAATGAAGTTATAGACCAAGTCCTCGAACAGAACGAGCTTGTTTATAAAAACGGCGCTTATTTTGTCTTAACTGCTTCAGGCATGGTACCGGAAACAACGGGGCCGGAAGAAGCCTTTACCGCTCTTATAGAAAAGCAGTCCGAATGGAAACTAAAAAATCCGCGGCCGGAACAAAAGATGCGGCTAGGAGATTTTTCCCATATTCTCATGCGGGCCCTCGACATCCCGGGCGGTCTTCTTTACCGAATATTTCCCGGGCCCCGGTACGCGGCAAAGGAACTCTCCTATCTCGGGATTATCAAGAAAAGTGCCGATCCCTTCAGAGACATAACGGGAAGCGAAGCACTGCAGATTTTAGGGGACACACTTGAATGGAAGGGGGCGGCACAATGAAACGGAGCATTTTGGGAATACTGATCTTCCTCCTTCTCGGCAGCGGTGTCCTTTTCGGAGTCGATTTCGGCGGATTAATTCATAACGAAACCGGATTTGCCGCGGGCGGTTCGGAAGAGAGCGGCAGCGCGGTCATCCGGCAGCTCGATACCTTCAATATCTGGTTTAATTCGGGAACACACAACAAGGTCGTCTTCCATGCCGGCGGGAGCTACACGCTGCAGTTCGACGGTTCCTCCGGGTTGTCGCACATATTCGATATTTACGATTTCAAACTTGTCGGCACATTTCCCCGGTCAGAAGGCAATCCGAGCCGGTTCTCTTTCACGCTCGGGAGATACCAGTCGGAAGATTTTACCGGGCGTATATTTTCCCATGATTTGGACGGGTTTCGTTTCGAATTTATCTATCCGGCGCTTACCATCAACACCGATGTCGGATTTGCAGGTTTTCAGTTTAAATCCTCCTCTTCAATGCAGATGTCAAAACTCGATTACAACGACCTGGACATTGCCTCCGTTATATTAGGACCGAAACGGCTCGTAGGCTTAGCGGAAATCAACTTTACCAAACTGTTTGAACGGCAGACTTTGTCCGTTTCGGCCTTCGCCCAGGAAGACCTGCGGGCGGTTTTTCTGACGGATTCCGCGGACGTCCTGTCGACACCGATTGAAGAAGGGGAAACAGCGTATACACCGGAACGCGGGGGGCTTACAGATACCCAGTACTTCCTCCTTGGACTGAAAGGGCCGATAGGAGCTGGTTTTTACTACGATGTCTTCGGCGGTGTGAATACCGGCCGCAGTCTTTCCTACATTGACGGAACATACAACTACACCCCCATTATCGGCGCATCTGCCGGATTCAACGTGCGCTACTACAATAAAGAAGCACTGTACTCCAGAGCGGACCTCGGCCTGACTTTCGCTTCGGGAGATCCGGACAGTACCCTCTTTCTCGAGGGGAACACGGCGGGCCGAAACACCATGTTCATGCCGGCCTCCGTTATCGCTACGGGAACGGTCTTTACTCCCATGCTGAGCAATCTGTTTTACCTAGAGGCATCCTATTCCCTCAAGCCGATATCGTTTATTCAAAGTAAAATCGGACAGAAACTGGAGGCAGGGACCGGACTGCTCGTTTTTTTCCGCTCCACCCCGGCGCCGATATCAACGGGGGGCCTCGACCCTGCCTCGGATTCCCTGTACCTCGGGACCGAATTGGATGCCTCCATCGATTTCAGGCTGTTCTCCGATGTTGGTTTCTCCATCGCTGCAGGCTGGTTTTTCCCCTCAAAGGCGGCTTTTGTGCCTGAAAGAGAGGCTGCCTGGTTCGTTGGAAAACTGACGGCAAGTTTAAGCTGGTAAAATCGGCAAATTTCTGTGCACCCGCCGATTTTCGTGGTATATTGAATAATATATAGGGGAATATTATGAAAAGAGTACTAATTACAATTCTAATAATCTTAGGCATTACCGCCGTAGGATTTGCCCAGGATTCAGCGGCTATCAAGGAAGTTACCGGAAAGGTGGAAATCCAGCAAAGCGGCAGATGGACTGCAGCCGTACCGGGGATGGTTGTGCCCGTCGGGTCGGTTATCTCCACCGGATTTAATTCAAAAGCACGGATCACCATCGGATATTCCGACATCGAAATTAAACCGCTTACACGAATGAGCATCGCGGAATACTCTCAGACAAACACCCGGGCAACGACATCTCTGGACCTGAAAGTCGGAAAAGTAAATGCCCAGGTTAAATCCGCGGAGGGGGTAACTCATAATTTCACTCTCCGGAGTCCCTCATCGACAGCTAGTGTCCGGGGAACGGAGTTCGTTTACGACGGCTATTCGGTAAATGTTACGGAAGGAACGGTACTGCTGACGATGAACGACACGGGTTTATGGGAAGTCGTTATAGAGGGAGAAATAAGCGGCGGCGAAACGGCGCTTCTCTCCGATTTCGACGTCGAGTCAGTACCGGGGACCGCGCCAACGGTACAGGGCGGAGGGACCGACAGTACCGGTACCCTTGTAGTGAACTTCCAATAGGAGACGAATCATGAAACAATATATACGGAATTTTATAAAAACCGCGGGTTTTATCGCGGCCGCTGCGGCGGTCCTGATTTTTGCGGCCTGCAATCTGCGGCCGGAAAGCGGCAGTGCGGTTTTATCGCTTTCCTTAGACCAGGCGGGTATTT
>CAZSGZ010000412.1:0-2690 GCA_964606455.1 uncultured Spirochaetales bacterium
ATCAGCCATGTGTTTATCTGTCGGTATTGTATACGGAAAAGCTGAAATATTTCCACCCCGGCATAAAAGGGTTCGGACGAAAATTGCTCAATGCCGTTATTGCGGAAGGTGAAAGTACGGGAAAACCGACAGTTACTGAATATTCTCTTTACACAATCTGCGATTCGAAGGGAGCTAAATTTTCCAAATCGTGTTTTTGTAATACCGCATCGATTTTCGCGATGTCCTCGAGGGCTAAGGTGCGGTCTCCCGCCGCAAGGGGAGCGTCGATCTGTGCAGGATTTTTAATACCGACGAGGGCCGTGCTTACCTCCGGTTTCCTGAGAGACCATGCAATGGCGAGTTCGATCAGCGGCCAGTCTTTTTCCCGGGCAATGTCCTGTAAATCCTTTATAGCGTCAAGGTATCGGTAAAAATCATCACCCTGATACTGTTTGAAATTCGAACGTTCGTCATCCGCGGGAAATTGATGGTTCCGGTCGTACTTTCCGGATAAATATCCCTTTGCCAGGGTGCTGTGTACCATAATCCCGATGCCGTTTTCCTTACAAAAGGGAAACAGTTCCCGTTCCGGAGTACGGAGAAACATGTTGTAGTTGATTTGGTTTGAAACAATCGGCGCCGCCTTCAATGCACGCCGGAGATGTTCGACCCGGAAGTTGGACACGCCGATATATTTTATTTTTCCCCGCTCCTGCAGTTCCGTCATTGCTTCCAGGGTTTCCTCGACCGGTACTGTTTCGTCCCACATGTGGATCTGGTAGAGGTCGATATAATCGGTTTTAAGCTCCCGCAGGCTGTTTTCAAACGCCGTTGTTACGCCGCTTCGGGAGTAATCGAAGCTTACCTTGGTGGCTAAAAAGCACTTTTCCCGGTACCCGCTTTTCTTGAGTATTTTCCCGATTCGGCCCTCGCTCGACTTGTAGTACTGCGCGGTGTCGATCAGGGTCAAACCCCGGTCCAAGGCGGCTTGAACTGTCTCTAAAGCCGTCGCTTCATCCACGTGACCCATCCCCTCGCCGATCGGCCATCCGCCGAATCCTACAATCGGAATTTCCGGACCGTTTTTTCCCAATTTTCTATGCTGCATCATCTTCCTCCTTCCTCTGTCTGCTGTAATTGTAAAACAGATTGCCGGCTTTCCTCAATACGGGTATATTGTTTATAGTTCTTCCATGAAGCTGAAAATTACCGGGTTTTGTTTATTGTCTCTACTGACGGTAGTAGTTTTTTGTACATGTGTAACCGATACCGTCCCTTCATACAAAGGCTCCTCGGCTGCGGAATTGTATGAAGTATTTTTACCATTCTACCGGGCCGGCAGCTGGGCCGAGGCCCTGCCGCGTATCGAGCGGGCACACGAAATTGAACCGGAAAATCATCTGTATCGGTACTACTACGGTGTAAGCTTGTACCGCAATACGCGATACGCGGAAGCAGCGGAGGTATTGGCTAAACTCCCGCCGGGGTATACCGCTAATAGTTTATGGTTTCTCGGCGAGTCACATTTTCACGCCGGAGATATTCCTGCGGCCCTGGACGCGGCGGCTGCCGGGCTGCGGGAACCTGACACCGACGGATTTATACACGGGGACTATTACCGGCTGTTGGTAAAATATTACGCGGCCCGGGGAGACGGGACATCAATTTTTGCCCTTCAGAATAAAGTGCTCGAGTATTTCCGGCGTACGGGATCTTCGGACCATCTTGTCCGGTTTGATATGGCTAAGGCTTTCCTGGAAGAGGGGATACGGGGCTTGCAGGATACCCGCCCCCTGAAAACAGTTAAATATATTGATGCCGTTGATATTATACTCGATGGTTTTTCCGGAACATCTCCTCAATGGGGGGAATTGGCCGCGTTTATCCGTTCTCAGTGCCCCGGATTTTACCGGGACACCGCGCTGTACTGGATGGAGAGCAGCGGGGCCGTGAAAGATCGTGCGTACCAGCATCGATTCATGATGCTTATTTTCCAGCGGCTTTCCGCCGAGTGGACCGACACGGACGGCAGCATACGGCAAAACGTTAACGTTTTCGATCCGAGTCTTATCGAAGAAATACAAAAACAGTTTGACATATTTTCCAAGATGATCTTTTACTTAAGCCGCGGGGAGGTCCTGCCGGTTCTGGATATAGAAATGATTGATAGTACCGTAGTGGATTTCGGGCCGCGGCGCTGGTCGGGGGCGGGGGTGGAAGAAAAGATATTTTATACGTTCGACATAGAAACGGCTGTTCCCCATCCAGGGCAGATTATCAATGAAAAGAGAAACAGCGTGGATACCTTCATCTATGTCGTGCCTAACGAGGAAATGCCCTATGTTTCCTATGCCCGCAAGGAGAGTGGTGGAGATTCTCGCGGGGGGCTGTATCTGGGAACGGCGGCAGCAACACGGCATATTTCCTATGTCCATGAATTTTTCCATAATATTGAAGCCGCCTACGACGGAGTATACCCTTTTGTACGGCATGTCTACCTCGATGCCTACAATAATTTCTGGCCCTCATGGTACAAAGGCGAAGGTGAGCTGTTTTATTACAAGCTGGCCTTTGACAATGTAATTGTACCGGCGGGAATCGAGAAACTGCATTTCCGATAAGCTTGTTCTCTCTTGGATGGTACTTTATACTGACAGCGTCCGTTTAGGGTATTGAGGTCGAAATGCAGCATATACTGTTCATTTTTT
>CAZSGZ010000413.1:0-2647 GCA_964606455.1 uncultured Spirochaetales bacterium
TTAGGTTCGAAAAATTGCCATATTTGGCAGTATTAGGTACCTGTTTTAGCCATATTTGGCAGTATTAGGTACTTCTACCGCAAAACAGCCGGGTCAACGTCGATTTTTTCGGGCGACAGCCACAGCCGCCCGAAGGGCTCGAGGTTTAGATCGAGAACACCGCCGGCACCGACGGGGACGGTATCCCCGCTGAAGTTATCGTAGAGTTCCGTTTTACCGGCAAGGGGTGTTTCCAGGAGCGGAATCCGGACCGACGCACTGTTTGCCGACACGTTTACCACCGTCAGTGTGTGGTGTTTATCCCAGCCGTTATAGACGGCCGCAGCCGGCGGCTCTGTCCCGGCTTTAGCCGCGGGGCCGGCGGTTTCGAGCACCCGGGCCTCGTCTCCGCGGTAATGCAGTGCCTTGTCGGCATCTACTAATGCCAATAAATTATTGATGCCGCGGGCGGCCTGCGCCTCGAAAGACGAGCCGTCTCCGAGAAGCTGCCGGACGCTGCGGAGCTCCGACTTCGTCCGCTTGATGTTCCGCAGTTCTCCCGTCTCTTCATATTTCTGTATATCGTTTTTCAGGCCGAGGAGGTCGTTGCAATAGATCGTTTTTACATTCCTGCCCATCATGGCAAGGGCGAGGGTGTGGAAGGCGAGATACCGCGCGGCCTCGGCTGCCGTGTCTCCTATGGATGGGAGGCAGTTCCGGGTGGTACAGCAGAGCTCGTACGGTTCGCGCCCCTCGACAATTTTTGTAAGCAGATAGTCCGCCGAATCCTTTATTTCCGGCTCCGCGAAGGAGGGACAGATTGAAAGGATATTTTCAATTTTGCGCAGGTCCGGTTTCAGCTGCAGCGTACCGTCGCCTGTAACTTCGGTTTCGAAAAGGAGCTGAACAAGTTCGCTGTAATCGAGGCCGGTCTCTTTGCAGAACGCGGAAAACTCGTTTTGATGAATTTTTCCGATCGTACTTGATTTAAACTTGATTTTGCCGCCTTCTTCGACGATCTGTTTTGCAAGCCGCTGCCGTTCCGTCAGTGTCAGTAAGTCCATGCTTCCCCGGACCGATTTGCCGTCGTGACTTTCGGACAGGCTGAATCTAATGCTCTCCTTCGGTATTTCGAACCGGCGGATAAGCGGGAGAATACGCCGCAGAATCGACGGGCGCTCCATCAGGAACACGGTTGGAACCATCGATACAAGGTGAAAGTCGTGCATCATCGGCGGCGGTGAATTTTTGTCCGACATCTGCTTTAGAATTGTCGTCAGGCTGTCGTTCACTTCCAGGTTCGGCACCGTCCTGGGGCTTACGCACTCCATGGAAAGATAGATGATGTTCATCAAGTTGCCTATTTCCGGCAGTCCGAAGCAGGAGGTGCCCCATTTCTTGAAGCCGTAGTTCACCGCGTCAAAACGGAGGAGGTTCAGATCCATCCCTAAGTAAAAAGAGAGGTCGTCGATGAGCAGTTTCAGTCCCTCGAAATTGGACAGATTGATGTCCGCCTGCACATGGCTGAAGGTGGTAAGTACGCGCACCCGTTCGCCGAAGAGCTTGGTGTCGTAGGCGGCGAAAACCCGGGCTATGGCATCAGCCTCTTTTTCCGCGTAACCGCATTTTTCGAGAAAGTCGGCAGGGGTCAGGATATCTTCCGTGAAAATATACGGATAATGCTGGACTTCCTGTGTTTTCGACCGGGTAAAAAAGGATTCCGGCGTAAGTCCCCGGGAAGGCAGATAATCGATGAAGGCTGTAATATGCCGGTAATCTTCCTCGAGGAGCATCTGGTCGTTCAGGATCTTGTCGAAGAGGTAGAGAATGTTGAGGACCTGATCGGGCACACCCAAATAAGTCTCTCCTTCTATCATGCCGCGGACCTTTTCGATTCGTTCTTCGTGGTTCAGGCTCCTGACATCCTCATCAACCGGAAGTCTCCGAAAAACCGTAAAGAGGGGGAACGGTCGGGGACGGAAAACGGCATCGAAACTGCCGGCGTCCCGCAGTTCGATATATTCGTCTTCGGTAAAAATAAAAAACGCCTTCCCCGAATCGTCATCACCCTCGAGGTATGCCTGAAACAGCGGGTTTGCAATGTCCACGTGGTTCAAGACAAAATCGTTCATGGAAAAATATCGCTGCATAATGCCGGCAAACAATTCATTGGAACCGAAAGCTTTATGTATTTGCGATCGGTTTATTTGGGAAAAGTAGCCGTCGTTAAACCGGTCCTCCGCAACCGCGCAGGCAGGCAGAATGTGCAGACCGCCGACGGCCGGGAAGTATTCCTCGAAAAATTCCGTCAGTGCCTTAATCGCGGGCCTATTTCCGTCTTTCACGCTGTCGGCATAGGAGATAACCAGTGTTTTCTGTTCGATCCGCGAGAGCGGGTCCGACGGGTCGTAAGCCAAGTCCCGCTCTTTTATCCGACCGTCCTTGTTTTCCCACACCTCCCGAAGTTTCGCGGTCCAGTAGGAACCGATCCTTCCGGCCAAATCGCCGTATCCGGATTCGGGATAGGTTTCGGTAAAAATTTCACGTATTTTCTTCAGTTTGCCGTCGGGCAGGGGTTTCCATGTTTGCGCGTTCATGCGGGGCTGTTCTCCTTTCTGCAGGGCTCTCCTTTTTTTATAGTACTATTGTTTCAAATAGTCCGCAACCC
>CAZSGZ010000414.1:0-2644 GCA_964606455.1 uncultured Spirochaetales bacterium
TGGAAAACGACTTCGGAGCCGGCGGCGAATTCGTCGGTCTGGATATAAAGGCCCTGCGCACGCAGAAAGACGAAGAGGCCACCCTTCACCTCGCCCACAGCAAAGACATTTTTCTTATGCTTGTAGAAGTGGTGAAAAGCCTGGATATGAAAAAAATCGAAGCCTACCGGGCATCCCGGAATTACGAAGAGCTGGAATACTACATGGTAAGCAGCCTGCTGAACAGGTGAGCCAATGACGCCGAGGGAAAATTTCCTGCGTGCGGTGGAGTTCAGGGGGCCCTCATGGGTACCTCTGAAATACGAGTTTCTTCCCGCCGTCCTCTCCGCTCACGGGGAAAAACTCCGGGCTTTTTTTTCCGCTAATCCCGACATCTTCCCGGAAAATGAATTTGATACAATCCTCTGTCTGAAAAATGATCCTCTCTACACGGAAGGGGGGCGCTTTACCGATGACTGGGGGTGCGGCTGGTACAACGTCCACGACGGAATTCTCGGCCAGGTAACGGAGCATCCCCTCGCGGAGTGGGAGAAACTCAGCGACCTCAGTATACCCGATCCGGACGAACAGGAGGACTGGGACGCAAATGCCGGGTATATTCATGCCTGCAAAAAATCCGGTGAAATCGCGGCGGCGTATCCAAGCAGCTTTGCAAACGGCGGCTATTTCGACCGGATGCAGTTTCTCAGGGGACTGGAAAACCTGCTTGTTGATTTTATTACCGACCCTCCGGAACTAGAAAAGCTCAAGGAAATGCTCTTAGATTATAACCTGAAATATATTGACAGGTGGATAGAAATAAAACCCGATTTTATCTGGTTTCACGGCGACTTCGGCACGCAGAACGGGCTCCTGTTCAGTCCTGAAACGTTTCGAAAACATCTAAAACCCGCGTACACAACAATGTTTACACGCTGCCGGGACGCGGGCATTCATGTCTGGTATTCCTGTGACGGAAACATTCTCGAGGTAGTGGACGATTTAATCGAATGCGGTATTTCCATCCACGACCCGCAGGTCGCCCCGAACGGGATCAACGGCATTGAAAAACTGTATAAGGGAAAAATTTGCCCCGCCGTAGACATCGACGAACAGATGCTTCCTTTCTGTTCTCCGAGAGAATTGGAGGAACAGGTAAAAGTGGTAATTGAACGGATCGGATCGAAAGAAGGGGGACTGATGCTGTACTTCTGTCCCAGCGCAGATGTCTCCATGAAAAACATCGAGGCGTTTTTCAATGCTTGGCGGAAATACCGGGCCGTATAAAAACCGGAGAAAGGAGAGTTACCGATGGGAAAACTATTTAAAACCGACGTACTGACGAAACGGGAGCGGGTGGAACGCGCCTTGGACCATCAGCCGGTGGACAGGGTACCCATCCATGAGCAGCTATCGTACAACACGGGTGTAATATCCCTCTATACCGGAAAAACATTTCCCGAGTTCGGGTTTGCCCCCGAAGACGTGGGATTTGTTATTAAAAAAACTCTCGACTCCTGTTTCCCGATAATCGAAGACAAGGGGGAGGATACCTACACCGACGAGGAGGGTTTTACCTTCCGGAACGAACACTGGATGACCTGGCGGACCGGCAGGCCCTTCACTGATGAACACGATGCCGCGGAATGGCTGAAAACAAAAATTAGGGCGATGGAAAAGACCGGACTCAACACCCACACCGCGGTTTCCGTGGAAAGCAGCGAATCCCGCGGAACGCACGAACCGCAGTTCAATGCAGACACTGTCCGGCGTGAATACCGGAACTACATGCGGGACCTGCAGAAGCTCGTGGGAGACACGGTTATCATCGATTTCAGTTTTACCGGGTTTTGCGATCTCTTCGATGCCATGGGCCTGGAGATTTTCACTTTCTTTTCCCTCGACTACCCGGACCTGCTGCGGGAATATATGGACGTATCCATTGCCAACGAAATCCGGCGGGTGGAAACCGTTGCCGACCCGGAGCTCTCTCCGGTTATCCTTATTCCGGAGGATTTCTCGACGAAGCAGGGGCCTCTCTTCCGAGACGATTTTCTCGACCGCTTCCACTATCCTTACGTAAAAAAACTTACCGAAACATGGCACCGGAAGAACTTAAAAGTGCTGTACCATAGCGACGGCAACTATAAGAAGGCCGTCCCCTCGCTTCTTACATGCGGGGTGGACGGGTTCTACTGCCTCGAACCCTCCTGCGGCATGCATATTGTCGAACTGAAACGGCAGTGGCCCGAAGCCGCATGGCTCGGCGGCGTGGACGGCGTGGACCTGATGGAAAACGGAACACCGCAGGCCGTCCGGGAAGAAGTCCTGAGGCATATCTCCGAAACGGACGCACTCTCTACCGGCGGCATGTTCATCGCGTCGTCGAGCGAAATCAACCCGCCCATCCCTCCGGAAAATTTCAAGGCAATGGTGGAGGCCGCCGGGGAAATGACGAATCCCGGTATCGGGTAGTGAGGCGTTTCGGTTTGCCTTTGAACTCGAGGCCGGAAAGGCGGACGCTTTCATGGAGCGGCTGAAGCGTTTTTTCGAAGCCATTCCCCGCGAAACCGGACCGGCACATAATCGGGCAGTTTCTTATCCGCCATTTTCATTTCGAATTTTGCAAACCTCTGTAATCCGTTTTCTATCTGAATATCCGGGT
>CAZSGZ010000415.1:0-2630 GCA_964606455.1 uncultured Spirochaetales bacterium
CTTCCCGAAATTGTTCTGCATCGTTGTCGCGGATACGTACATTGTTCTCCCCGTCATAATTAGCTAACTTATGGATAGTATAGCATAAAAGTAGCTAACTTGCAAGAAAAAATTAGCTATTATTATTTCCGATTTGATGTGCCAGAAGCCGAAGAAGGTCGAAGAGTACTTTTGCCCCCTTTACCCGTTCCAGCTCGAGAATATCTTTTAACAAGTACGATCCGGTAATCATCACCACCGAAAGCGGGGCGGCGCGGAAAAAGATTTGACTTCTCACCACCGCCGGACTATGATGAAGGTACAGCAGTTCGGAACGGGAAGGAGACCCTGATGGCAAATAATCTGTATATTACCGCTACGGAAGCAAAGAGCGGAAAATCGGCCGTCTCTTTAGGCGTGATGGAAATGCTTTTACGGAAAATAGAGCGGGTCGGGTTCTTCCGGCCGATTATCGCCGACGGCAGCGGAGAAAAAGACGCGGACATCGACTTACTGACCACATACTACAACCTCGATATTCCCTACGAAGATACATATGGATACACCGCGGAAGAGGCGAACCGGCTTATCTCTTCGGGGAGGGAAGAGGAGCTTATCGAGGGGATTATCGGCAAGTACGACAGACTGAAAGACCGCTACGATTTCATCCTGTGTGAAGGCACCGATTTTGCCAGCTCCACCGCCGCCTTCGAGTTCGACATTAACGGGGAACTGAGCAAGAATCTCGGTTCGCCGGTGCTGTTAGTGGCGAACGCCTATAAAAAAACCGGGGACGAAACGATCCGTTCAATCGATCTGGCTCTCGATTCGCTTCAGGAAAAGGGGTGCGGGGTCATCGGCATTATCGTCAACCGGCCGGAAAAAAAGAAAGCCGCTGAAATTCTCTCGATTATGGAGAAACGCGGCCTGTACAAGGACCTTCTCGTCTATGCCGTGCCGGATGAAGAGTTCTTGGGAAAGCCCACGGTACAGGAGATAGCCTCCTTTACCGGTGCCGAAGTGCTGTACGGCGGGGAGCAGCTGAACCGGCACGTGTACAATTTTACCGTAGCGGCAATGCAGCTGCGTAATTTCCTTACCCGTATCGATTACGGTTCTCTCATCATTACGCCCGGAGACCGTTCCGATATTATCGTCGCCTGTTTGGCCCTTGCCTCATCGGCGTCAACCGCGGAAAAAATTTCCGGCCTGCTGTTGACCGGGGGCCTGAAGCCGGACACGGCGGTTTGGGACCTGGTGAGGGGTTTTTCGAAAATGGTGCCCATCCTCCTCGTACAGAGCAACACCTTTCCCTCGGCCATGCTGGTCAATCAGATACATTCCAAAATCGCGCCCCGGGACGAGAAAAAAATCTCACGGGCCCTGGCGCTGTTCGACGAACATGTGAATGCCGACGAATTGAGCGAGCAGGTCACCACCCTAAAAACCGGTGTGGTAACGCCGAAGATGTTCGAGTACCAGCTCCTGCAGCGGGCGAAAAAGGAGAAACAGCACATCATCCTGCCGGAAGGGGAGGAGGAGCGGATCCTGCAGGCGGCGGACATACTTCTCAAGCGGGAGGTCGCGGACATTACCCTGTTAGGAAACGAGGAGCGGATCCGGGGGAACATCGCACGCCTCGGACTGGAGATGAACGGCGTGGGCATTATCGATCCGAACACCTCGGACAAGCTGGACGAGTATGTGGAAACGTACTACGATCTCAGGAAGCACAAGGGGATAACCCCGGAGAACGCCCGGGACACCATCTGCGACGTTACATTCTTTGCCACCATGATGGTCTACAAGGGGGCGGGGGACGGAATGGTTTCGGGCGCGGTCCACAGTACCGCCGAGACAATCCGGCCGGCCCTGCAGATTATCAAGACCCTGCCGGGCTTTTCCATCGTTTCGAGTATCTTTTTCATGTGCCTCGACAGTGTCTTAGTCTACGGCGACTGCGCCGTAAACCCGAACCCCAACTCGAAAGAGCTCGCGGAAATTGCAGTCAGCTCGGCGAAGACCGCGAAGGCCTTCGGGGTGGAGCCCTTAGTTGCCATGCTCTCCTATTCTTCCGGCAAATCCGGCAAGGGGGAGGACGTGGAACTGGTCCGGGAAGCGACCCGGCTGGCCGTGGAAATGTCGAAGGAGCACTACCCGGGCTTGAAAATAGAAGGCCCCATGCAGTACGACACCGCGGTCGACCCGGCTACGGCAAAGACCAAGATGCCCGAAAGCGAAGTGGCGGGAAAGGCCACGGTCTTCATCTTTCCGGACCTCAATACCGGCAACAACACCTACAAGGCGGTGCAGCGTTCCGCCGGCGTCGTGGCCATCGGCCCGGTCCTGCAGGGCCTGAAAAAACCGGTCAACGACTTAAGCCGCGGCTGCACGGTGCCTGACATCGTCAACACGGTCGTCATCACCGCCATCCAGGCCGCCGAGGGGAAGAAGGGCTAGGCGAATAAATTTATTGACGGCGGAAATATTTCATGCTATTGTCAGATATATTAGATATCAAAAAATACATGGAAGGTATGGCGTGGATGTGAATAAACTATTTTCCTTACAAGGTAAAACCGCGTTAATTACTGGCAGCGGCCGGGGAATCGGAAAGGCTGTCGCGGAAGGGTTTGCAGCCGCGGGCGCGA
>CAZSGZ010000416.1:0-2622 GCA_964606455.1 uncultured Spirochaetales bacterium
ATATTAGAGTAATTTGGTAACAAATTTATGTACCGCCGGGTCCTTCCGCCTATTGCGGAAGGGATACGGAGGGGATATACTAGGGCGGTGCATGTTTCAGGCAGAATCAGACTTATCATTATCGTTAGTTGCGTCCTCGCCGTGGCCTTTGTTTCGGTAAGTGTGTTCAACTACAACACGGCGAAGAAATCGATTAACGAAGAGGTCCGCTCCGCCTCCCTGCCCCTTTTACGGGAAAATATCTATTCGGAAATACAAAAAGACTTTATACCCGCCGTTAACATTTCATCCATGATGGCCACCGATTCATTTCTGAAGAACTGGGCCTTAGCGGGAGAAAACAGTCCCGAAGAGATCATCCAGTTCCTGCGGGAAATTCATAGTAAGTACGGATACTTTTCCACCTTTTTTGTGTCGGCACGGACGAAAAATTACTACCACTACTCCGGAATTCTAAAGCAGCTCAGCCCGGAGGACGAACACGACGTATGGTATTACCGGTTCGTGGAATCGGGAAAAGACTACGAACTGGACGTCGATAACGACGAAGCATCCATGAACAAACTGACTATTTTTATCAATTTCCGCGTGGAAGATTACGAGGGAAACCTTTTAGGGATTACCGGCGTGGGGATCGAAATGAAGGGGTTCTCCGACTTTTTACTGAAACAGCAGACAAAATACAAGCGGCGGATATTTTTCGTCGACCATTCCGGGGTCATTCAAGCCCACTCGGACAATTCAAAAATTAGCGCGGTTTCCATACAGAAGGAGCCGGGCATTCAGGACATCGCGGAGAAGCTCCTCTCGAGCGAAGAGGAACCCTTGGACGCCGCATACGAGCGAAACCATGAACGGGTGCTTATCACCTCCCGCTATATTCCGGAGATGGACTGGTTTCTCCTGGTAGAACAGGATGAACGGGCATCCCTGGCCTCGGCGCGGACGAACCTCTGGAGAACAATTCTTATCGGTCTCGGCACCTCGGTTGTTATTATCATCATCAGCGCGGTTACCATCAACTTCTTTCAGAAACGGCTGGAACGGCTGGCGATAACCGACGAGCTGACGGGCGCGGCAAACCGTCGGGAGCTGGAACGGCAGTTTCAAAAGGCAATATATAGGTATCAGCGCTACAAAGTGCCGATAACGCTGATAATCCTGGACATCGACCATTTTAAAGAGATTAACGATACGCGGGGCCACAACGAGGGAGACACGATTTTAACCGGTCTGTCCGCCGTAATACAGGAAAACATCCGCCCCGACGACCTTCTCGCCCGCTGGGGGGGAGATGAGTTTGTTGTCATGCTCGAATCGACGGCGGACGAAACCGCGGCCTTAGCGGAGCGGCTTACCGAGGCCCTGGACAGCCGGCATATACAGGCCACCGTCAGTATGGGCGTCGCGGAGTACGGTGAAGGAGACACCCTGGAAAGTCTCGTCGGAAAGGCGGATTCCGCCTTATACCAGTCAAAAACCGAAGGCAGGAACCGGTATACCATCTACCGGGGGAGGAGGTAGTAAAAATGGCGGATTTTAACGGAAACAGGTTTTTCGCGAAACGGCAGCCCGCTTCGACCGCCGCCTTGCAATGGGAGCGCTGATAATGCTGCTGTTAATCGAAGGCAGGCAGAGCTGACCGGCAGGATCCTCAGTAGCCGGCGGTCAAGCCGAAATCGACGGAGAGGCAGGCACCCGTTACGGCAGACACACGCTTCGATGCAAGGAACAGCACCGCTTCAGCAACTTCCCGGGGCGAAGTAAACCTTCGGTTTTTATTTTCCGGGTATGCCGAGAGAAGTTCCCGGTAGTATTCATCCCGGTCAGTTCCTCCGTATTTTTGAAAGGCGTCTTCCAGCATCGGCGAAGCAACGTCACCCGGGCAGACGGCATTTACCCGTATACCCTTCCTCCCCAGCTCAACAGCCAGCGCCTTCGTAAGAAGCGTTACGCCCCCCTTTGACGCGCAGTACACCGCCGCCCGGTCATTCCCCACGAGTCCGGAATCGGAGCTGATATTGACAATAGAACCTTCCGTTTTCTCGAGGGCGGGAATTGCATAGCGGCACATAAAAAACGTACCCTTCAGATTACTATCGATGACCCTGTCCCATTCCTCCTCCGTAACCTTGTCTGAATCCCCTTCGGACCAGACACCGGCGGAATTCACCAAAACATGCAGAGCTCCCGTTTCCAGGACGGCATGCTCAACCATATTCCCGCACTCCTCCGGCAGGGCAACATCACCCCGGATGCAGCCGACCCGTCCGGCCGCATCTGCCTCAGCGTTTATTTCAGCGGCCGCCTTCTCGAGTTTTTCAAGGTCCCGGCCGGCAATATACACCGACGCGCCCCGGCTGCAGAAAAGACGGGCGGTTTCCTTCCCGATTCCGCTGCCTCCTCCCGTTATAAGGACGGTTTTCTTTTCATACTCAGTGTTCATACCAAAACGATACTCTACATTTCCCGACCGCGCAAGCTTGCCCGGCTGCATTAGCCGGCGGCTGCTCCCGCTATACCGAGGCGGTAAATTGGAAAGCCAGGGACGCTTCCACCGGCTTGCAGAAGAGGAAGCCCTGCAGCAGATCGACACCGATCTCGGTAAGGATTTCCTGCTGT
>CAZSGZ010000417.1:0-2589 GCA_964606455.1 uncultured Spirochaetales bacterium
TTTCATGGGCAAATGGTACGAAAAATGTAAGCGCCCCGTCAATGGGCGGATGCAAAAAAATGAAGGTTACCCGGCCCCTTTGACGGCCGCGTCGGAAAAAACGATTGCCGCCGCCGAATACATCAGAGCAAGCCCAAGGACGATATTTACCGCCCGGTATACCCGTTCCCGCTTGATAAACACCTTGATAACGTTTCCGCCGACAGTGTAGAGGGAGATCGAGATAAAAACGACAACGTTCAGTATCCCCGCGAAGAGAAGGGTAACGAAAATCGAAGTGTAATGGGGATGAATAAACACGGTAAAAACGGTCAAGCAGTAGATAATACCTTTTACGTTAAGAAATTGTAAAAGGATACCCTGGTAGAACCGCGCTTCCGTTTTGTTTTCCTTTTTTTGGGTAATTGAAGACCGCATTACCTGGACGCCTAAAAAAACGATATACGCTGCCCCGGCATATTTTACATAGGGAAAGACTTTCGGAATGTACGCGGCGATAAAGGTGGAAAAGAAACCGGCAAGTATAAAAACCGCGAAAGCTCCCACGCAGACACCAATTAAAAATTTCAACGTACCGCGGTAGCCGTATTTCACTCCGAATCCCATGGAACTGATATTGTTCGGACCGGGAGTAAATATCGTAACGATTGAAAATGTAATGAACGGGAGTAAGGGAAATGTCATAATTCGGCCTTATTCTTCTAGGTTGTTCGGAAATTGTCAATGCGGTCCCGTACCGCCTCGGCGAAGGCGATGACGTTTTCTACCGGAACGTCTCCGGGGATCTGATGGGTGGGGGCCGCAATATAGCCCCCGTTTTTTCCGAGAACATCAATCGTCCGTCGGAGGAGGGCTTTAACCTCCTCCGGCTTCAGAAACGGCAGGTCCCGCTGCGTCGATACCGCTCCCCAGAAGGTCAGGCTGCCGCCGAACTCCTTCTTGAGCTCGTGCAGGTCGTAAATTTCCGGCTGTACCGTCTGGTAGATATCCAGGCCGATGTCGATGAGGTCGGGAAGTATTTCGCTGATATTGCCGCAGGAGTGGAGCGCCGCCGTTTTTCCCGCGTCCTTTACGGCGGCAAACATGGTCTGCAGTCCCGGCTTGATGAACTGCCGCCAGGTGTCGGGACTCATCAGCATTCCCCGCTGCTGACCGTAGTCGTCCCCGAAGTAAAAGCCGTCGATGCCTCGGCCGTCCACTTCCACGGAAAGCGCGGTGCCGATAATGTCCATGTTGTATTCGAGGATGCGTTCGAACAGCGACTCGACAAAAGAAGGCTCCGTATAAAACTCCATCATCAAATCCTGCATCCCCCTAAGGCTCCAGGCCCGCTCGAAAAAGCTCAGCCCGATTTTACCGAATATGTACCGGTCAAACCCGGCGGCAAGTACGTTTTCCGTTTTTTTCTTTACCGCTTCGAGGTCGGGTTCGGGAAATTGGTATATCGAGAGGTCCGGCCCCGGGACACGATACTCCTCCACCACGCCGATGTCCTTGTCGATGCCGGTCCTGTCCCAGACAACACCGAACTCGTCTTCGAAGCGGCCGGGGCTTACTTCGCCGCCGCCGATATTGTAGCTGATCTTTTCACAATGGTTGCCGGCCCATTCTTCGAATCCTCCGGACTCCAAACCGAGATGCGTTTCTACCGCCGCGGTAAGCTCGGAGGTGCATTCGATGTTCCACGGAGTTTTATCGGGCTCCCGATGTGCCAGTGCTGTTTGCAGCCGCTGTCGCTTTGTCATACCTGTTCCACCTTTTCCTTCAAATACTCGAGCGATTCAGTCAGCTGGTCCCGGAGGAGGGGGTCGCTGTAGTCGCGGCCCATTTTCGGTCCGCCGGTTTCGTAGTAGCCTACGACCTCCTCCACCGGCCAGTCCTCTGCCCGGCGCCGTATAATAGATACAACCTCGTCCACATCGACGATCCCCCGTTCCCGTTCCTCCGGGGAAAAACCGAACGTGGCGTTGAACATTGCGTCGGTATTTTTAAAATGAAACTCCGCCATGTTCGGGATGCCGTACTCGAAGAGTTCAATGTTGCCGTGAACTACCCTGCCCTGTTCGTCCGCCACGCCGTGGGAAATATCGCCGCAGAGGTATACCGGAACGGTGGAATCGGAACGGGCCTGATAGTAACGGTCCAGCTCGCCGAGCATATAATCGTATTCCTCCGGTGTGCTCGGCGGTTCCGCCGAGCAGGACATCGGTTCCATAGTCATAGCCTTCAAACCGGCCGCTTTCGCGATTACCGTCAGTTCTTTCATGTGGTTCAGGTAGCAGTCGATGCCGGTTTGTTTATATCCCATGTTGTCCCGCGCTACGGTCCCCGGACTCGATCCCATGTAATCGACGCCTACGAGCGCGGCCGCGTGAATATACCGCTCATAATTGGTCCGCGCCGCCCGCTCCAAATAGGAGTTGCCTGAAAGGAACCCCCCTAACTCCCGGTGGGTGGTAAAGCAGCTTTTTATTTGTATATGTTTTTTTTCCGCCTGTCTTCTGAGCTCTTTGAAAAACCCGTCCTCCACCGTATACAGTTCGAAAAAGCTTCCGAGCTGCACGTACCGTATATCGAGCTCGTCTAACA
>CAZSGZ010000418.1:0-503 GCA_964606455.1 uncultured Spirochaetales bacterium
CGGGAGATACGCTCTTCTGCCGCGGAATCGGACGGACGGACCTACCCGGGGGCGATACGGCGGCAATTGTTTCCAGCATACAAAACGTACTCTTCTCCCTTCCCGGCGGGACCCTGGTCTATCCGGGACACGGACCGGAAACGGACATCGAGTCGGAAAAACAGTCGAATCCGTTTGTACGGTAAACTTTATACGGTAAGATTGACAAGAAGTCCGGTTACAGCACCGGCACTGTTGTAGGGGGATGTATCGGCGGCAATTTGATGGAGATCAGCCGCGTATTGTTCAATGAGGGCGGTAATGTTTGCCGAATTTCCGCCCGCCGCGGAATCCGGCCTTTCCGGTTTACGGCCGAAACTCCCGAGGCGTTCAATCAGATTGTCCAAGGCCTTCAGTTTTATCAGCGAATATCCGCCGGCTTGCCTGCCCGCCGGGATACCGGTGATATGTTTCAAATTGGAATAGAGGTACTGTGAATTTCGTACAGGCAGTGCGATTTTTCC
>CAZSGZ010000418.1:513-2575 GCA_964606455.1 uncultured Spirochaetales bacterium
GAAAACCGGGCCTTTACAAGATGTGTTAACGGTATTCCCTGGGCCGCGCCCGCGGATTGAATATCCATACTCCCTTCCTACTATTACTATCGGAAGGGCCGTCGAATTTTTTATCTATTTCTTCGTTCGTCCGAGGTTTTACATTTTATGCACATAAGCGCGTAGGGGATGGCTTCCAGGCGTTCCTTCGGTATCTTCGTGTTGCAGCTGATGCAGACTCCGTATTTTCCGTTTTCCAACCTGGCGAGGGCATTATCGATAAGGCGCAGCCGTTTAATTTCACTGCTGCTCAAGGCTTCCAGGGTCTTTCTGTCAATATCATCCGCCGCCACATCCGCTAAATCCTTCGGATCCATATCATCGATTATTGATTTGAAATCCTCGCTTTCAGCTATCAGATTATTGATGATCTCCTCTTTCATATCGAGAAGAGCTTTTTTCATTTTTTCCTGAAACGCTTTATCCATTGTATGCCCCTCTATGTATTCTTCTTGCGAAAATGAGCATCATACTTTGTCGTAAAACATTGAAAATGTCAAGTTGACAAAGGGGAGACTTTTTTCTACCATACATAAAAAAGGAGAACTTGTGGCAAAAGAAGAGGCAATTGAAGTAGAAGGTATTGTAAAGGAGTCCCTTCCGAACACGATGTTCCGGGTTGAGCTGAAGAACGGACACCTCATACTCGCTCATCTCTCGGGAAAAATGAGAAAACACTACATACGGATTGTACCGGGAGACAAGGTGCGCGTGGCCCTTTCCCCCTATGACCTTACCCGGGGCAGAATAATTTACCGGGAGCGCTGACGGAGTAACACCCAGACAGCACCGCTTCCCCCTTCATTGCCGGTGGCATATCCGAACTCGCCGCATTGCGGGCTTTTTTCAATGTAATTTCGAACAATCCCGGGCAAAACGGCCTGTTCGGTACTGTGGTTTCCTTTTCCATGAATAATCTGGACTTTCATCAGTCCGTCACGGAAACTTTCACGAATAAACAGGTCCAAAACGGACTCGGCTTGTTCAACAGTAAGCCCGTGCAGGTCTACTTCGGCTTGGGGCTTCATCTTCCGCAGTTTTTTCCGGTTTGTGCCGGCGGTGCGGACGTCCTCGGCAGATTCTTCCTCCGTTTCCGGTTCCTCAATTGTTTCAACTTCACTCCCGCCGTGTAATTCATCCCATTGGTCTAAAATTTTTCCAAAATCCATACCTACTCCTGTATTACGATATCCGACGCATCCACCCACCCGAGAATACCGTCTCCGGTCCGTACCTGAACGAAACCGCTCCACAATTCCTCCACTCCGAGTGTCGTTCCTTCCCTCAGTACCAGTTTCACCGTTCCCGTGGAGGAAGGGACCACGAGCACGGCGGCGTCCCGCCGAAGGACCGCGAAGGGAGGCCCCTCGGCTGTCACTACCAGACCTACAATATTTATTATAATCATAAGTACCGGCAGCAACAGTGCTTTTTTCACATTTTTTTTGCGAAACAGGAGCAGGACCGCCGATCCGTACAAGAAACCGAGGGCTGTCCAGAAAAATATGTCCGGATGGGGGCGCCATACCGCAGGAACCTGATGCTCGACCCCGGCCCGGGTTTCCACATCCTTAAGCGCGCGAAGTATATTTCCATCCATCGGCCGGAGCCGGTGCAGTCTCTGCAAATCCGCGACAGCGCTGCCGTACCTCCCGGCTTCAGCCGCTTTATAGGCGGAAGCATAGAGTTCCTTTCCCGCTGCTTTCTCACCCCCGGCGAACGGGAATTCCCTCGGACCGTCCCCCGGGAGGGCACAGCAGGAGAGCAGCAGCAAGAGACCGGCCGCCGGCCCCGCCCGCGCGGACCGCGGGGCGGCAAAGCGGAAAAAGAAAAAAAGGAGAGGCGGCAGAAACAAAAAATAGGCCCAGACCCTGCCGTGGGTCCGGTATACCCGCAGCCGGCCTGCCTCGGCGGGCGGCGGAAACGCGGGCGGCCGCTGGTCCGCATCGGCTGCGGTTCGAGGTCCGGATTCTGTCTCAACCGCCGGAAAAGAAACCCGCTGTTCCCGGAAACGGAGATATGC
>CAZSGZ010000419.1:0-2557 GCA_964606455.1 uncultured Spirochaetales bacterium
CGGACTGTATCGATTTCGTCCGGCTGCTGTTAAGTTATCTTCCGGAAAACAACGGAGAAGAGCCGCCGATAGTTGAATGCGACGATCCCTTAGACAGGGAAACGCCGGAAATTATGGAAATTATGCCCGACAACCCGAAGGCCACCTACGATGTCCGGGACATTATCGATACCGTTTTCGACGCGGATTCCTTTTTAGAGGTACACGCGGAATATGCCATCAACGTTGTCGTCGGTTTCGCGAAACTTGCCGGCCGCACCGTCGGCGTATTTGCCAACCAGCCGAAGTTTTACGCCGCTGCCTTAGACATCAACGCGTCGGACAAGGCGGCCCGGTTTATCCGGTTCTGCGACAGCTTTAACATCCCCATCGTCTCCTTAGTGGACGTTCCCGGTTTCCTCCCGGGCATCGAACAGGAGCACGGCGGCATTATCCGCCACGGGGCGAAGATCCTCTACGCCATCGCGGAGGCAACGGTGCCGAAAATTGCCCTTGTTATGCGGAAGGCCTACGGCGGCGCCTACATTGCCATGTCGTCGAAGGCCCTAGGCTACGACCGGGTCATTGCCCTGCCCACGGCGGAAATCGCGGTCATGGGCGCGGAAGGTGCGGCGAACATCATTTTCCGGAAGGACATCAGCGATGCCGACGATCCCGAGGCAATGAAAAATCAGAAAATCGAGGAATACCGGAACCACGCAATGAACCCCTTCGTCTCCGCGGGATACGGTTATGTGGACGATATTATCGAGCCGGCGTACGCCCGGATCGAACTAATCCGCAGTCTCGAAATGAACATCACGAAGAAGGAAGAGCGGCCGGCGAAAAAGCATGGCAACATCCCGCTGTAAGCGATACCTCTACAGCGCACTCGGCATACTCCTGCTTCTCGGGGTGTGGAAGCTCGTTTCCGCCGTTATCTCGTCGGAAATTATCCTTCCGCCCCCGGAAGTAACTATTCTAACAACACTCCGTTTTTTTATCGATGCGGCGTTTTACCGGGCCTTAGGCCTTACCCTGCTCCGGGGCATCGCGGGCTTTGCAATCTCCTGCGCCGCCGGCGTTATCGTCGGCATTGCCGCCGGCAGCCGGCCCCGCTTTCACGATCTGCTGCGCCCTGTTCTCTCCACCGTCAAGGCAACGCCGGTCATGTCGGTCATTCTCATTGCCCTTATCTGGTTTTCAACCGGCACCGTACCGATATTTTCCGCCTTTTTAATGGCCTTTCCCATTGTAACGGGAAACATGATCCAGGGAATCCGGGAGGTGGACGCGGACCTTATCAAAATGGCCCGGGTGTTCAGTGTGCCGAAGGGGAGGGTGCTGAAGGACATTAAAATCCCGTCGGTGTTCCCCTTTTTCCTCTCCGGAGCTTCCACGGCCTTAGGCATTACCTGGAAGGTAGTTATCGCGGCGGAAGTCCTTGCCCAGCCCCTGAACGCGGTCGGCACCGGACTCTACGACGCGAAGATCCGTCTCGAAACCGCGGAAGTTTTTGCCTGGACCATTATCGCAATCGCCTTGAGCGCCGCCACGGAGGCGGCTTTTCACGCCGTACTGGGCCGTCTGCGGCGGGGAAAGACGGAAGCCGGCCCAAACGGTAAAGGAGCGGTAATCCAATGAATCTGCAGCTCGAGAAGCTCGGCAAACGGTTCGACAGCCGTACGATATTCGACAATCTTTCGCTGACCTTTCCGGAAGGCGAAATAACGGTAATTCTCGGCCCCTCGGGCTGCGGCAAAACGACCATCTTGAACATTATCTCCGGCGCGGAATCCCTGTACGAAGGGACCGTAGTAAAACCGGAAGGCTTTACGGTCTCCTATCTCTTTCAGGAACCCCGGCTGCTGCCGTGGAAAACGGTGGCGCAGAACCTGGCCTTCGTCCTCCCGCCCGGGACGGACCGGCAGACGATCAGCAACACCATCGACAGCCACCTCGAACTGGTCGACCTCCGCCGCTTCGCCTCCTACTATCCCGGCCAATTAAGCGGCGGCATGAAGCAGCGCGCGGCCATGGCCCGGGCCTTCGCGTATCCGGCAACCGCCATCCTCATGGACGAACCGTTTCAGGGCCTCGACCTCAACCTTAAACTGAAACTCACCGGCGCGCTTCTGCACCTCTGGGAGCGTGAACAGCGGACCATTATCTACGTTACCCACACAATCCAGGAGGCCGTCCTCTTAGGAGATACGATCATTGTCCTCTCCGACCCACCGGCACGGAAGCTCCGCGAAATCGATGTACCCCTCCGACAGCGGGACCGGAGTCTGGACCTTCCGGAAATCAGCGAAATCGAGCGGGAGTTATACGGGGTAATTACAAAAAAAACCCTGCCGTAAAAGGCAGGGCTGTGCCGCCGAACAGAATCGAACTGTTGACACGAGGATTTTCAGTCCTCTGCTCTACCGACTGAGCTACAGCGGCAATATCAAGAACCAATTTATAGCCGTTTTCCCGAAATTTGTCAACCGCCGCAGCAGATATTTTGGGCGTTGCGCCTCCGCTTCCACGCCTTCAGGCGGGAGGCGCCGGGCCCTCCGGTTGTACTCCTCGC
>CAZSGZ010000420.1:0-2551 GCA_964606455.1 uncultured Spirochaetales bacterium
AAACAGTATTTGGTGTAATAGTCGGAAACAGAGGATTTTTTCCCGATATTCTGGTAAAAGAGGGACGGGAAGAAATTATTAAAACCCTCGGTGAAAACGATTGCGAGGCGGTCCTGCTCGGCACCGACCAGACCGAACTCGGCGCGGTGGTAAACATAGACGACGCGAAAAAATGCGCGAAGCTCTTTAACGAGAATAAGGACAAAATCGACGGTATTATCGTTACACTGCCGAACTTCGGAGAGGAGCGGGGCATCGCCGACACCTTTAAGATGCTCGATTTTCAGGTGCCGGTCCTGATACAGGCAAGCCCCGACGATACGGACCGCTTGAGCCTCGACCGGCGGCGGGACTCCTTCTGCGGGAAAATCTCAACCTGCAACAATCTCCGGCAGTACAACGTACCGTTCAGCCTGACCGAAAGCCATACCGTCAGTTTAAGCAGCGATGAATTCAAAGCGGACTTGGAAAAATTCAAAGGGGTCTGCCGGGTGGTGAAAGGGATGAAAAAGGCCCGGATCGGGGCAATCGGCGCCCGGCCCGCGGCGTTTATTACCGTACGGTACAGCGAAAAAATCCTCGCGGACAAAGGCATTACCGTGGAAACCATCGACCTTTCCGACATTTTCGGCCAGATCGAGAAACTCTCCGACGGCGATTCGACGGTACAGGACAAGCTGAAC
This sequence comes from uncultured Spirochaetales bacterium, assembly GCA_964606455.1. Taxonomy (GTDB): domain Bacteria; phylum Spirochaetota; class Spirochaetia; order SPDA01; family CAZSGZ01; genus CAZSGZ01. Next base: position 684 of record CAZSGZ010000420.1, read on the forward strand.
GCAGTTAAGGAATACTCCGTAACCGGCAGCGTACCGGCGGAAGCGCTTACGAAAATGGCGAAGCTCGGTGTCGTTATGGACCGCTTTATCGAGGAAAACGAGCTCGACGCGACGGCGGTACAGTGCTGGACGGCCATGGAGGAATATTTCGGCGTGGTCCCCTGTACGATGATGAGTATGTTAAGCGACTGTCTGCGGCCGAGCGCCTGCGAGGTGGACGTTACCGGGGCACTGTCCATGTACGCGCTCCAGCTCGCCTCGGGAACGCCGAGCGCGCTTTTAGACTGGAACAACAATTACGCCGACGATCCCGACGCGTGTATCCTCTTTCACTGCAGCAACCTGCCGAAATCGGCATTCCGGGACATGAAAATGGACTATCAAGCCATTATCGCCGGCAGCGTTGGGAAAGAAAACGCATACGGCACCTGCGTGGGCATCGTAAAGCCGGGCCCCTTTACCTTTGCCCGGTTTACCACCGACGACACGAACGGACGGCTTATAAGCTATATCGGCGAGGGAGAATTCGGCAGCGAATCGCCCGATACCTTCGGCGGCTACGGTGTTGCCCGGATACCGAACCTGCAGAATTTAATGAAGTTTATCTGCTACAACGGGTTCGAACACCACGTTGCGGTGAATTTTTCCCGCACCGCGGATATTTTAGAGGAAGCCTTCTCCGTATACTTAGGCTACGAAACCTACTACCACGAATAAGCGGGCATGAATTACGACACGTTACGCGGGCAGGTTTGGAAAGCAAACATGGACCTGGTTGAATCGGGCCTCGTCGTGCTCACCTGGGGAAACGCCAGCGCTGTAGACGATAAACGGGAAGTAATGGCAATTAAGCCGAGCGGGGTCGACTATGCCTCGCTCAAGCCGGAGGACATCGTCATCGTCTCTCTCGACACTGGTGAAAAAATCGGGGGAGAGTTAAAACCCTCCTCCGACACTCCCACCCATCTGGAACTGTACCGCTCCTTCGATACAATCGGCGGCGTGGTTCACACCCACAGCATCTATGCCACCGCCTGGGCCCAGGCGGCACAGCCGATCCCCTGCTACGGGACAACACATGCCGACCACTTTTTCGGTCCGGTGCCGGTAACCCGGCAGCTTACCGCCGACGAAATCGAAACGGGTTACGAAAAGTACAGCGGGACGGTCATCGTCGACCACTTCCGCAAGAAAAACATCGACCCGCTTCACATTCCGGCGGCGCTGCTGCCCCACCACGGCCCTTTTACGTGGGGTAAATCGGCGGCGGAAGCGGTAAAAAACGCCGTTGCCCTCGAGGCGGTGGCCCGGATGGCGCTGTATACAGAGGAAATTGACGCCGACGCCGTGGAAACGCCGTCAGTGCAGCTAAACAAGCACTTTTTACGCAAACACGGCCCCGGGGCATACTACGGACAGAAATAAGAACAGAGACCCATGAAAACCTACGAAGAAATAAATAAAAAAATCGAATCGAAACAGGCGGTGGTCCTGACGGCGGAAGAAATTATCGATTACGTCGATAAAAAGGGACTCGAAGCCGCCGCTTATGAGGTGGATATCGTTACGACGGCGACATTCGGGCCCATGTGCTCCTCGGGAGCCTTTCTCAATTTCGGCCACAGCACGCCGAAAATCAGGATGACCGAGGCCTGGCTGGACGATGTCCGTGCATACACGGGGATTGCCGCGGTGGACGTTTACCTGGGCGCCACCGAGCTGCGTCACAACGACCCGGCCAACTTGGACTACCCCGGGGAGTTCCGATTCGGCGGAGGGCATGTTATCGAAAAGCTGGTTAACCGGGAAGAGGTGCAGCTGTTTGCCCTCTCCTACGGTACCGACGACTACCCTCGGAAAGAAATACG
>CAZSGZ010000421.1:0-1104 GCA_964606455.1 uncultured Spirochaetales bacterium
CAAGTCCCTCACCGCAATAAAAAAAAGCCTTCCGTTAATTGGAAGGCTTCTTCAACTTTTTTACATGGATAAGGTTATGCAACCTTTGGGCGGTGAGGGACTTGCCTTCCGGTCGCCCGCCTCCTGCGGCCTCTCTCCGGGCCGCCTCCGCCCCTAAAACGACATCCTGTCGTTTTGCGCTGCTAGTATCGCGCCGGGGCTCCGGTTCAAGCCCCTCACCGCAATAAAAAAAGCCTTCCGTTATTTGGAAGGCTTCTTCAACTTTTTTACATGGATAAGGTTATGCAACCTTGTGGGCGGTGAGGGACTTGAACCCCCGACATCCTGCTTGTAAGGCAGGCGCTCTCCCAACTGAGCTAACCGCCCGAAGTGGAGGTAACGTACCACATTTATTTTAATTGTGTCAACTAGATCCGGGTTCAAAAATGACGCTTTCCGCGGCGGAAAATCCGTCCGCATCGACGGTCCCGAAGCGAATAAAATATACCGCGCGCTTTTCCGCTGAGCTGTACCGAAAAGTACCGCCGCTGCCTTCTCCGGTTTGCAGTTCCGCGAGAGTGCCGTTAATCACGACGGCGGGCAGACCTTCGCCGGTATATGTACCGGAAATGACAATCCCCCCTTCTCCCGAAAGCTGCTTTATGGAAATATCGACGAAAACGTGTCTGGTAAACAGAAGTACCGCGACAATCCCGCCTGCCGGGACCTCGGCTGCTCCGACACCGATGTGGGTCCATTCGCGGTCGGTTATAACCGTCTTGTGTTCTCTGCTCCGTTTCCAGGCAGACACAACGCTTGCAATATCCGGCCCCGTGCCGAGGACCTCTCCGACTTTCAAGGCGTTTCCTCCGGCACTCCGGTACCGGTCGATTCCTTTCCTCCCCTGTCCGTCGGTGTGGGAAAAGCGGTCCGCCTCTATTATTTTTTTTGCGTATACCGCGGCGGCACGCCGGGCGGCAGGATCAACGCTGCATGCCGGAACTCCCGCCTCGGCCCGTATCGCATTCACAGCATGAAAAAGCGTCATCTCCTCGGCGGATACGGTCAATGACCCGAAAATGAAAATGAATACGTTCTGTGCCAGTCTCCCGCGGCCATTCTAGT
>CAZSGZ010000421.1:1114-2543 GCA_964606455.1 uncultured Spirochaetales bacterium
AAAATGAAAATGAACAGAAGCCGGCAAAAACGCATCATACACATCAATATACATCGAAAGCACCACTTTTCAAATAAAAAGGTATCGTGGTAGTATCCCAGCATGGCAAATAAACCGATGCGCAACATAGGAATTATGGCCCATATCGACGCGGGCAAAACAACAACTACGGAACGGATACTCTTTTACACCGGGAAAAGCCACAGGATCGGGGAAGTCGACAACGGCGACGCAACCATGGATTGGATGGAGCAGGAGCAAAACCGGGGAATTACCATCACCTCCGCCGCTACGACCTGTTTTTGGGAAAACGCGCAAATTAACATTATCGACACACCGGGGCATGTCGATTTCACGGCGGAAGTCGAACGTTCCCTCCGGGTTTTAGACGGTGCCGTTGCAATTTTTTGTGCCGTCGGCGGTGTCGAACCCCAGTCCGAAACGGTATGGCACCAGGCGGACCGCTACACCGTCCCCAGGCTTGCGTATATCAATAAAATGGACCGGATCGGCGCCGATTTTTACGCGGTCCTCGGGGAGATGCGGGAAAAACTTGGAGCAAATCCCGTTGCTCTGCAGATCCCCATCGGGAAGGAGAGTGAATTCAAAGGAGTAATCGATTTAATCGAGATGCGGGAAATACACTGGCAGGAGGAAGGATTCGGCAAGGAAATGGTAAAGATGGATATTGCCGAGGAACGTAGAAAACAGGCGGAGGAATGGCGGGAAAAGCTTATCGACAGTTTAGGAAGCTATTCGGATGAAATAACCGAACTGTTTTTAGAAGGAGAAGAAGTCCCCTCCGACTTGATACGAAACGTAATCCGGGAACAGACAATCCGTCAAGAAATTGTGCCTGTTTTTACCGGGGCTTCCTTAAAAAACATCGGGGTCCAGCCCCTTCTTTCCGGCGTGGTTTCCTTTCTTCCCGCACCCTACGAGCTCCCGCCTGTCCCCGCGCATCATCCGAAAACGGAAGAGGAAGTCCTCGTCGACCGGACAACGGACGGGCCTCCCCTTGCTCTGCTTTTTAAAATTCAAAACGACCGGGAAGCCGGCTCGATGTGCTTTATCCGTGTTTACAGCGGCACATTCAAGGCGGGTACGGCGTATTACAACATTGACAAAAAGAAGAAGGAACGGTTTAACCGGATCCTGCAAATGCATTCCAACCGCTACGAAAAGCTCGATTCCATTTCCGCCGGAGAAATCGGCGTGGTTATCGGCCTAAAATTTTCCCAGACGGGGGACACCCTTGGATCGGAGGGAAAACAGGTCCTCTTTGAACCGATGCAGTTTCCCGAACCGGTTATCTCCGTTGCCGTCGAGCCGAAGACCATTTCGGACATGGATAAGCTGAAAAACACCTTCGACCTTCTTCACAAGGAAGACCCGACGTTTATTATGAAAGAGGATGAGGAAACCGGGC
>CAZSGZ010000422.1:0-2537 GCA_964606455.1 uncultured Spirochaetales bacterium
GGGAATTAGCTCAGTTGGTAGAGCGGTTGGTTCGCAATCAACAGGTCAGGGGTTCGAATCCCCTATTCTCCAATTTTCATTCTAATAAACGTACGGCTTTCCCGAATCCGTCGAGAATCGGTCCGGCAACGGCCGGGGGAAGACTATCAGGAAGCTTACTTGATATTAAGCTGACTGCTGCCGGCACCGCATTGACAAGTTCTTCGGTTACTTCAGTTATTACTCGCTTTGAAAGACCGCACAGTTCTCCGGTGCGACGCCAATGATCTTTTGTTATACGCGACCATTTATAATGTTTGTTTTTGCCGTAAACAGCCATAGCCATTTTTATCTTCTCTTTCCGCAGTTTATTTGCCGTATTCCCCATGACGGGATATGCCGATAGTACATCGTATATCGGTGTCAACGAAAACCTGCCTTTCGGCTCAATAAAGATACTGAAGTTTTTCGCGTGCCCGTCTATCGCGGCCAAAAGCCAGAAAACAATCAGCGTTTTGAAAAAATCTCTTCTGTCCTGTTCGCTATTTTTTGCTCCCATCAACAAGTTCATTATTTCCCGTATTCCCGGACCGCCGTCAGATTCATATTTCATTTCTGGCGGCATGCCGAATGCCTGGCACATATCTTCCTGGGGTATTCTGATAAGCCATTTGCCGTCTGCGGACAGCTGCCGGTCAAACCGCTTTACAATGATAACTTTTTGGCTGCCGAATTGTTGTATTTCCGCCGGAGGAGCATGTAACCCGCAGGCGCGAACAAGTTCAAGGCACAACCACTCATTCTCAATCGATGTAGATAGATCGATATGGCCCATCCCGACAATACCTATCGGCAGTTTAAGAATATGAGTTGTCGGCGTGGTTTCCAGAGGACGACACCAAGCATCATTATGCCGCAAAAGCGCAGTTTTTTCCTGAGCACCGGCAATTGAAATTCGAAAATCCCGATTATCACCAGAAAACCCTTCCCCCGAAGTTGCATGCAAAAGGACTCCTTCAATCTCCCGTTCGGATAGGGCTTCCCCATTAATATGGCGGACATCGGAAGGCAGTTCTCCCTCCGGCATAAGTTGGACTGCGCCGACGCAATCCCTGCCGATTTCACGAAGAAGATCGAATGGCTTCGAGGAGGAGATGCCGAAACGGGACTGCAACCGCTTCCGTATTTCAATACTGTTCGGCAGTAAATTATCGAAATAAAACTCGACGACGTCTCCCCGATACGGAACATTCTCCTCGCGAATAGGCATGGATAGGGAAAGCGGCCGCACCGAAGGGGACTCCTTCCATGAATCGGAATACCTGAATTCGTGCACACCCTGTGCCGTTACAGTCCAGATACCTACCCGTTCACCATTCATCCAGACAGCCAATTCTTTTCTCTTAGGTTTCCGCCCCATCTGCTACCACTCCAGATCCGCTTCCGCCGCCGCGGAAACTTCTTTCGGTTTCAGCACCAGTTCCAATTCCAGGGCCGATAATAATTTAAAGAATGTGTCTATGGTACTGCCGCCGGGAGAATTCTCAAAGATCGACACCGTTTTCGGCAATACCCCGACTTTTTCCCCGGCTTTTCCTTGAGTCAAATCAAGGAAAAGCCGCCTTCCTTTCAGTACTTTCCCTAACTGGGCGGGTGTTGTTATAAAATAATCCATATTTATCCCCTACAAGGTATATTTGTAAAATATACCCTACAAGGTAAAAAATGTAAATATACCCTATGGGGTAAAAGCGGGCTCGGCAGGTTGTTTACCCTCGACACCGGCCCCTAAATTCGCACAAATTAACCCGTTTTTAATACAAAATGGACTAAATCGTGCTATAATTTATAGGTGGAGGAGAGTAATATCATGCATAAAAAAAAGTTGCTGGCAAAGATAATAACAAGCTTATGTATTTTGCTGTCGGTATTTTTCTTCTATACCGGCTGTAACAACCGGGTAGAGGCCCCCGGGGCCGTCGATTTAGCCGAAATACTGCAGTTGTCCTCGGAGGGAGGAATCATCGATTTCGGTATGGTCGAAGCGGAATCCGGGACAAAGCAGCTTTCGGTTACAATGACAAATACGGGGACCGAAGCTGTTACAGTTTCAGAGGCGGTTGTATCGGATACGACCAACTACACAATTACCACTGAAGCGATGCCGCTAACCATCGAACCCGGTACTGAAACAACAGTCACCGGCGATTTCCACCCCCAGGCATCCGGAACCATCGAAGCGACCGTTACGGTAACGGCCGAGGGAATCACCGAACCGCTGACAATATCGCTAACCGGCTCGGGAAATTACCCGCCGGAGGTTGTTTCTGGGTATATGGTGCTGGATGATGGAGAATATGATGTAAAAGGCTTTTACATTGAGGCAGGAGAAAAAAACGGGAGGCCGATGTATAAACGGACTACCGGAGACGACATGTATTTGTATTATGTAAGTGATCCTACTCCGGAAACTTCGATTATGGCACGGGCATTCCAAGATGAAGGACAAGGCTGGATCGTAAATTCTTCCCCTGATATTACCATATACAGCGGTCTAA
>CAZSGZ010000423.1:0-2536 GCA_964606455.1 uncultured Spirochaetales bacterium
AGGCCGCGTGTTCGCGGAAGGTTAGCCGCCGCTGCCTGCCTTCCGTCTGCCCGAGAGTGTAATTGCCTTCGTCGGACAAGACGTAATACAGCTGCCGCAGGTATAACAGTCAGGCGGCAGTTTCTTCCCGTCGTAGATGCCCCTCATTGCATGGGACGGGCACGCGGCAACACAGACCCGGCACTCGGTGCATTTTTCCCGGTCGATCCTGATTCTGATAATGCTTAACCGGGAAGCAAGCCAGCTGATCAGTCCGAAGGGACAGAAAAAATGACAAAACGGGCGGTAGATAAAAATGGAAGATACGGCAACGATACCGATAAAAATACCCGCCCCGATGCCGATCGCCTTCGGATTGAATATTTTAAACGGATCGAACACGCCGATTACATCGTAGGAAAAGGCAAAGGCCGCGACAACCATCGCTGTGAATGTCAAAATCCGGACCGTGTTGCCCACCCAGAACGGCGGCTTATACTTGGTAACGATGTTTTTCGTGTCTTTTTTGTTTCGAAACAGGCGGTGGATAAAATCCTGCAGCACGCCGAATTGACACCCCCAGGCACAGATAGAACGATTCAGAATTATCGAAATAATAAGGAGAACGAGAAAAAAGACAAGAAACAGCACCACCGGTTTTCCCATCGCTCCGAGGCGGAAGATAAAATCCTTTACAGGGTGCATGGGAGACGGTTCGGTACCGAAGAAGACGCCGAAGATAAACAGGGATATCCCGTACATTGTTAATTTTTCCCGGCGCTTCCAGTTTCCCCGGCGTAAAAAAACAGCTGTAAGGACAATGAAAACAAACCAGGCCGCGAATTTAACGATGATAAACCGCATGGCTTTGAAATCTAGCGCGGGTGCCGCCCCTTGCGGCCTCGCCGCGGGTGAAAATTGTGCCGGGCCGGGCCCTGCCGGCTGAAACATCGGCCGAATTTTCTGCCCGATTACAAAACTAAGGACTACAACAGCGGCAACGGCTGCAACAAACAGCATCACCCGCAGAAAAAGTGAATTCCTCTCATTACTACTCATGAAGCACCTCCTGCTACAAAAAATGCTTGAAAAAACAGAATAAATATGTAAGATATCTTACACAAATGGAAAATTTTCAACTTTTATTGCCGCAGATCCGCGGGATGGACCTGTTTTCCGGAATGCCCGATACGGAAATCGAATCCTTTCTTACCGGTTCGGGCGCGTATCTGCAATTGTTTCGGGAAGACGCCCTTGTTTTACGGCAGGGTGACAGCTACACCGAATGTGCAATCGTACTTGAAGGCACATGTACGTCGGAAATGAACGATTATTCCGGCAGGGCCGTGTCTCTCGGCAGGTTTCAGGCCCCCTTTCCCGTTGCACCCGGCTTTCTCTTTCTCGACGAAGGCAGGCTTCCAGTCTCACTTCGAGCTGAAACGCCGGTACGGGTAGTATACATCCCCAGGAATGCTGTACTTACCTATCTGCAGCACAGTGCCGCTTTCCTTTCCAATTTTCTCGGGCTGCTCTCGAACAGAATCGAGTATCTGACCGAACGCGTTTCGTTCCATTCGTGCAGGACGATACGGGAAAAGCTTCTTCTCTATTTGGAAACGCTTAGAACCGGAAACAGCGATTCCGTTACCCTTCCTGTCAGTATCGAAGAGTTAGCCCGCTACTTCGGCGTGGCCCGGCCGTCGTTGTCGCAGGTAATAAGCGATTTACAGAAGGAAGGAACGATCAGCAAGACCGGACGGACAATCCATTTCCTATAACATCTCCGGTTTTCCGCCCCTCTCTACGTATGCCGCCACATCGAACTTCCGTTTGCAGCCCTTATAATTCATGTAGCGTACCGTCCCGAAGACCTCCCGCTCCTTCCAGGGCCGGTCGTGAACGCCTCCGAGGGCCCAGGCGATGCCGGTATATCCGTTCGGGTCCCTCCCGTCGAGCTGATAGGAATCGTTGAACTCGAGGCAGTACTCCATCGCCTCTTCCGACGACTCCGTCCATTCCAGGATTTTTTTCGCCCAGTACATCCGTAAAAATCCGTGCATCGTCCCTTTTTCGACGAGGCGCCGCTGGGCGGTATTCCAGAGGTCGTCGTGGCTCTCCCCTGCTTCGAGCTGTTCCCGGGAATAGAGATAAGGCCGTTCATCATAGCGGTGCTTCTCCAGAGTTTTCATACCCCAGTCGGGAAACCCCTTTACCGAATCGTAGTTTTCGTTGTAAAAACAAAAATTGTCGGAAAGCTCCCGCCGGACGACGAGTTCCTCTATATAGTCATCGGCCGCTTCCCATAATCCTTCGGTTTCCCGTGCAGTCCGGTCGACTTCGAGAGCTATTCTTCCGGCCGCAATCTGACCGAAATGAAGATAGGGGGACAGCATCGATGTTGCGGGGCGGTTCGGATCGTTCCGCTGTTCGGAATAGTCCCGGAGCCCGGTATCGATAAAATGCTTCAGCTGTTTGTGCGCCGCCTTTGTTCCCGGAGTACACCAGGAAACATCAGGACCCGCGGGCAGGTTGCCGGCTGCATGCAGGGCATCGTCTA
>CAZSGZ010000424.1:0-2177 GCA_964606455.1 uncultured Spirochaetales bacterium
GAACGGATGGACCACGGCTTTAAACTGATGGAACAGCGCTTCAGTGCCATGGACGGCCGCTTCGAGACCATGCAAGTACAGATGGACGACCGCTTCGAGACCATGCAAGTACAGATGGATAAACGCTTTGAAGCGCTGCAAACGCAGATGGATAAACGCTTCGAAGCGCTGCAAACGCAGATGGACAAACGCTTCGAAGCGCTGCAAACACAGATGGACAAACGGTTTGACGACGTAAACAAGCGGTTCGAAGCTGTCGATAAACGGTTTGACGACGTAAACAAACGGTTCGAAGCTGTCGATAAGCGGTTTGACGATGTAAACAAACGGTTTGATGCAATGCAGAGCCAGATGAACAGCCGCTTTAATTCGACAATAATTTTCTCCGCCGCGGGCTTCACGGTAATCGCGACACTGATGTCGCTGTTTAAGTTCTTACTGTAATAGCAGAATTATTGTATGGTACGATGTATTTAGGAATTATTGATGTAAAGCCGTTAGAAGATTTTTTCTTGGAACTTACATTTGAAAATAATGAAAAAAGAATATTTGATGCAAAACCGTACCTTTCTAAGGGTATTTTTTCAGAACTTCAAAAAACACAGCTTTTCAATACCGTTCATGTAAGTTTTGACACCATTGAATGGGAAAACGGCGCAGACCTAGATCCTGAATTGTTATACGAAAAAAGCGTTTCCGCTAAAGAAAAAACAAGCGCCTGAGGCAACTACTACAAAATATAGAAGCTATTCTGTTAAAAACTTCACGTACAGCACGAAGAGTTTCTCTACTCCGTCCTCTTCATCTATCATAATGCCGTATGGCAGAAAGCCTTCCCGTATGACGGCATTAATGCCGCTCTGCAGGTCGGGAGAATCCAGCCCGTAGGTCTCCACACCGACGGAGTCCACCACCGCTTTGTCGTAGCTGGTAACCAGGGTCCAGTATTTGGTTCCCACCCGGGTAATGCCCACGGGTAAAAACCCGCTTTTCAGATACCGGGTAATTGCCCGCACAATACCGTCCTTATTCGCCGGAGACTCGATAAAGGACCACTCCTCTGTTTTCCAGCCTGATTTAATGTAATAGATAAAAAACCCGAAATCGGTACTCGATATCCCGAAGGGCACGAAACCTTTCGCAATTTCCTCGTTAACCCCCGCTTCAATTTCCTCACTGCTGTGGTACCACTTCAACTGCCAGAGTTCGGAATATATACCCTCTCCCCGCATAAAAAAGGTAACCAGGCTATTATTAATAGCGCCTAAGCCGAAGGGTACGTAGCCCTGCTCCGTATAAGCGTCGATATCCGGACCAAGTTTATAGATCTCCTTCGGATGTGTCTGCATAGTCCACTCCAGGTCCTGTGCCCCCCCAATGCTTACTCCGGCTGTGAGAATTAATATGGAAAATAGGATAGTAATTTTATGCTTTTTCATAATGTACTCCACTTCAATGAATGTAGCACAACACAGAGCAAAAAAAAACCCCGCTCCCTCAATAAAGAGGGGGCGGGGGTAATAATCAAACGACGTATCTATCTAATTAAAATTAGAAGGATACTGTTCCGCCTAAGCTGTAGCCTACAACGTCAGCTTCTGTCTGTTCAATAGTGAAAGAAGCATTGAAAAGTTCAGCATAGGTGTAGCCGATAGTACCGGCCCAGGTAAGATCGTTGTCTCTGTACTGGCCCATTGCAAAGCTTACGGTCAGAGGCTGACCGAGAACTTCTGAGAAGTCCAGTCCGAGGCTTCCGTCCATACCCCAGGATCCCGGAGTAGCGAGGAAGAAATCCGTGCCGAGGCCTAAGGTAATAAGTTTCATGCCCATGAGGCCGGAAAGATCCACGGCCAGATCAGCGGCAAGAGCAGTAGCATCAGCAGCGTCGGTTGAGTTGAACTCAGCCATTAAACTGGTCTGTGTAACGCTGTCGCTGGAAACATCAGCTTCGGTAACAAGTTCGTCCACGGAAGCTGTTTCGCCGTCGTAGTATGTTGTCCAAGAGTCGTCGCCGCCGTACGCAGCGTTCTTATAATAGAACGATACGGAGGGGCTGATACCCATAATTGAAGCGCCTACGTTAGCACCTAAGCCCATACCGAGGTCGGCACCGGTAAGCAGGTTGAACTCAACTTTCGCGTTGAGGCCCGCAACGTCGGGCATGGAGAAAGTCGGAG
>CAZSGZ010000424.1:2187-2533 GCA_964606455.1 uncultured Spirochaetales bacterium
GTAAGGCCGATAACGATGCTGTTTCCGAAATCGGAGAAATCAATAACACCAAACTCGAGCATAGCACCGATAGACATGCCGCCGAGATCAGCGGTGTAGCCGACGTTCAGTTCGGTACCGATAACAGCACCGGAAATATCAGCGTCGCGGTCGCCTTCTTCTTCGAAGGTGGTATAGTCGTCGTCAACATCCGCGGCGGGGCTTGCTTCGTTAACAAGAACGGAAACTGTCAAGCCGGGAACTACCGCTTCGTCGAGGCCGATTGTGAGGCCTAAGTTTGCATCGCCGGAATCATTTGCAGAAGTAATCATGGAACCAACGCCTACGGATTTGCCGTTGACTTCAA
>CAZSGZ010000425.1:0-2509 GCA_964606455.1 uncultured Spirochaetales bacterium
CTTCCAGTTCAGCAACCAATGTCCGTACATCCTCCGCGTGTGCCGATACCGCTTCCGCGAGGGAGGCGTTTACCGGCATTTCCTCCCCGGACATTTTTTTGTGGACCCGAATAATATGGTTCTGTATCTTCTCGTACAGCAGATTCCGGTCAACCGGCTTCGAAAGATAATCATCACACCCGAGGTTGATGTATTTTTCCGCGTCTCCCTTCATCGCGTGGGCTGTAAGGGCAATGACGTATAACTCGGCAAACTTCCCATCCCTCCGTACCCGGGCAATAACTTCTTCGCCGTCTAGGACCGGCATCTGCATATCTAAAAGCAGCAGATCGTAGTTTGTGCTTTCAAGTTTTTCCAATGCGATTTTCCCGTTCGGAGCAATATCACACTGCAGATTGATCCCTTTCAGATAGGTTTTTATCAAACGCTGATTTATTTCATTGTCCTCCGCTAACAGAATGGCGTAATCGGACTTCAATTTAGCCAAATCGAGCCGGCCGCCGTGCTTCCTCCCTACGAGGTAATCGGTAGGAATAGAATCGACAAGAAGGCGCAAATCTTCCGTTACTCCCCGTATGAACGTAATTGAATAATTGTCCTTGTCAATTTCGTCGTTAACGGCACGTGCTTTTTCATAGATTTCCGACATGTTCAGGTTGCCGGAAAAACCTTTCAAATCGTGGGCGATAAAACGGATGTCCCGTTCCCGGTTTTTCACGACGGCATCCTCGAGTTTCCCCAATTTGTTCGGCAATTCGCGTATGCCTTCGTAGAGGATTGCTTCCATATCCTTATCGTTTTGCATCTGCCGCAGCCAGTTTCGGACCATCTGTTCTCCGATTTCCCGCCGCACGTTTTCACCCTGCCGGTCCGCTAAGGCGTTCCCGGCGGCAGGCCGGCCGCTGCCGGCAGACGGGAACCGCATGCGAACGGTAAATGTTGTTCCCTTTGCCGGAGTGCTGACCACGCCGATGTCTCCCCCCATTAACCGGGCAAGCCGCCGGGAAATGGCAAGCCCGAGCCCGGTGCCGCCGTAGCGCCGTTCCGTAGAGCTGTCCGCCTGTTCGAAAGCGGAAAAAATAGACTCCAGCTTGCTTTCCTCAATTCCAACACCGGAGTCGGCTACCTCGATTACAAGCTCGGATTCTTCATAGCGGCACTTGACGGCAACAAAGCCCTTTTCGGTAAACTTGAAGGCGTTGCTGACCACATTCAACAGGATCTGGTTCAGCCTCAGTTCATCACCATAGACCATTACCGGGACACTCTCCTCCCTTTCCAAAGAAAAAGTCAGCCCCTTTTCATCCGCGACGACATCGTACATGGTTTTTATATGGTTCAGCGTACGTTCAAGACTGAAAATCTGATTTTCAATTTCCACCTTCCCGGCTTCTATCTTTGAAAAATCGAGGATGTCGTTAATAAGATTGAGAAGGTTTCGTCCCGATTTTTTTATCATTTCAAGTTTTTCCCGCCGTTCCGGGTCCGCCTCCTCATCCAGCAGCAGATCGGTAAACCCGATGATGGCATTCATCGGTGTACGTATTTCGTGGGACATATTGGCTAAGAATTCGCTTTTCAGCCTGTTTGCAATTTCCGCCTCCTCCTTGGCATTTTTCAGCGCTTCCTCGGCAATCTTTCGCTGGGTAATGTCCTCCTTAACGGCCAAATAGCTGACCACCCGGCCGCTGTTGTCGCGGACCGGCGAAATGACCGCGTCCTCCCAGTAGGTAGAACCGTCTTTTCTCCGATTGAGAAACTCCCCGTGCCAGGCCCCGCCGGCTTGGAGCGTTTCCCATAAACCATTGTACACAGTCTGGGACTGGCCCCCGCTTTTCAGTATTTTCGGATTCTGACCGAGGGCTTCTTCAATACTGTAGCCGGTGGTTTTTTCGAAGGCCTTGTTTGCAAAGGTAATATTTCCCTTCGTGTCGGTAATAACGATGGTATTCGCGCTCTGGTCCACGGCTTTCGACAATTTCGCAAGTTCGAGTTCGATCTGTTTCCGGTTGGAAATATCGGTACCGTAAATAATGACGGAGCCATCGGTATCGATGCTCTCGGGATTGAAGGTAAAGAGATATGTCTGCTCATGAACAGTCTCTTCGAACTGAATAAACTGCTCCCCGGATGTATATTTCCAGTAGGCAAGCTCGAAACCCGGGAGAAATTCATCGATGCTTTTACCAAGCACTTCCTGCCGGAACAGGACCGCCGCGGCTGGGTTGGCGGCCGCAATTTTTTTGTCACCGGTAATTTTTAGTACCGGAGCGGGATTACCTGAAAATATCGATGCCTCTTCCCGAAGTTCCTCTTCCGCCGCAAGACGACGCCGCCGGTTTAAACTGAAAACAAGCATCATCCCGAAAACGGCACATCCCGCTAAAAGGGAAGTAATAACGGCACGGCGCCTGCCGGGAACATATTCCTCCCGAAACACTTCAAAGGGAACACAGGAAAGCAGCTTCCACTCATATTCAGGGTTTTCCGTACGCCCCTCGCGGGAGAA
>CAZSGZ010000426.1:0-2500 GCA_964606455.1 uncultured Spirochaetales bacterium
CGGACAAAGCCCCTGCGCCTGCTCAAATTCCATTCCACTTCTTTTTTAAGCCCTTCCCGGGCCAATGCCGGTCCGGGCCAGGAGTCGGATTCGGGAAGTCCCAGCAGGGCTTCGCTTACAAGACGGCTGTCGTCGTCGGAAATTTCTTTCTGAAGCCGCTCGATCCGCGCTTCCAAGACCTTTCCCGAATCCTCTTCCACCGAAATTTCGTATACCCGCAGGGCGGGATTACCATCAACGGGCTGCCGTTTGTGTAAAAAGCGGCTGACCGAAGCCAGCGGATCGAGGAGCGCTTCCACTATAAAAAGCGCGTTTAATTCGGGGGCATCCAAACCGCAGGCGGCCAATTCGGCAAGTTTGCCGGCGTTTGGGATATCGGCGGTAGGATGGATCCGGTAGAGGACCAGCATCCGTATAATCCGTTTCGCGATGTGACGGTCCTCCCCGTTCGCTATGTGCTTGTCAATTTCCCGGTCCAAATGGGGGACGATGTGCCGGGGATAGATATTATACGCGGAGAACTCGGCCAGCCGGGAAGCAAAATGATCGAAAATACTGTCCGGCCCGAGCAGTTCCCGTGCCGGGCGGTCGAGAATCGAGGGGATGTTCCTCCGCCGGTCCCCTCCGATTCTCGAACAGACAAAGTCCACGATTCCCCGGTGCTGGCTGAAGAGATCCCCCAATCCGTCCAGAAGGCCGATGGTATCGGGGTGGACCGGATACAGCTGACGGAACTCGTCAAAGGAACAGTCAAACCCCGGGAACTGTTTCCGATACTCTTCGTATACCGCGAGGACGGCATCATCCGCGCCGGGCTTTTTCCGGACCAAACGCCGGGAGATGAGGTCGCGGATATGCAGCGTCGATAGGGTAAGTTTGACGGGATACCGGTCCTTGATTTTCCTGATAATGGCACGTGCTATGTCGCCGGTACTCTCGATACTCTCTTGAACGGCGGCAATAATCCAGAGGGGGTGGTTCTGGGTAAACTCTCCGAGAAACTGAAGCGTACGGGCGTCTTCATTCAACGCGCCGGCGTTCGGTTTCGAACGCATAAACTCGGACAATTCGTCTATCAGCAGGACCAGACCGGAAAAACCCGACGCATCGAGTTCCGTAAATACCCGCTCAAAAGTTTCTTTCCGGTCCTCCTCCTTCCGGCCGGGAGATAGTTCCTTTCCCGCTTCCGCGGCGGCGCGCTCGATCGCCTCTAACAGGACCGTTTCCAAGGGGGTTTCGGCACGGTAATCGACAAGGGAGACCGCCGCGGGCAGCACGCGCCTCGAATTACCCCCGTTTGTACCGAAGGCCCCGAAAGACGCGGACAGCCCCTCGGCATCCGCGGTACCGGAAAGCCAGGCATACAGGGCCGCTAAAAAGTGGGACTTGCCCGATCCGAAATCGCCCTGGAGAAAATAGCCCTGCCCCCGGCTGTCGGCCAATGCTTCCGCGATGACCGTTAGATGGGCCCGCACCTCGGCGGTAAGCACAAAGCTCGCGGCAATTTCTTTCGGACTGTTTCGTCCCTCTTCGAGACGGACTACGGTTTGGACCGGCGGTACTTCGATAATATCGTTAATTGTCATTTCTTCTCCATCAGCCGCTTTTTTAAGCCTTTTATCCGGCCGTAGAGCGATTTTTCTTCCGGATGAAGCGTGAGAAGTTTGCCGTAGAAATTGATTCCCCGCTCCAGCTCGCCGATCCTCCCGCATGCGGCGGCGTAACTCGCGTGCAGGTACCTGTCCGCGGGTTCCCGTTTTAACAGCTCCTCGAGCATCGGCAGTGCTTCCTCCTCCCGGCCGCTTTTTGCCAGGGTAAAGGCCTTTTTCTTTTGGATCCTGCCCTGTTCACCTTGTGCCCCGATGGCTTCGTAGGCGCTGATGGCGTCTTCGTCCCGGCCGCTCCTGCGGCAGAGAGAAGCGTATATTTCCCGGTATATCTGCGGCAGCGAGGGGATGCGGGCGAGGCGGCCGGCCTTTTCGGTTGCCGCTTCCAGCCCGTTTACCTCAATATCGATTTCGGCGGACTCCCACAGCGCCGGAGGGTGGTGGGGTTTCAGTTCAAGCCACCGTCTGCAGTATTCCGACGCCTCTTCGTTCCTGCCTAAGGAACGGAGGGCGCTTACCTTCTTCGGGATTGCCTGCTCTTCCGGAAGGTCCCAGGCGGAGACACGGTCGAGAATTTTCTCCCACTCCTTCAAGCCCGTCAAACTCTCCAAAACACCCCGCCTCCCCTGCCGAAAAAGCCGGGGATGATCGGCTATCTCTTCATAGTAATCGAGAGCTTCCCCATACCGCTTCAAGGCGAGGAGGGCATCCGCCGCCGCGGCCAAGGCGTAGGGGTTGGACGGGGCACGGTCTAAAGCCCGGCGGGCCAAGTCCAGTGCCGCCGCATGGTCACCCTCCCGGTTTACGGCCTTCGCCTGCTGGGTGAGCCAAAACTCCTCCTGCCCGCCTCCCGCGGCGGCCTGTTCCTCAGCGTACCGCGCCGCTTCACCGAA